>JAJECD010000028.1 GCA_022822215.1 Candidatus Poribacteria bacterium | reverse complement strand
CGACGCACATTTCATCAAATACAACTCCAACTTACTGGAGAAAGACAGATGCTTATTCAACTCATGGCGCATTTTCATGCGATTAACCCCAAAGAACCTTGATAACCGTGGGGTTATGACAACTTTTGATAAATATCAGTTTGCTAACACCCTATTGCGCGTGCCTAATCCTTCTCGTTTTAGCGTTTGCGGTGGTGCCGGTGTATTCGGTGGACGTAACTGTTGGATTGCTCGCGGGTAGTAACAAACTCGGTGAGGTAGAGGAGGCGGCTTACGCGTGGGCGGAGGAGCACTTCAAAACGACAACGCTTCTCGTAGATAAAAGCGGTAAATTCAAAAACGCCGGTGGCACGGCGTTACAACCAGAGGAATTTGCTGTGCTATGGCTCTTCTATACGGAAACGGATACATTACCAGAACCGATCCTCGCTGACGCAACCACAAAAGCGATTCATGATTATGTAGAAGCAGGCGGCGGTCTGTTTCTCTCGGCGTTAGGGCTCCGGTATGTTGTTGAACTCGGTGTTGAAGATGGCGGCGATCCGCGGGTCTTTATGCCGCTCGGTAAAGAGCCTCCGGAAATCGGCGTGGTGCCGACGGCTGATGGCAAAAAACATCCGGTTTTTGAAGGATTTGATACCAGTGGACCGATCTTTCTTACGAGCATGGCGCAAGCTGGGTTTACTTCGGATTTCCATAACTTCGGCGGGGGTCCGGGGGGGACAATCCTCGCAACGAAAACACGGGGGGGAGGTGTCGGTGCTGGAGAACGTCCGTTCGTTGAATACGAGGTCGGAGACGGTCTAATCATTACGCTTGGGCATCACAACGGCGTTTATACGGATACGAAATCGGAAGAAGGCGATAACCTGCAGAGACTCACTGAGAACGTGTTGAACTACCTCGGCGAAAACTCAGCATTTCTTGCTGTGGATCCTAACGGTAAATTGGCAACGACGTGGGGAAACCTAAAGACATCGTCGAAATAGGTGAGTTTCTGGTTTTATGTTATGCCCAGAAGCGATGATAAAAGAGGGTTGTGAGTATTTTGTAGCCTGCTTTGAGGGTGCCGGTGAGGGTGCCGGTGATTTTAGAGGTGCCGATGCGTTTTCGGTAACGGACGGGGATCTCGCACACAGGGATGGACTGTTTCGCTGCTTTGAGTTGCATCTCTACTGTCCACCCGAAGGTTTTGTCTTGCATGTTCAAGGCAAGCAGTTGTGGGTATCGGATCGCTCGGAAGGGACCTAAATCTGTATAACGTACGCCGAAGAAACGATGTATTAAAAAACAGGCAAGCCAATTGCCGAATCGCGCTTGCGGTAGTAAAGCGTCTCGTGCGTTGTTTGCCTTCCTTGCGCCGATGACGAGAGCGGCTGTGCCTTCAAGGATGGGTTGAAGCAGCCTTGACATGTCTGTGGGATAGTCGCTATAGTCGCCATCGAGAAAAACGACGATGTCCGGTGTCGTTTTCGCAAGTGCCGTGATACCTGCCAAACAGGCGGACCCGTAACCTCTCTTCGGTTCATTCACGACGCGCGCGCCGTTCTGTTCAGCGACTGCAGCCGTGTTGTCCGTAGAGCCGTTGTCAACGACGATAATCTCTTGGACGATCGCACCGGTGTGTCCGTCAGGTAAGCAGACGGTTTTGGGTATATCGGCGATGACTTTGGCGATGGCGTTTTCTTCGTTAAGTGCTGGAATAACGACTGATACTTTCATAAATGAGAAAAGAGAGGGATGATGGAAGACTGGAAGTATCACCCTCTTCCATCCTTCCGAGCTTCCATTCACCTTGCTGGTGTACCTAACGATGTACAGTTTATAGTCTTGCAGCGGGTTCCTGCACTGTGTCAAGTAAACGTTGGACAACAGTATCGGAATCAACACCCTCCGCCTCAGCGTGGAAGTTGGTTAAAATCCGATGCCGTAACACTGCTGGTGCGACGGATTTAACGTCTTCACAAGAGGCGTTGTATCTACCGCGTAGAATCGCTCGGGCTTTCGCACCTAAGATGAGATACTGACCAGCGCGGGGACCTGCACCCCAGCGTATCCATTCTTTGATGAAATCGGGAGCGTCTTCCGTTTTTGGACGCGTTGCGCGTGCGATTTTCACGGCGTATTGAACAACGTTGTCGGCGGCGGGTACGCGTCTGACAATATTATGCAGTGCTACGATAGTGTGTCCAGAAAGTGTTGTTTCAAGGTCAGGGATCTCCACCCCAGTTGTTGCCGAAACGATGTCTGTCTCCTCGGCTTCTGTCGGATAGTCGATAACGATTTTGAACATGAACCGATCCAACTGTGCCTCGGGGAGTGGGTATGTCCCTTCTTGCTCGATTGGATTTTGTGTGGCAAGCACGAAGAAGGGGCGTTCCAATTCAAATTCGTTGCCACCCGCGGTGACGTGATATTCCTGCATCGCTTCTAAAAGTGCGGCTTGTGTTTTCGGCGGTGTCCTGTTAATCTCATCGGCGAGGAGGATGTTGGCGAAGATGGGTCCCTGAATAAACCGGATGGTGCGATGCCCAGTTGTTCGATCTTCTTCGAGGACATCGGTGCCGGTGATGTCAGCAGGCATCAGATCTGGCGTGAATTGGATTCGCTTGAATTTGAGATTCAGGATTTGTGCCAAAGTCCGAATCATGAGGGTTTTGGCGAGACCTGGCACGCCTTCTAACAGACAATGCCCCCCGGCAAAAAGTGCCATCAACATCTGATTAATGACTTCCTCTTGCCCGACGATAATCTTTTTCAGTTGCGCCAAGATGAGTTCTTGGCTTTTCATCAACTCTTCTATGGCTTGAACTTCTTCTGTTGCTGGCATCTTTTTAGCTATGTCCTCCTGGGCTGCCCTCCAAATGTAAAGCAAAGACAAATTCCTCGCTAATCACTCGGAATTTCATTTCGGGCAGGTTTCAGTCAATTTCAACTGGGATTGGGATCTGGGCAGTAAATCTTCACAATAAGCAGATTACATCTCAAAGACATGAATACTGTCAATCAACCCACCCGCAATCAATAACTGACTGCTGATAGCCGACTGACGGCGGCTATTGTGTTAGTATAAATCGTTTTGTTCCTCGATTTGAAGCGGCTCTGACGATCTCTTTGAGATGTTCGATTGTGTTCGATTTTACTATTGGCGTCAAGAAGCGAACAATCTGATGCATCTCGGCTTTGCGTTTGGATTGCGTGTAACGGAGTTGGATTTCGGCGACCTCGTTTTTCAGCGTCTGTTCTTCAGGAACGGTATCTATCCGAAAAGGTGCTTCCGTCCTGACGCTGACTTTGTCTTCCAGTGATAACGCCTTGCCGATGATAGCCGAATACATTCGACTTTCCTCGCTCAACAGCTCTGCATACGGGTGTTTAACGATCGGTAACTCAAGCACAAATTGACTGCCAATCGCGTATAAATACCCTTCGCATGTCCAAGTAACTTCAACTTTCAATTCCTTTTCGAGTCGAAAAAGGTTGGAAGATTTGAATTCAATTATTTTGGCGCGGTCGTCCAATTCCAATGCTTTGTGCATGAATTCAGCCCGCGCTTCGTTCGTGTCCAGACTGGCGAGTTGACTCCGTAATTTTATATTGAAGCTTCCAGTAGCTGTTAATTCTTGGCGAACGGTGACACTCATATCTTTCTTGACCTGTACATCGGTGTGAACGCGTTTCAGATTGGATGTTGCGTCTAAAGAAGGACTCTTCTGAAAAAGGTAGAGTCGGTTCTGTAGGTCCCGGGTGTTTTTGGATGCGATGTCCTCTGAGTGCTTTGTTTTATTTTCTGTTAGAAACCGCGGGTTGATAATGAGCGTCCATCTATTTTGGTCACCAGCGGGAAAATCACCGAAAGCACACGTTTCTGATGTTGGGTCGAGCCAGATGAGTTCATCGTCTTTGTTCCCTTCAACAGCGAGAATCATGTGATTGAAATAGGCTAACGACGGCACCGCCTTGACTTCCGAACCGCCGTCTGGCAGGTGGGCATTAATGCCACGTGTATCACCGGCGGAGATGAGGACAGGATAGGCGTTAATACCGGCGGATGCAAGCATTGTGGACAGGAGCGTCGTTTTGTCCTTACAGTCGCCTCTACCGTCTTTTAGCACGAGGTTTGCCGGACGGGGTTTAATCGCCCAAATTCCGAGTTCATAACCGAGATATTGGATGTTCGTTGCGACGTATTCATAGAGCCTTCTCACCTTCTCCTGCCGTGTCCAAGCCCCTTTAAGGAGTTGCTCCGTCTTTTTGGCAATTTCTGGAGTGAGGGTATCCTGTTCTCGAATCAATGTAGCGTACCACGTCACGAGTTTGTCCCAAGAATCGATCGAGGAGATGCTAATGCTATAAGCGAGGTCTTGCGGGGCAGGCATCAGATATTCCTCTTTCAACGGTGGCACATCCGTCACCTCAAAGGTATAGGTTCGGGCGTAGTTGCTCTCAGCGATTTCGGGTTGAATAGAGAGAAATTGGTCCGTCTGGGTGGCTGCAGGTGCCCCTGAAATCTGGTAATAGAGCTGCTTTTTCTTTGGAATATGCACAGTAAGTCGATAATATTGCACCGGCTGTGGTGCTTGGAAATAGACTTTCCGCCAAAATTCGCCTTGCATGACGTGTCCAGCGTTGTTTGTAGAATAGGCGTAATCAATGATACATCCGTCGGTAACGCCTGGGAGCGAGAAGTACATCAAACGTGCGTCGACATACAACCCGGCATCCACAGCACTCGGTGGGACGAGATCGGTTATCACTTCGTTTACGTCGAGTTCAATAACATTACCGTCCGGGGTCAGCGTTCGTGCGTGATGGATCGTGACATCGTCTCTTCCACGCATGTAAGGGATACTCACTTCGGCGAGATCCTTACCGTTTTCATTGAAAATTTTGACGACCCGACGTGTGGAGTAGATGTATCGACTCTTTTCATCGATATCCACATCGACACTTTCCCAAAGCACGGCGGCACCGTCGTCTGGATACGTTTTTTGAGAGGGTGCGCTGCTAATGGCCTCTTCAATAGTGTTCTCGTCCGCTTCAGTGATGAAGTCGTACGGAAGCGCGGATCTACTACCTCGGTAAGTGTTGGCATTGCCGATCTCAGAATCCTCTTGCGCCTCCACTTCGGTCGATGATGCGTCGGCGAGGACTTCTGATTCCGGCGGTGGTGGCTCGGGTAATGCCGAACGCCGTTTACCCAGAAACGTTTTCTCAGCGAGGGTGCCATCGTTTGCACCTTCTTTGGATTCAAGTGCGGTCATTAGGTTTCGAGAGGCATTCCCATCGCCATTGTCATCAAGGTGTGGGTGTTCGGATTGAATTGTACCAAAATCATCATACCACGCTTTCGTCCGCTCCTCCACAGATAGGAACGCTTCTAAGAGCGAGATTGCGCCGTCGCTATTTGTATCGGCGGTTACTGTGGAGAAGGCATCGACGAAAACATCGCCGAATCCTGCTTGCAATGAATACCCCTCATTCGGTGAGCTTGAGGTCAGAATTATACGTTCGGGTGCGCTGAGTTGGGGTGCCAGCCGCCCGCTGTAAGGGAAGCCGAAGATTAATATCTGCGTCTCGGCGGCGATGCCGTTGAGAAGCGTTACATATTCTGCTTCGCTGATGTCTCGTCCCATTAAATTAAACTTCGGCGTGCCTCTACCGGTCCGGGATGCGTGCCCGAGCATGAAGAGTAGAAAACGGTCTGAGGGTTGGATTTTCTCAGTGAGTTGTGCGAACGCCGTTAGGACCGGCTCACGTCTTGATTCAGCGTCGACGAGTCCGGGTTTTTCCGGGTCTCCCATATCTTCAAAGAGGAAGGTAATTTGCGCTGGGTCGTAGCCGTATTCGTCGGTGAGCAATTGATGAAACCGAGAGGTGGCACTCCAGAATGCATCGTAAAAAGATTTTTCACCGGCAGCACCCCCAATAATCAGCACGTAATCCGCTGCAAAAGAGATCGGCGCAAACATTAAACAGACGACGAGAATTATGAGAATTTTAGTTAGTGATTGATGCATTTTCTTTCCAACCTCCTAATCCGTTCTCTGGGGGAATTATGTATCGGAAGCCGCACTAAAATCACCACTTTTGCCACCTGTCTTTTTGACAAGTCTGACATCAGCGATGACCATTTCCCTATCTACCGCTTTACACATATCGTAGACAGTCAATGCCGCGACGGATACAGCGGTGAGTGCTTCCATCTCTACACCTGTGCGCCCGACCGTCTGGACTTCCGCTTGAATCTCAATCCGAGGTGTATCGGCTGGGATGACGAGTTCAACGCGAATCGAAGTCAATGCGAGCGGATGACAGAGGGGAATGAGTTCACCTGTCCGCTTTGCCGCCATGATACCAGCAAGGCGTGCGACCTCTAAAACATCGCCCTTCTTCATTTTTTGCTCGGTGATTAATCGAAGCGTTTCAGGACGGGCAGTAATATGTCCGCGGGCGATCGCGACGCGTACCGTTTCTGGCTTGCCACCGACATCTACCATCCGTGCGTTGCCTTTTTCGTCAAAGTGTGTTAGGGAATCCTTCATCCTTCCTGTCCTTCCATCACGGAGCGTGGAAAATTGGAAGTTCGTTCCCTTCCATCCTTCCTGTCCTTCCATCTTTCCTATACCGGATGTTTTGCGATGATCTGTTCATATTTTTCACGGAATCGTTGGAGATATTTCCCTTCACCGTGATAGGCATTGACATCTGCGGGATTCGGCTGAATGGGTTCCCCGCGTTTCAAAACTGAAGCACTGAACGTCTCAATATCAAAGGCTCCGTTTTCTGTGTTAGCGTCTGCCTCAAGAAATGCTTTCACACCTGCAACAGCGGCACCGAGAGCTGCACCCCCCTTTTCCACTGCGAGCGTGGGTCTATTCCAAATCCCTGCGACACGCCGCATGATGCCGGGGCTATCCGTTGCGCCACCCGTTACAAACAGCGGTGCTTGTGTCTGTTTTGTGAAGACGGCGGAGTAGATGTAAAGGGCAGCGAGGCTCGTCTCAATAATACCCGTATAATCTGCCGCTAACGTCTGCTCTGGCGCGGTGCGTATCAGTTCAAAGGCACCAGAAACTGGAAAAGATTCGGTTTTGGGTTGCCAAAAGGTCATAAACTGCCCGGGTGCAACTGCCTGCAGTGCTGTTTCTGCGGGTGCGTATTCTTCTTTTGTGAAACCGTAATTGGCTCTCACGGCATCCCAGACCATCGCGCCGTTGGTGCGGCACCCGAACATGAAGGGACGGTTGATGCCGTCGTACATGGCGTTGGCGAACCCTTCGGGGTCGAGTGTGTCCCCGTCCGTTGAAACCATATTGACAAAGCTGGTGCCGAGACTCAGTAGGTCTCCAGCAACGGGGACTTTTGCCTGCGGGTTATCGCCGGATCCTGCGATCACGGCACATCCAGGATCAAAGCCGTATTTCTTAACGTAATACGCGGCGAGGCTGCCGACAACGGAATCTGGGGGTGCGAGCGTTGGCAGTTTCGATTGGAATTCTGCCACACCACCCGGTAAACCGTCCGCCGTTGCTTCCAAGAGTGCGGAATCCCATACCTTTTGTTTGTAGTTCATGAGCGACATCCCGCAGGCGTTGCCGTAGTCGATAGGTACGTTTGCATTGCCCGTAAGCACGGCTGGAATGAAACTGCTAATCAGTTGGATTTTTGTTGTCGCCGCATAGCGTTCAGGGAATTGTTCTCCAACGCGCCGCATCACAGTACCTGTGAACCGGAGCGGTGCATCTGAACCCGATCGGGCAATCATTTCCGCTTTCCCGCCGACTCCGTTTCGGACAGCATCGGTTTGGGCGACAGTGTTAGCGGTCATCCAGATGGGGGCGGAGGGGTACGCGAAAGCATCCGCTAATAGCACTTTTAATTCAGAGGCATTGCTTTCTGACGTTTGCAGATTGAAGAATATATTCGCGGCGTTTCGGTTCAGATAAACGTGTCCGTGCTGTTGTCCGGATGTGTTGATCGCAACAATATCCTTTAAGGCGACCCCTGCCGCTCGCATGTCAGCGAACAAGGCGTCGAGTGAGGCGAGATACATCAACGGCGGTTGCTCGGCTTCGCCTTCTTCTCTCGGCGGTAAGATGTAGTCTTCCCCGATACCGAATTGGTTGAGTCGTTCATCGGATCGGTAGTCGAGTGCGTGTTCAAAGCATTTTTCCGCTGTGTCTATATCAATGACGACAGCGGATAGGCTTTGTGTGCTGGAATCTAAACCGAGGGCGAGTCTTGTTTTTGGCACGAGTTCCTCCGTTAATTTCCCGGATAGGCGCGGTTCTCTAATTCCGCGACGAACTTTTCCGCGGCGATAGCGGCTGCAGCACCGGCACCGGCAGCGGTAATTGCTTGACGGAATACGTGGTCATGCACATCACCGGCGGCGTAGACACCATTTATGTTTGTACGCTGCATATCGTCCACGATGATATACCCCTGTTCGTCCATAG
This sequence comes from Candidatus Poribacteria bacterium, assembly GCA_022822215.1. Lineage (GTDB taxonomy): Bacteria > Poribacteria > WGA-4E > WGA-4E > WGA-3G > WGA-3G. The sequence continues at coordinate 21,453 of JAJECD010000028.1, read as the reverse complement.
TTATGACATCTGTGAAGAGTTCTGTGTTCGGGATATGTCCTATGAAGATGAACACACCGTCAATCGGAAAGAGTTGCGTTTCTCCGGTTTTAACGTTTTTGAGAGTCGCTCCGGTCACTTTTTCCGTATCACCGTTTATCTCTTCAACAACAGTGTCCCAGATGAACTTGATTTTGTCGTTTTTGAAGGCACGTTCCTGCATAATCTGGCTTGCTCGGAGTTGATCGCGCCGATGAACGATGTAGACTTCGGAAGCGTATTTGGTAAGAAAGATGCCTTCTTCTAACGCTGCATCACCACCCCCGACGACGATGAGCCGTTGGTCTTGAAAGAAAAACCCGTCGCACGTGGCACAGTAGGAGACACCGCGTCCGCCGTATGCCTCTTCACCGGGAACATCCAGCATGCGCGGGGAAGCACCTGTGGCTATAATCACAGACTTGGCGCGGTATTCTTTCTCATAGGTCGTAAGGGCAAACGGATGTTGAGAGAAATCAACGGCTGTTACGGTATCGAATTTGACTTCAGTGCCGAACCGTTCTGCCTGTTCTTGCATGCCTTGTATGAATAGACCGGCTTCGTTGCCGAAGAAACCGGGATAGTTTTCCAAGTCAAGCGTCAAAGAGAGTTGACCACCGAGCGCATCACCTGTGATAAGAACAGGCTCAAGCATTGCGCGGGAGGTATAGATACCCGCAGCAAAACCGGCGGTGCCACCGCCAATAATCACGATATTTCGATCTTCTATGTTGTTTGTGTTGGTTTCCATTCTATTTTTTTAATTTCCTTTAGAAAGCTTTGAAGATAGCAAGGATAACCCCAATGATGGCGACTTGTGCTCCAATCACCCATCGTAGTGTCGCAATACCCGCTTCAATCCGATCAAGGCGTTGCCCCAAAGCGTTCATCTCTTCCTTCATTGCGCTAGCGTCTGCCTTGACCGCATCCTTCATTGCGCTAATGTCTGCCTTAACCGTGCTTATATCTTTCTCAAGACTTACTTTAAGGGCATTGACATCTTCTTTATCCGCTTTAGTATCGATCTTCGCGTCCAGACGATCTAAGCGAACGTGTATCTGTTTCAAGATTTCGATCAGAAGTTCGTTGAAATTTTTATTGTTATTATCCATGAGATTTTTCCCGATGAAAGACACAGTTTATGCAATGTAAAAAGAATATACCGATGGCATCTATAAACACAACCGAGGAATTCCGTCAATAATTGGGTAACATCGCTTGCACGTTTTGCAGTAGAAATTTTGTTCTTCCGCTCTGATTTCGCCTTTACACTGCGGACAGACGAGAATTTCTTGTAGCGTTTTCTTCTGACGGGTTCGATTTCTTTTTCCTAAGAGCAATTTTGCACGGGAAACGATGCTTCGCGGTACTGCGCTCTTAAGCAGCGGTAGCCACTGACTTTGTGCCGAAGTTTCTCTACCTACCGCGACGAACTTCTCAAGTGTCTCAGGACATTCCAACTCCAGCGGAGACTTTTGTTCTTGTCGTATCTCGTAATCTATTTCGCCTTCCCATTCATATTGGACGAGAAAGAGGTTATGATGCGTAATGTGAAACCGCTTCCAGTACTTGTCTTTCGCCGCCAATATGTGAAAGAGTTGTCCAAATTGAGAACTTGTGTTGTTCTTTTGTAGTATCAAACGGTTGTCGATTAGGTTAACGACCCAGTTGTGATAGTGCCATCCATAAATCCGCTCGCCGATTTCAGACGGCGTTTCAATATAACCGCGGTTCGCTACGCGCATCAATTCGCTAATAAGTTGGCTCGGATCTTCAACGTGTTCCAAGACATGCGAGCAGATAACGTAGTCGAATGCGTTGTCTGCGAAAGGGAGAAACTGTCCGTCGGCTTCTACCATCGGGCGGTCGGCGGTGATTTTACCGCCGCGTTGCTCATCGTCTTCTATGAATTTGTCGCACAAGACATCGGAACGTGTTTTTGGATTGTGCCCGCTTCCTATCTCTAAGACAAAATCGTCGGCGCGAATGTTCATTTTTGGACGACCATAGTGATATAAGGACTCAGATACGGGAAAGCACCGGCGATGATTCTGCCTTTTATACCGAACCCGACAGCCTTCTTGACGACGGTGAATCCGTTCAATCGGAAAAATTGGGAAAGATCAATAGGGCTGGCGTAATACGCGCTGTCAGCGTCGCCGCCGATGGCATCTGCCTGCAAATCGGGTTCACGGAAAATAAAGTTCGGTGATTTCGTGAAGAATCGCTTCCTTATGTGGAGCCTGCAGTTCCGTATAAACTGTTTCAGTGCTTGCTGCTTTGTTTCACCCCAAACGGGTCTGCCGGATTTGCCAGACATCAAAGATAGCCAATCAAAGAGCGGGATTAAGGGGGAACAGAGATTCGGTCCAGAGAGCACAATCCTTCCGCCCTTGCGAACGACGCGTATCATTTCCGTTAGTGCTGTCTCTACATCGGGCAGGTGTTCTATCAGTTCGTTGGAACAGATAACATCGAACGACTCACTTTCAAAGGGCAGTTCTAACACATCACAAACATGGTATCGGAGCCGTGGGTTTTCCCATTCCCGTGCTTCTGCAAGGAAGAGCGGGGAAATATCTGTGCCGACGACATCGAAGTCTGCCTGATTGAGCAGCCGCGCAGAGATGCCGTTCCCACATCCCAAGTCGAGTATTTTGGACTGAGAGGGTGCGTTACGGATGACGAGTTCTACATAGTGTCGGAGATAGGTCTCGTCGTGCGCGTCTAAGAGTCTCTTGTAGGTCTCCGAGGTCTCATAGAATTCACGCATCCGTTTTTTTAAGCTATTAACTCTGGGCACTGTTCCACTACGTTCCACAGTGGTTCTCGATGAAGTCAACTCGGTTTGGGTCATGAAAGGTGTCCTAACGATTTAGAATCGGCATTCTCACTGCGAAGTAAAGGACTTCGCTTAGGCGCGGAGCGTGTTCCACGGTGCCTCATCATAGACATCGATGAGTTGGTACCCCTCCGTCCCTTTAGATGGACTTAGCGTTACAAACAGTTTCGCGGGCTGCTCGGAAACGTTAAAGGAGGCGTGAACCATGTCTGCAGGAATGAATACAGAGTCGCCTGCGTTGAGGACCTGTTTCTTGTCTTCGAGCCATTGCTCGACACTGCCTTCTATAACGTAAATGACCTCTTCTTGCTCGGGATGCTTGTGGAAGTCGTGTCCGTATCCCGGGGAGAGGCTAACTTCCATCGCGACGATGTCTTTCGCGTTTGTACTTTCTGGACGACTCAGCCACCCAATTGTTCCCCAGTCGAGTTCGTCCCGTTCTACGTCTGCAGACGCAATAAATTTTCCGTTCATGAGGTGATCAGTTCTCCTTTTTACCTTTGAGATTTTAATGTTGCCCACGTTGTGGATAATTTCCCAAGCGGATCGACTGGTGTCAGCACACCACTGTCCATCTCAGCGAGAATTTCTTCTTCGGTGAGAGCACGGTTCCAGATGCGGACTTCGTCGATGAGTCCGAGGAATTCGCGGTTGCCTTCGTGTGTTTTCCCGACGAGGACATCGGCGGTATCAGCGGTGCCTGGTAAAGGGTTTTGACCACCGAATTCGCCAGCATTTTCCCCGTTTAGCCAGTACCGATGTGTGCCGTTATCTACGTGAGCGACAACGTGCTGCCATTCGTTGAGTGCAATTGTCCCTTCGCAAACACTACCGCTACCCCCGGCACTGAGGTGGAGGCATTCGCTCGGAAATTCGGTATAGAAGCTGTAGGAGCGTGGACCGTTGCCTTTTGAGAGGATACCTTGCCACCGTTGGGCGTTAGGACCTTGATGGCGTTCGGCATTAATCCAAGCCATGACAGTGACAGCCTCATCAACGGTGAGAATATCGGCGTGTGGGACTGTGACCCAATCGCTTTCACCGTTCAGTTTAAGAGCGTTGCCGAATTTTCCGGCGACTAACTCAGGGGCACCCGCAAGCGTGCCATCGTTTCCGTACTGCGAATGATCGGAGACTGTGTCACCGTCAAGTTCATCGAACGAGAAATAGAGGATAAGCGAATCATCAGACGGATCTGCAGCATAAACAAAAGATACTGCGAGTACCATAATGGCGAATGTAGACAGAAATATCTTCATCTTTGCTCCTTTTTTCATGACAGAAGGTGCGCGCTGAGAACCCAACCCGTGAGTCCAAAGCGCGCACGACAGGTTTTATCGTTCTGATGTTTTCAGATGTCCCCACGTCGTAGTGAGTTTCTGCTGTGGGTCAACGGCGAAGATCTCGAAGAAACCGCTCTCCATCTGTTCAATAACTTCTTCCTCACTCAAGGCGCGGTTCCAGATACGGACTTCGTCGATGAGTCCGAGGAATTCGCGGTTGCCTTCGTGTGTTTTTCCGACGAGGACGCTGGCGGTATCGGCTTTACCGGGCGGCGGGGGGTTTCCGGGGAAATCACCCGCATTTTCACCGTTTATCCAATACCGGTGTGTACCATCATCGACTTGTGCGACGACGTGTTGCCACTCATCGAGCGCGACTTTTCCGTTGCAAACGCTTCCTGCGCCCCCCACACTGAGGTGGAGACATTCGCTCGGGAATTCGGTATAGAAACTATAGGAGCGGGGTCCGTTGCTCTTCGCGACGATACCTTGCCACCGTTGGGCGTTAGGACCTTGATGGCGTTCTGTGTTAATCCACGCCATAACAGTGACGCTCTCATCAACGGTAAGAATATCGGCGTGTGGTACTTCGACCCAGTCGCTCTCACCGTTGAATTGCAATGCTTTGCCGAATTTTCCGTCAGCGAGCTGCGGATCGCCCATCATTTCGCCATCATTCTCATACAGTGAATGGTCGATGGTGGTGTCACCGTCGACTTCATCGAATGAGAAGTAAAGGATCAGTGACTCCTCTGGCTCATTTAGCCCGTAGGCAAAAGATGCCGTAAACGCGATGAGCGTTAGGATAATAAATAGATTTCTCATTTTGCCTCCATAGTAATTCTCGGATTAAGGTTAAGTATTACATAACTGCCATAGAAGTGAACCGACTGCTGGCAGCCGACACCCGATAGCCGTTTTCGATATAACTAATCTATCGGAACGATCTTTTGTCCTTCGACCGCGATGAACCGTCGATTGACGGGGAGATGTGTCTCTGTGTCAATATGTCCGCTGGTCCAGCGAATTTCGAGACGTTCAATCTGTTCTGATTTGCCAACGCCAAAATGGGCGCGCAGGTCGTGGAAGGAGAGGTAACTCCCACCACTCTGCACCTCCCGATACTGGACGTGTTTTCCGGTTACGACCTTAATTCTCGCACCGATTCCAGAACGATTGCTTTTTTGCCCGACAACCCGAACTTGTATCCAATTGTTTTGGTTGCCGACGACATTTTGGAGCAGGTCTGGACGTTGGTTGCAGTTAGTAACGAGGATATCGAGGTCTCCGTCGTTGTCGTAATCACCGATAGCAGCACCACGACTCACTTTTTTCAGAGCCAAACCGTCTGTCTCTGACGTAACATTCACGAACGTGCCGTCGCCTATATTCCTGAACAGCAGATTTTTTTGCGGATAACTGACGTGCTTCTCAAGGGCAGTAATGTTATCCATCAGGTGCCCGTTAGCGACGAAGATGTCCTGATGTCCGTCGTTATCATAGTCGAAGAATCTGATGCCCCATCCCAAGTAGCCGTGTGTTACCTCTGCTATGCCTGAGGTGATCGTATTGTCTGTAAAAAAGGTGCCATCGTGGTTGCGGTAGACGGTGTTGGTTTCGGTCTGATAGTTGCTGACAGTCAGATCGAGCTTTCCGTCGTTATCATAGTCACCGAAATCCGTTCCCATTCCGGCTTCCTCTTTACCCATATCATTATAGCATACGCCTGAAATTAATGCAACCTCTAAAAAGTTGCCGTTCCCACTGTTTTGAAATAGGAAGTTTGGATCCTGATCGTTTGCGACGTAGAGGTCTATATCGCCGTCGGTGTCGTAATCTCCGAATGTTACGCCTAACCCGTGCTGCGGATACAAGTCTGGTGGTTGATATAGGTGTGAGGCATCGGTAAATGTGCTGTCACCGTTGTTTTTGTAAAAAGTATCGTGAACTGCTGGATACGCGTGCGGGCCACAATAGACGTGAATCCCTCGCTCTTCACATCGGATGTCGTTCTCTGGTGCGTATACGGCATAGTTGGCTACATAAAGGTCCAAGTGACCGTTGTTATCGACATCGGCGAAAGCGGCGCTGGTTCCCCAGTTTGGGTTGCCGACCCCTGCCTGAGTGGTTATGTCTGAGAATGTACCGTCGCCGTTGTTTCGGTAGAGTTGGTCTTCACCGAAGTTGGTGACGTACAGATCGAGGTCTCCATCGTTATCGTAATCACCGACGGTAGCACCTGTGCCGTAGGCAGTGCTGCCCACGCCTGTTGCTTGCGTGACATCGGTAAAGGTGCCGTCGCCGTTGTTTCGATAAAGCGTGTTGGGTTGTGCTTGGTTTGCGGGACGATCTGTCTGAATTGCGCCGTTGACGAGGTAGATGTCGAGATCACCATCGTTATCATAATCGAAGAATCCGCCGCCGGATCCGAGAAATTCGTTGAAGAGCCGCAAGCCGCTCCTGCCATCGGTATGCACGAACGTCAGTCTCGCAGCTTCGGTGACATCCACGAAAATTTGTTCTGCCGACACGGGTGCGCAATATTGGAAACTTATGAATAGCGTTGTAATTATTGATGCGAAAAAGCGATACGGATGTCTCATGTGATTAGGGTTGTTTTTTTGCATAAGGGTAGGTTCAGCGCAATGTTTGTGCGTCTTTACTTTGAACGTTCCAAGTTCTGCAATGCCTCCCGAGCATCGCTATCATTTGGGTCAATCTGTGTGATGTGCCGGTAGAGGTCTATCGCTTTCTGAAACTGCCCCTGTTTTGTGTGAATTTCGGCTAACCCGTGATACGCCAACGTGAGTTGTGGCATCTTCTCTATTGCGGTTTGGAGATGTGCTTCTGCTTTGTCAAAGGACGTTAGTTGGGTATAGAGCCAACCGAGTCGAACGTGTGCTTCTACAGCATCAGGGTTGAGTTCAAGGACTTTCTCAAAAAGCCGAATTGCATGCTCAGGCATATTGCGACTCATGTAGAGTCGTGCCAACTTGTCATATCCGACTGTAGACTTTGGGTTCAACTGAATCAGTGCCTGATATGTGGCGATAGCTGCCGCAGTGTGCTTGTATGCGAGGTGTATCTCTGCTAATTTCAGTCGGAGGGTGGTGTTCGTAGGGTCTTCCGCAAGGGCACCTTCGATTGCATAGGTCCGGTCGTCGTAGGTTTTCATTTGCTGGAACAATTTGAGGTGTGTTGTTGCTGCTGCCGTGTTTCCGAGGATCCGATAGGCTTTGGCGAGGTTATAGTAGTTACTCTGGACATACGGTTTTTTCTCGATTGCTTTCTGATAGTGTTCGACAGCTTGCTGCGGTTTGTGTTGCATGAGGGCAATTAAACCGAGCCATTCGTAAACTTCAGCGAAATCGGGGTTGCGTGCGAGGGTGTGTTTGAAGGTGGCGTGTGCCTCTTTAAACTTCGCTTGATGTGTGTAGATGTAACCGAGTCGATAATGTGTGTCTGCCTCGGTTGGACATCTCTGAACGGCTTCTTTGGCGTGCTGTTCTGCGATGTCCAGTTTGCTCTGTTTGCAATAGATTTCGGAAAGCGAGAGGTGCGTTAGTCCGTAAAGTCTGCTGTGTGTCGGTGAGGCTGCTGGGTCTGTAATTGTCAAAATTTTGTTGAACGTCTCGACCGCTAATGCTAATTCGTCTTGCAGTTTATAGACGTTCGCCAGTTGGAAAAGGACGTTTACATCTGTGGGATGTTGCGATAACATCGACTTAAAAGTATCTACTGCCTGTGGGTAAAGTCGTAACCTGACATATTCCACGCCCACCTGAAGTTTTGATGCCCTTTTTGTTCTGCTGACAGAGAGCGGCGTATACAACAAAGTGGTGGTCAGGATTAGAACCACACAAATACACTTTTCAAGTCTCCAGTGATGGTATTTGTGACGTGCTTCCATGCCGATTTTCCTGGGCAAACTTAAGATTGTTTATCCACGACATCTTGAATCCAAGACAGGGCAGCCATGCTCGAGGACCAGCCGATAGAAGTTATTGCGAGGAGTGCGACCTGTTGTATTTCTTCTTTCGTAATACCTTCTCGGAGGGCGCGACGGGTGTGCGAATGTACGGCACCTTCAGACTTTGCCCCAATAGCGAGTGCGAGTTTGACGAGCCTCGCCGTCTTTGGTTCAATAGGACCGGCGGTGCCGCACGCTTCACCCAATGCCTGATACGTTTTCCAAACTTCGGGATATTCTTCAATGACGTTCTGAAGAAAATCCGGTAATTTATCTTTCATGTTAGTTTTCAGTTGTTGGTTATCGGTTAACGGTATAAAAGTCGTGAGTGAAACTCGCGCCTACAAGCAGACGAGAACGCATCGGGGATCCTGGGCATTTTTATCCAGTTTTCTCTTTCGGTGGTGTTCCATTCTCTCGTTGTGCTTGTGTTGTGGTTTCGGTTTCCTCTGACTGATTTTCGTTGAGTCCCGCCTTGAAGTTGGTGATGCTTTGACCGAGTCCTTTCGCCAAGTCAGGGAGTCGTTTTGCGCCAAACAGAAGAAAAACGATAGCCAAGATTATTATGAGTTCTGTAATTCCAGGCATACCCATGATGTGTGTACCTCCATTAGCATAATTCGCGAATCCGCTTATACGCGGTGATATTGTAGAATATGTTACCACATAAAAAAAAATGTGTCATGTAAAATTAGTATTGAGACAAAGGAAAAACTGAGTGGTCCCTATAATCGTAAAAAATCGTGTTGACACTCGGGGCAAGGCGTGCTATAATTTAGAGGTAGTTTGCGACGCGAAGGGTGGAGGAACTTGGTTATGAACAAGGTGCTGGTCAGCGATCTGCTGTCACAGCAAGGTTTGGATGTTTTAAGGGAGAGCGGCGATTTTGAGGTGGATGTTATCCTCAATCTCTCACAGGAAGAATTGCTGGACCGGATTGCTGACTACGATGCGCTACTTATCAGAAGTGCGACGAAGGTGACGAAGGATATTATTGATGCGGCGCCGCGGTTGAAAGTCATCGGACGTGCGGGTGTTGGTGTGGATAACATTGATGTGCAGGCGGCGACCCGGAACGGTGTTTTGGTCGTTAACACACCAACAGGGAATACAATTGCGGCGGCGGAGCATACGATCGCGATGCTGTTGGCGTTGGCACGGAATATAGTCCCCGCAGGGATTTCGCTGAAAAATAGGAGTTGGCACCGGAACGATTTCATTGGGGTTGAGTTATACGGAAAGGTGTTCGGTACTGTTGGACTCGGTAGGATTGGACGGGAAGTGGCGTACCGCGCACAAGCCTTTGAGATGCACGTCATCGCTTATGATCCGTATCTCTCAACGAGCGCAGCGGAAAGAATGGGCATTCGGCTTGTGGATCGAGAAACGCTGTTTCGGGAGTCGGATTATATTTCCGTTCATACACACCTGAACGCTGAGACCTATCATAGTATCGGTGCATCAGAGTTTGCGCTGATGAAACCGAGCGGTCGCTTGATTAACTGTGCACGCGGGGGTATCATCGATGAAGACGCGCTTTACTATGCCCTGAAGACAGGCGAGCTTGCGGGTGCTGCCCTGGATGTTTTTGAGGACGAACCCGCCACCGATACACCCCTATTGGACTTAGAGAATTTCCTCGCCGTTCCCCACCTTGGCGCATCAACCTCTGAAGCACAAGAGCATGTCGCTGTTGAGGTTGCACAGCAGGTAATCAACGCTCTCCGTGGACTGCCCGTTGCGAATCCTGTGAATCAACCGAAGATTGACCCACGCGCGCTTGATATTTTAGGTCCGTATCTGGAACTTGCCGAAAAGATTGGCAGTTTTCATACGCAGATTGTTGAGGGACGGATGTCGGCGATTAAAATCCATTATAGCGGCAACCTTTTCCAACAAGAGGATGTTACACCCGTGACCGTTGCTTTGCAGAAGGGGCTTTTGGCACCGGTACTCAGAGACGTTAACTATGTAAACGCGCCTTTTCTGGTGAAACAACGCGGTATCTCTGTTACAGAAACGAAGAGCGAGACGGAGGCGGATTTTGCGAACTCGCTGGCTATCACAGTCACGACGGACAAAGGTGAGGTGGTAATTGAGGGTACGGCTTTCGGCAGAAAAGATATCCGTATCGTTCGCATTGATCGGCTTCATATAAATGTAAGACCGGCTGGGTATATTCTCCTGATCTATAACCGGGACCAGCCTGGGATGATAGGTTTGATGGGGACGATCTTAGGGGAGCACGGTATCAATATTGCGGATATGACGGTCGGACGTTCACGCTTGTGGGAACGTGCTGTGACTCTTATTAATGTGGATAGTCCTGTGCCTCGGCACGTTTTACAAACTATCGCTTCACAGAAGCAGATTGACTTTGTTAAGCAGGTCTTCCTCGATTAACATTGTCCTAACCGAACCGCAAGGAATAATTAAAAATTGGATGCCAAACAGAAATGTCTATTTATTAATGACGAAATTCCGAAGGCAAAGTTATTTGAGAGCGAGAAACGGGAGGTCCATCCAGATTGCAATACTTCGTGGCGTATCTCGCCAGAACCGTTTTGGATCTCCGAGTCGGACTTGAAATGGTTTGAGGAACTCGGTTCGCATCTTTTAAACTTTTATCGGGCATGCAACCTGCTCTATTCACAGAGTGTTCGTGGGATTCAACCGGCATGGGTGGCTGAATACTTGGAATTCGGTAAGCCTGAAATGGTTATCCAGTATGGACGGATGAACCGTTTTAAGAGCCAACTGCCCGGCGTACTACGTCCAGATATTCTCCCAACTGGCGATCGGATGATGATTACAGAACTCGATTCGATACCGGGTTTCATCGGGGGGACAGGCTGTCTGGCGCGGCTGTATGCGCAGCTCGGCTATGCTATCATTGGCGGTCGCGACGGTATGGTGAACGGCTATGCTGAGATGATTCGGGCATTGGCGAAGAAAGATGATCCGACACTCGCAATCGTTGTTTCAGATGAATCGGAAGATTATTGGGCGGAGATGGTGTGGTTGGCTGCGGCGCTTTGTGAGGCGGGATTACAAACGTTCGCTTGTAGACCACAGGAAATAATTTTTACTGAAGATGGATTGTGGGTTGAAAGCGCGACGGGCAAGGTAGCAGTTGATGTGTTATACCGTTTCTACGAGTTGTTTGATCTGCTGAATATCCCAAAATCCGAGTTAATGCTCTATAGTGCGAAGAAACGCACCGTCGTGATGACACCACCCCCGAAATCCTACCTTGAAGAGAAATTGTGTCTTGCACTTTTCCATCATCCTGCCCTTCAACCCTTCTGGAAACGTCAGCTCGGCAAAAGAAGTTATCCGTTCTTACAAGAAACGATTCCAGAGACATGGATTGTCGATGCCCGTCCGCTGCCCCCGCATGCCGTGATTCCGAATTTGGAGGTGGATGGAAACGCTTTGACGGATTGGCGACAACTCGGTTCCCTGACGCAGAAACAACGGGAATTGGTTATCAAACCCTCGGGTTTTTCGGAGTTTGCATGGGGGAGCCGTGGCGTGGCGATTGGACACGACATCCCGACGGAAGAATGGGCAGCCGTTATTGAGAACAGTCTTGAGAATTTTGAGAAAAACCCGTACGTCCTGCAGAAATTCCATACAGCGGAACGCGTACGGATGCAGTATTACGACTTCGATCATCAAGAGGTTCAAGAGATGGCGTGCCGTCCGTTGCTTCGTCCGTACTATTTTGTGGCGGGAAATACGGTGAAACTCGGTGGCATGCAAGCGGCGGTTTGTCCTGCCGATAAGAAGATTTTACACGGTATGGTGGACTCGATTATCGTGCCGTGTGCACAGAGGCGATAGAATAGTAGGCGCGGTTTGAAACCGCACCGGAATCACGAAGGATAAGGAGGGTAATTCAGTAATGCAATTAAGTGAGAAGCAGCTGGCGGAGTTCCGAAATGACGGTTATCTTACGATTGAGGGGTTTTTCAATCCGACTGAGGCGAAAGCCCTCCGACTCGAATTGGAACGGATTTACGATACGGAACTCAAAAATGGCACGGGCATTAATTGTGCGGTGCAAGCAGATGGTACCAAACGAGACGATGAAGGCGAACGCCAGAACCTTCAGGTAATCCCGCTCAACAACCGTAGTGATTTGCACAAAGCGTTGCCGTTTCATCCGAGGGTCATCTCCGTTGTCGAGCAACTTATCGGGGATGAGTTCATGTTGGAGTTGGATCAGGCGTTCTGGAAACCGCCTAAAGTGGGTATCGGGACGAGTTGGCATCAAGATAACGCCTATTTCAAGATTGCCGATCCGTTGCGCGGCACGGCGATGTGGATCGCTATTCACGATGCGAACGTTGAGAACGGGTGCATGCACGTCATTCCGGGGAGCCATCGGGAGATGTATGAACACTATCGCGACCCGTTGAGTGACCATCACATTCGATGCGATCCGCCTGAAGAACGTGCCGTGCCGATTGAGTTGAAGGCGGGTGGTGTCCTTTTCTTCTGCTACGGCGTGGCGCACTGCACAAGGTCAAATCTCTCTGATAAGGAACGCGCAGGGGTTGCGCTCCACTTCCTCCACAACGATTTCGGGGGTAAGGAGCTCTGGGAGAAGGGAAACACTACTAAGCCGATGCTCCGTGGACCTCTCGCAACCGGTGGAGAAACCGAGTTCGGTGAGAAGTTTGAAGGCAGATGGGAAGAACTGATGAATGCTGTACTTGCTGCTAATTAAAGTGGGTATTGGAAAAAAATATGTTGTATTCTCCATGCTACTGTGATACACTCTAACCACTTCCGAACAAGTTTGTCTCTTTGGTATAAAAACCTCATAGGAGGAAAGACGGAATGAAACAGTTATTTAGTTACGCCGTACTACTCAGTGCGTTGATATTTATCGCAATAGGATACGCCACGGCGGATCTGGCGGAAGGCCTCGTTGTCTATTTCACGTTTGATAATGTGAAGGGCAAGGCGATTGTTGACGATTCCGGCAATGGATTGGATGCCGCTATCATTGCCAATACCGAAATTGTGAAGGGTAAATACGGGGACGCGATTCGCATTACAAACATAGGTGCGGATTGTGTTAACGTGCCAGCCTCGGATGACCTGAAAATCACGGGTGAAATCACGATGGCGGCTTGGATCAATCAGGACTCTTGGGGCACTGACGCGCAGTGGTTCGACAAAAACTGCCATAACGGAGGTGAGCATTCCTCCTACGGCATCGGTGCTTTTAACGGCGGCACGAATTTCAATATGTTCTTGGGAACAGGAAATGCCAGACCGACCTTGAGTCAGCCGCATGCCCTGGATACGAAGACATGGCATCACGTCGTTGGTACCTATGATGGGACAACCATGAAAGTCTATGTTGATGGTGAAGTCGCCGCGGAGAAAGACGAAAAGTTTGATTTCAAAGGCACCAACGATCAGGACTTACGGATCGGGTGTTCTAAGGACAGACCGAATTATACGTTCGAGAACGGCTCTATCGACGAAGCGGCTGTCTGGCGGCGTGCACTCAGCGAAGGCGAAATCCAAGAGATAATGAATGAAGGTTTCCTCGCAGTTTCGCCGCTTGATAAAGCGGCAACGACATGGGGTCATATTAAGCGAGGAACTGGCGTACGCTAAACATAGACTTTCGTAAGCATTAAATAAATGGCACAGGTGTTGGCCTTAAAGATGGGAAATACCTGTGCCTTTCTATAGGGACGGAGAAAAAATGGTAAAAATCGGAATTATTGGTATCGGGTTTATGGGTATGATCCACTACTACGGGATTCAGCGCGCTACCGGTGCCGAAGTGGTTGCTATTTGCACACGGGATCCGAAGAAACTCTCTGGTGATTGGACTGGCATTCAGGGCAATTTTGGACCCCGCGGCGGCATGGAGGATCTCTCAAACGTCCGGAAATATAGTGAAATAGACGAGTTCCTCGCCGATGAGGAGATTGATCTGGTCGATATTTGTCTACCGACACATCTCCACAAATCTGTCAGTATGGCATCCTTGGAGGCGGGGAAACACACACTCGTTGAGAAACCGATCTCTATTGGTATTGATGATGCGAATGAACTCGTTGACCTCGCGGAAAAGATAGGCGCGGAGCGGAAAGCTGCCCTTCAGGGTCCATGTTTTCTGATGGTGGCGCATGTGTTGCCCTTCTTTGCCGAATATGCGTATGCAAAACGAATAGTGGAAGAGGGAAAATACGGCGAATTGCTCGGTGCGCATTTCAAACGTATCACCTCCAGATCGGGACGCCCGCGAAGTATTGATGACCTCGAAAAGAGTGGCGGTCCGGGGATCGACTTGCACATCCACGACACGCATTTTATTCAATTGCTCTGTGGCGTTCCGGACGCTGTGTTTTCTCAAGGGAAACTCGCAGGCGGCAACTATGTGGAGTATTTGACGACACAGTACATCTACAACGATAAAAATATCTCTGTGAGTTGTTCATCTGGCGGGGCAACGCAGCGTGGGCGTGCGTTCTCACACGGTTTTGAAATCTATCTCGAAAAAGCTACACTGCTTTATGACTTCTCAACATTAGCAGGCGAAGCGTCTACTGCGGTGCCATTGACACTTTTGAATGACGAGGGTGAGGTCGAACAGGTAGACTTAGGAGATGTTGATCCGATTGATGCCTTTACTGCTGAACTTCAATACGCCGTTGACGCGATCGATTGGGAAAACGAACCGACGGCATTGTCGGGGGTTGGCGCAAGAGATGCGCTGCTCCTCTGTTACAAAGAAGCAGAATCGGTTAGGACGGGTGAGGTTGTAGCGATTCGTTAAACAGTTTGGTAATGCTGTAGGAAGGGTGGAAGATGGAAGGCGGCAGGCGTTGGAAGCAGAGAAGGATTGATGAGGTGGAAGCAAGGAAAGGTGAAGGAAAAACCTTGCCCCCCAATCTTTCAATCTTCCAGTCTTCCAATCTTTTTTATTCCGTTAGCAACATTGGTGAACTCTATGTCCCTGTTGAATGTCGAGACGCTGTTTTCGCGCGGGCGCGCGTCAAGTTATTTGCACATCAAGACTTAAGACATCTCAATCGGATTTTTACGCATATCCGGCACGGTGGTGTTGCTGTTGTAGAAGGACACTGGGAGCAGATTACGGGTGTCATGGACTATATCCAACGCCACAAACAGGATTTAGTCCAACAGTCGCAGCGCGAGACCAAACCACGTGATCGAAGCGCGTCGCGGGGACGGTCCACAAGCCGTGCTTTACAAGAAGCCTTAGCACGACTCATGTGTTGGGCGGATGCGGACGGAATATTACAAGTTGAACCATTACCTACCCTTCCCTATCTATTAGAACTTGCGGGTGAACCGCCCGGCGCGAATGATGGAAAACCTTTCCTACTATCTCTGACAAAAATCCAACAGATTCAGAACGCGCTGTCGGATACATACCCTATTCATGCGCTTGATGCCTCGCTTGTTGCTTCTGAAAATGTTCTTGCACCGCGTTCACAAGAGACAATTGCATGTTTTCAGGAAGCGTTGCAATATGTCCGTCAAGACGCACCTGCTACGGTTGCTGATATTGGATGTGGGAGTGGATGCTTGACCTTATTGGCGCGGCAGGAACTGGGTGGACAGATTGAGATATATGCATCCGACCTGCTTCCAGAAGCCGTTGCAACGACGAAGTTGAACCTTCAACGTCTGCTCTCGGATCCGGACGCTGTGCACGTTATGCCGCCCGGCGATTTATTTGACCCATTTCCCCCTCACCGGTTTGATGCGATTATCTTCAATGCACCGTGGGTTGTTGCCCGCGTCCGCAACCGAGCGGAACTCGCTATTCACGATGAGAAACAGGAGACAGTGAAACGCTTTTTTGCGCAGGTCTCGGATTTCCTGAAACCTGATGGCACGATTTTGTTGGGTTACGCTGATGCTTCGGGGCCTAAGGCGATTGATAATCTGGAAGCGATAATTACGGGAGCCGGTTTTAAGGTGGAAACCCTCTTTAAAAGGCGGGTTGCAACGCATCGATCAAAACGGAAATGGGAGCAGATTCGGGTGTATGTGTTGCGTAGGGTGTAAATGCTCGTCTACGGACACGTTTAGCATTGATTTGAAATCTTGCCGCCCTTCATACTGTGAGATCTGAAAAAGAAGGTTTACATTTTTCTGATTTTGTGTCATACTATCTGAATCCAGTTTTGAGTGGTACAGTTACGAATTGCCACTACTGTAACCTGTTTGAAAACAAAAAACTGAAATGCATTTGATTTTCAAATAAGTATGTAGTATAATTATAATAAGTATTCATAATTGCCGAAGTGTAAAGTAGAATAAAGACTATAGTGCTCGGTAATTAATGGTATACAAAACGAAAGGAACATTGCGTTGGAGTGGCCAGATTTTTATCCGGAGAACTGTCCACCTGTGGAAGCTGAACCGGCTTCAGGTACAGTTTACCGCCTTGTGCGGAATGATCCAGCACAAGTAGAAGATTTTCTATCTACTTGGGGAGAATTCCCAGGTAGATTTCCTGAACCAACCATCAAAAACAGTGGACTCTCTGTCTATACGGATCTACAAGATATCGAGCGACTAAAGAAAAGAGTCAAGCAACTTAGAAACAGGAAAACGGCTGAAGGTGAGCTTAATCCAACGCTTGGTTTTATTCTGTGGACAAGAGCAGCAGAGATATCTCATCATACTTGGTGGATACCCATTGGAGCAAAACCCTGGCTTATTTTTAAGGTAATCAGCGAATAAAGGAACAGAGGATAATTCTGAAAGGATACTTAAGATGATTGATGTACTTAAGATTCCAGAGTTAGGTAGACTTGAGATTGTAGAAGTATACGAATACTACGATCAACCTGTTCTTTACACTTGTAAAAACGACGTGGGGCATTTTTACCTTGTTGTAGCTGCTGATGAAGACGACCAATATTTAACGTGGCTCTGTGCTGCAGTTTCAACTGGGCGTCTCAATCTCATCCGATCTGGTGCAATCGATCTCCACGATGCATTTGCCGATCCTGAAAATACCCATATAGTTCAAGTAAAAGTTCCATACAGCGAACATGCTTCAGTCCAAGTAGATTTTGTTCAATCAAATCTAATACCTGCGGACATACTGCCAACGCCCTGTGAACGCCTTGATCTTGAAATCCATACACTTCCAGAACTGAGGAATTCAGAAGAAATAGCAAGAGCCAGAAAGCAAGAAATTCTGAACCTAACTCTCAATTTTGCTGGGGGCTTCAGAACAGAAGCATCAATTGCCCCCCTAAGCAAGATTCTCGGAGGATTCCAAGAGACAATTAATACAGTCGGAATGGTGTGCGGTAATGAAAATCAAGTTACTGAGAACATCAGGAGTAACATGGAGGTCTCACTATTAGCGATCGGTGCTGGATCATTTGACATGCAACTCGCTTCTACAAAGATTGTCGATCTTCTCGATCGTTCTGATTTCGGAGATGCTATTGAAAAATTCCTGAAACTTCTCAACGCCGCGAATAATCATGACCAACTTAAAGCACTTCTAGATCAACTTACATCAAGGGTCGCAAGAAGTTACACTCAGTTCCTGAAGGCTCTCAATGAATCTGTAATAGACACTAGGTTCACGTGGAAATCTCCGAATCCAGATAGAGGTGGGAGTGCATTTCTATCTAAAGTTCAAATACAGAAAGTAATTGAAATTCTTGAGAGATTTCAAGAAGAAGAACCGATAATATTCAATATCACGGGTAAATTAACAGGTGTGTTTCTCAGCAACAAAACATTTGAAATAGAAACTACAGATAAGCCCTATAAAGGAAAAATCGCGGACGAAGCTATTGAGACTGTACAGGACGCAACACTGAGCCAAATCTACACCGCAGAAATTCAAGAAATCACTGAAAGAAGTGAAACTACGGGTGAAACCAAAACGAAATACGAACTTCTTAGCCTGAGACGGTAATCAATAAAGTTCGGAGAGTTAGTTTACCGAAGTAGGGTGACCTTAAGTGAGAAAGTGGGTTGAGAGTGGACGGTCTGACCGTTTCTTGACTCCTAAAATACCGGATCTAGTTGACAAATTACAACAGCCTCAATCCGCGGATTGAGGCTATTAAATTAATCCCGAACGATAGACACCGGCGTGCCTTCCTGTAACCGGTGTTGTTCAGTCACAATCACCTGTGTGCCATTGATGAGCCGCGAGGTAATCTCTATTTCGCTCCCGTAGATACTACCGACGTTTATCTGTTCTCGGTGCGCTGCATTTTCCCTAACAGTAAAGATAGTCCCGCTCCCATTCTGAATATGTAAGACTGCATGCAAAGGGAGCAATTGTACATTTTTCCGCTCACCGGTTTTGATGGAAACTGTGAGTGTCCCCCCCGGTTTCAGACTGCTATTGTGAGAGAGGGATCCCGCGGCATTCGGCACGGTTGCATGAACAAGTACTGTGTTATTTTCACGGTCAACCGTTGGACTGATAAAGTCAATTGTGCCGACAATATTCCGAGTGCCAGCGTTTATAGAAATCAAGACGAGTTCACCGCTGTTAATGCGGCGCGCATCTTGGACGGGCATGTTCCACACTGCTTTAAGGACATCGACCCCGATTATTGTGAATATCGGTTTCGCTGCAGGCGATGTGGCGGATAATGCGTGATCGCCGACATTTGCGTGGCGTGTTGCGATAATGCCGTTAATCGGGGATTTAAGGGTAGTGTCATTCAATTGTTCCCGGGCGATTTTGAGCTGCTCTTCAGCTTGACTCACCGCCGATTTTGCGATTTCAATCTCGTGTTCCCACGATTTCGCTGCTACCAGTTTCTGTGCCGCACTGAAAGCCGCTTGGGCTTGTGTAACTTTTGACTCTGCAAGCGCGACCTCGCGTTCCCAGCCGCGGATTTCTACCAGTTTCTGTGCAACGTTTAATTCTGCTTTTGCCCTTTCGATGGAGGGATGCCTCGCGCCCTCCTGAAATTGGCCTGCTGTAACAACGGCTTCTTCGTAGCGGGTTTGCGCGACTTTCAAGCGGTTTTCTGCTGCTTCAAAATCGCTGTCACTGACATGCTGTTTTTCATGCAGCGACTTTGTTCGTTCAAAATCTAACTGCGCTTTGTCGAGTTCCACTTTTGCCCGTGTCAGCGACTGCTCTGCATTTGTTTCCGATTTTGCGATTGTCTCTTTAGCTGCTTGGTACGCCACTTCTGCCTGCACGAGTTGATTCCGAATACGTATCTCGGCAAGTGACTTCGTTTCCGTGAGCTGCGATTGCGTTGTCATTAGTGTTTCCTGTGCGATAGCTAACTGAGACTCAACGCGTGCTTGAGCGTTTGCTTGTGTTGACGTGAGATGAGATTGTGCGCTACTCAGTGCCGATTCTGCACGTATCACGGCGAGTGTGGCCGCGCTCGCATCGGTCTCTGCCAGGACATCGTCTTTCGCTATACTTTGTCCGATTGTCGCATTCAATACAACAATTTTTCCCGAAACGTTGGCGAATACTTGTACTTCTGCTTGTGGTTCTAAATGTCCGCTGTACTGTTTAGTGGAAACGATTGTACCACGCCTCGCTGTTGTAACCGATACGGCTACTGGCGATGTCGCTTCTTGGGCAATCGCATTAACAACACTCAAACAACAGATAATGGCGAGGAATTTTATCAAGTCCGTTTTCAAAGGGGGGCTATTGGTCATTTTTGAGTTTATCCTTGAAATCCTTTGTGAACTTTTTCATCTTCGGGTGGATTACGAATTGACAGTAGGGCTGCCTTGGATTCAATTCAAAATAGTTTTGGTGGTAATCTTCAGCAGGATAAAAGGTATCTATTGGCGTAATTTCCGTAACGATCGGTGCTTCCCATAGATCGGAAGCGTCCGTCTCTGCTTTAGATTTTTCAGCGATGCGTTGTTGTTCTTCCGTGTGATAGAAGATCGCCGATCGGTATTGGGTGCCGACATCAGCACCTTGGCGATTTAACGTTGTTGGATCGTGTGTGCACCAGAAAACTTCCAGTAATTCTTCATAAGAAATAACACTTGGATCGAATTGAATCTGAATCACTTCAGCGTGGCCCGTCATCCCCATACACACCGCTTGATAAGTCGGATTGGCAGTCGTGCCGCCGGTGTATCCTGAGACGACCTCATGAACGCCTTTCAGTTGTAGAAAGACTGCCTCGACACACCAAAAGCAACCTGCTCCAAACGTCGCTGTTTCCAATTGCATTTTTTATTGACGGCTTTCGCGTCGTGGCGAAGTCCGCGCCGCTCCTTTTAATAGTTGTCAATCGTCTTAATAGTTGTCGGTTATCGGTTAAGAGACACTCTGGTAACAAACGTCGGTTCGGTAAAGATATTGTAGCACAAACTGTTAGTTTGTGGCATGTACAGTGCAAACTAACAGTCTGCGGTACGCGTAGAAATCTTTTATCGAGCTCACGTTTAACTGCTTCAGCTGCGTATGCCGAACTTGCAAAAAGTCAAAAACTGTGCTATACTCCTGAACTATGAAACGCTTTTTCTTACTCTCCATGTTTCTATGCTTGATGGCGTGTCAATCAGAGGATCAACGGGCAAAAGCACTTGTCAACCAACTTGGTGATACGGAAGTGTTTCGTCGCACCGAGGCGGGTGAAGCCTTAATTGAGATGGGACCCGCGGCGGTTGATGCCCTGATTCAAGGGGTGTCCGATGAAAATTCTCAGATTCGTGAGATGTCAATATGGACACTCAGCGAGATTAAGATGCCGCCGGCTCGCGTTGTGCCTGCAATTATCACCTCCCTTGCCGATCCAGAGGAGACGGTTCGCGTTGTCGGCTCAGTTGCACTTCAGAATATAGGTGAACTCGCCGTGCCGTATCTTATAGATGCCTTAACCGCACCGTCGGCGGATATTCGACTGAATGCCGCCTATGCGTTAGGTGAAATCGGCAAGCCGCTGGATACCATTATGCCTGCGCTTATTAAGGCACTCACAGATACGGAGTGGAACGTCCGTCGGCTTGTTGTACGTGCTTTGATTAGGATAGGCACTCCAGCCGTTGATCCGTTGATTCAAGCACTGAATTCACCCGATCAAGACCTCCGTCGCATGGCAGAACGGGCTTTGAACGACATGGGTACTGTGCAGGCACTTCGGGCGATTGCAGAAGCAAAGCGACGCTCGCGTGACCGATGAGTCTATTCAGAGGAAACCCTTTGTCCCTCAGTCCGGAGGCAGTCGTCCCAATAGGAGACAGCGTACGTCCTTACAGCCTCGGGTTGATGTGATTGTTCGAGGTACTGCGATATCCACTCGAGCAACTGTTGTCGGAGCGACGGTCGAATTTCACCGTCAACGTAAGCA
>JAJECD010000320.1 GCA_022822215.1 Candidatus Poribacteria bacterium | reverse complement strand
GGAATTCGCGCAACTCGGATGCCGATTTATTATATCCGCTGTGGAGTCACTCAGCGAACAGGTGCTGACGATTTTGGAGAAGCATCATACACGTGCCGATGTAGCGGAAGCACTTGACATTGTTCACGGTGCCGGAATTGCATTGCGTCCGACTTGGGTGCCTTTCACGCCGTGGACTACATTAGACGACTATCTGGAGATCCTCCAGTTTATTGATACGCATCGCCTTGTCTATCACGTGGACCCGGTACAGTATGCTGTTCGGTTGCTGATTCCGCCGGGTTCATATCTACTCAATCGTCCTGAAGTGAAAGCACTTTCACTCGAACGCGATGAAGCCTCTTTCAGTTACGTGTGGGCGCACCCCGATCCACGAATGGATGAACTTCATAAAACAGTCAATACCCTCGTTGAGAACGACGGGCGCGCCGGTATTGACGCTCTGGAAACCTTTTATCGGATATGGTCGCTCGCTGCTGATATGCAGGGTAGTAGGAACGCTCCGTCGTGCCGTAATCAGCATCGACCGGCACCGCGGATCACTGAAGCGTGGTTCTGTTGAGCGGAACCCACCGACGGGCAGTTTGCCTCGATTCACATTTAGCATTCATCTTATAAAGGAGAAACATGTCAGAACAAATCCAGCAGCTCCTCAATTTGGAAACTGCTCCTGTTGCCGTAACGTTTCACGACGCACCGCCTGATAACATTCCGCAAACCGAGAAAGTTGAAGCCTCCGGTTGCACCTATTGGCGACGCGCAGCAGAGGGCAAAACTTTCTATACTGAAGCGTCTGACCACTACAACTGCCCAATAGGGTGTTATACCCACAATGTTGAACTCCCACCGACACAAGCCGAGGAACTTCAAAATACGCTCGGATTGATGGGGGAACTCGGCTATATCTCTATGGAGGAGGTCCCGGGGATTCCGCGACGCGAAACCTCTTTCCAGAATGCTGTCTATTCTCCGTTAGCAGATGCATCTGGGACGCCGGATGTCGTCATTATCTCTGGGACACCGAGCCAGATGATGCTCTTAGCGGAAGCCGCGACTGCTGCGGGTATCGGTGCCGAAAATAATATCATGGGACGACCGACGTGTGCGGCTATTCCTGCCGTTATCCAAGGGGAGCGGAGTGTGAGTAGTTTGGGATGTATCGGGAACCGTGTCTATACGGCACTTTCCGACGATGACTTCTACTTCGCTTTTCCGGGCAAACACATTGATGCACTCGTCGAGAAGTTAGAGACGATTGTGAATGCGAATCAGGCGTTAGAAGAATATCATCAGCAACGTCAAGCGGAGATTTAGCGCATTATGTCAAATGTTGCTGTGATTACGGGTGCAGCAAGCGGTATCGGGAGAGGATTGGCGGAACGGTTTGCCGCGGAAGGTATGAAAGTTGTCATCGCCGATGTTGAGGAGGCGCCGTTAGCCGAACTTGCGGCGGACTTAAGTGCTAAAGGCGCGACCGTTCTCACTGTCAAAACGGACGTCTCGAATCCCGATGCGGTCGAAAACCTTGCGGTGCAGACGCTGGACGCTTTTGGCGCGGTGCATATCCTCTGCAACAATGCAGGTGTCGTCTGTAGTCGCCCTATCTGGGAGCATACCCTCGCCGATTGGGAGTGGGTGTTAGGTGTTAACCTATGGGGTGTGATTCACGGCATCCGAGCGTTTGTGCCTCGCATGCTCGAACAAGGGGACGCGTGTCATATTGTGAATACTGCCTCTATCTTGGGTTTGGTGGGCGGTGGCGGTGAAGGTATTTACAAAGTGAGCAAACACGGGGTTGTCGTGCTTTCGGAGACCCTCGCTGATGAGTTGGCACAGAAGGGTGCGAATATTCAGGTGCATGTGCTTTGCCCTGGATGGGTCCGCACGGGGATTCTGGAGTCTGATCGGAACCGACCGGATGCCCTGCAAAGTCCAACGGAACGGACGCGTTCGCATGAACCGATTATCGGTGGCTCACGGAATACCCGTGCTGAGATGGAGGCTGGACTGTCGCCTGCAGAGGTAGCGGCGCATGTCTATAACGCGATTCAGAACGGCACTTTCTATATTCATACACATCCTGAACACAAGGCGTGGATTCGTGAGCGGATGGCGCGCATTCTTGAATAGTTTTGCCTTCATTCGTTATGTCAAATCGAGCACACTTCGTGCGACTTCGCCCCTTGCTAATGCCTCGAATGCATCGTTTATTCCTTCCAACGGGTAGGTCCGCGTGACAAGTTCGTCCAACTTAAGTTGTCCGCCTTTATAAAGCGAAACCAGACGTGGAAAGTCTACATGCGGACGCGCAGTTCCGTACATCGAACCGATAACCATTTTTTCTGCCATCAGCATCCGTGCGTCAAATTCAACAGCGGTGTTTTCTGGGGCATGTCCGACGAAGACTGTTACGCCTCTGCTTCGTGTGCAAAGGATCGCTTGCCGGAATGTTTCACCAATCAACCCGATCGCCTCAAATGCATAGTGGACACCGCGTCCGTCGGTAATCTCTTTAATCTGTGCTACGGGGTCTACTTCAGAGGCGTTGACGGTATGGGTAGCACCGAACTGTTTTCCGAGTTCGAGTTTGTTGTCTAATACATCGACGGCAATAATGGGTTCGCCGCCGGAGAGCGCAGCACCCTGTATACAGTTGAGACCAACTCCACCACATCCGAAGACGGCTACCGAGGTGCCGGGTGCGACTTGTGCGGTGTTAATAGCGGCACCGACACCTGTCATCACGCCACACCCAATTAACGCGGCTTGTGCGAATGGCATATCTTTATCAATGGGAACTACAGCGTCTTGGGGGACGAGTGTCTCGGTGCCGAAAGTTCCTAATCCTGACATCTGGTCTATTTCGCGGCCGCTTGTTTTTATTGCGGGTCTGCCAGAACTGTCAGCAGGCATCGCACACAGATTTGGATATCCTTTCTGACACATTTCGCAGTATCCACAATTCCGTTTCCATGAGAGGATCACATGGTCGCCGATCTGCACTTGGGTTACATCACTCCCAATTTCTTCTACGACCCCAGCACCTTCGTGTCCGAGAATGACAGGTAACCTGACGAAGGGCCAGTCTCCTTTGACGACATGCCAATCGGAGTGACAGACGCCACTGGCGACCAATCGCACTCGGACCTGATTTGCACTTGGACGCGGTAAGTCGAACTCTTCAATTTTTAAATGCGTGTCGGTTTCATATAGGACTGCGGCTTTCATGGGGCTCCTCCGAAGTTATAGTCTATACACTGACGAGGTTAGGAAACCTCGTCAGCAGTGAGGTGCGAAATCTTACTTTCGTTGAAAATAGAGGTTTTCTTGAAGGAACGGGATTAAGGCAAATGTTATGGCTTGTGTGTAGTTTTGCAATCTGTTTACTGCTCCATTTGTCAAGAATCCACTGGCACTCTGTTTCTCCTTTGTGTTGGACTCTTGAGCGAGTTCGTCAATGATGTATGCCAATTCAGTCCCTGCCAGAAGTTTCTCGACTATCCAGTTGGGTAATTCATACATACCGGTCGTGCTGAAACTTTCTCGATGCTGTTGATCCAATATATAGATGACAGTGAATTGAAACCATCTATTGTGAAGTTGAAGGTGTCCTCCCTCAATACCGACAAAGAAATTAGCCTTGAGTGCCTGTTCATCGTTGATACGTTTCACATGTTCGGCTCGGTTCTTGGCACCTGTGAATGTATCTTCGTTAAAGGGTGAAGCGGGAACGCCTGAATCAGCAGGTAATCCGTGAATCTCTAACGGTTTGAAAAATTTTGAAAAACTTTGCCGTGTGCTCTCAATTTTTACTCTATTTTCTGAACCGATTAAGACTTTAGTAAGTGTCATGGTGGTTATTATATCACTTTTGGAAAAAGATTCAAGGTAGATTTTGATTGACTTCTGACACTCAGAAAGGATATAATAGATAAAAAACAGACTGCTATGGGAAGCCTGCAAGCTGCCCTTAAAATAGAGATAAAAAAGGAGAATAGGTGTGTTTCGCTTTAGCTTGAGATTGCGGAGCATTGTGCTCGTTGGGATCTGTGTGCTTTTTATATTTTCCTGTGGAAGTGGTGTGATCCAGAATTTTGAGGGGATTGAGCTTCAATCGGATCCACGCGTTGACAGAATCGACTTACGGATTTATTTGGTGGATAAAAATGGTACGCCACTGATATGGAACCGGAGCATTCTCAGCCCGAGTGTTGGGACGAGTACGATCTCTGAAGCCGATTTTACCACCAATGCCCAAGTCTACTCCATCCGTAATGGCGAAAAGCATCGAAAGGTCTACGATGGTCGGTTGATTGACCTTCGCTGGTCACAGGAACTCCATAGACTGGATCGGCTCTTAACGGCGGAGATTCCACGCGTCTTCATTGAGGAGGATCCGGAACGCGATACCCATTTAGGTGTCATAGAGGTTGAAATCCAGACTGAGAAACAGGGTCCCTTCACGGATACCTTAGAGAGAACGGCTATTTATAAGTATTAGGGAGTGGTTGTCGGTTAACCGATAACTGAAAACTGCTAAAAAATATGCCTATTCACACACAGAACTACCGACATTGGGAAGGCACGCTGAAGACCCATAGTCATACACGGTGGTGGATTATTGCAAAGGCAGAACTGAAACTGCTTGCACAACGGAAAATTGTCCGGTTAATTGTTGCTATCCCGCCTTTAATGTACATCTTTGCCCACGCGATACTTATCTATATCAGTCAGATGCCGGGTGTAGAGTTAGCGTTTATTAAGATTGATAGCGAATTTTTTCAGAAATTTCTGTTCCGAATCTACCCGTTTCCGTCGACATTTATCGTCGCTCTGGTTGCTGTTTTCGGGGGTTCAGGCTTAATCGCTACCGATCTGAAGAACAACGCCCTCTCACTGTATTTGTCTAAACCGATTTCGTGGATAGATTACTTAACGGGTAAGTTTGCTGCTATTGGTATCTTACTGGCTTGCCTGACGTTGATTCCGGGGTTGTTGCTATTTCTTGAACAATCGTTATTAGCGGGCACAGCTTTTCTGAAAGAGTACTACTGGGTACCTTTTTCAATCATCGCCTATTCCGTAATTATTATCCTATCTACGAGTCTATTGATACTGGTGTTCTCATCGCTGACCACAAATCCTCGTTATGCCATCATCGGCTTCTCTGCTGTCTGGTTTGGCTCGATTGTCCTTTATGAGGTCCTTAAAGAGATGGCGCGCACGAGCAAAGTGGCTTTGGTCTCAATTTGGGCGAACTACGACATTCTCGGCACGACCCTGTTTGGGGGTTCGCCGGATTATAGTGTGCATTGGGTGTGGGCATTCCTCATCCAGATTGCCTTGATAGTTTTTTATCTTTTCGTGCTACGCCGTCGGATTCGCGCCGTTGAGATTATCAAATAGTTGTCGGTTTTTTAGTTAGATGAGAGTGATTCGAAGTCTGTAGCCTCGGCAA
>JAJECD010000220.1 GCA_022822215.1 Candidatus Poribacteria bacterium | reverse complement strand
TATAATGTTGAGATTCCAATTGAGATGGAAGCGAAGCGCATTAGTTATCTTGTTATTGAAGGCGAAATTTGAGTTCTCCGTTTTGGCAGAAGAAACCAGCGTCGCGAAAGGGACGCTATTTTTTTCTGAACAAATTCAGTGTTCATTTGCCTAATCTAAGTAAGAGAAATATAAATCCTATAAGAATTTCTAACGCTTAGGGAGGAAACAGATGAAACGGAAACATATTATCATAGGGCTTTTTGCTTGCATACTGATGCTTCCAATGATAGTTGTGATAAATAGTTGGACGCAGAGCGAGTTATCAATAGACGAGAAACGTTTCGACCTTGACAAGAATGACGAGCTCAGCGAATCTGAAAAGGCACTCATGATCAGAGTAATGCGGATCGAAGATGCCAGAGGCACCCAATTTAGTGAAAGCCAGATACGCGAGATGCAAAGTGGGCAGCGAGACAGAGCCCGCGGAAGAGGCGGATTTGGTAGACGACGCTCCAGAGAACCGTCGGGACCACGCCTCGATCCAGAGCAAGTCCAATTTAGGGACGGCGCAGCTACGATTCCTGACCGCGAGACCTTCAAAAAACTGTCCTATCAAGGAATGGATGTCCGTATTGACACACAGCTTACCGGTATTGAGTTCGTAAAATTCCAGATTGAGAGGACACATACGCAAAATCCGCAACTCTATTTTATGAATACGGAGACGCATCGCTCGCATGGTAGCTTCATGAGTGCTGCGGGTTTAGGTCGGGGCCAGGGACAGATGCGCGGGGTGCTGAGTTATCGTCCACTTTTCACAGCACCCAATGGTGAACCCGGTGTTTATACGTTTGAATTTAATCCGAATGATGCCTTCCCATTTGAAGAAATTAAGCTTGCACACGATCTTCTCGTAGCCAAGATGCCGATCCTAAAAAATCGACTCGGTTATTGCCCATTGTGGGGCGCAATCGGCATATATAATCGCGAAAAGGCACGCTATGACGCAGCGGAGTTTCCTGTCTATTTTGAGGATGATCTCTATGCCAATATCGGCTACCTTCCACTGAATCAAGCATCTTCATACGGTCATCTGCGTGTATTAGAAGCAGATGACCGTCCTACGGTTCGTGACATCGTTATCTGCAAAACTTTGCCAAACGAGATGCCACGTGTTGCTGGTATTATTACGGGTGTTCGGCAAACGCCGCTTTCACACGTAAACCTTCGCGCTATTCAGGATAAGGTTCCCAACGCCTTCATTGCCAAAGCGTGGGAGAATAGTGCTATCGCGCCGCTCATCGGCAAGTACATCTATTATGAAGTGAATGCCGATGGCTTTGAAATTAGGGAAGCAACTCTTAAAGAGGTAGAGAACCACTTCGCCGATTTACGCCCGTCCGAAACACAGAAACCTGAACGCGATCTCTCTGTTACAGAAATTCTGCCCCTTGACGACATCGGATTTGCAGATGCCTCGAGTTTTGGTGTGAAAACGGCTAATCTTGCAACGCTCCGCACATTCGGATTTCCTGAAGGAACTGTGCCCAATGGGTTCGGCATCCCCTTCTATTTCTATGACGAATTCATGAAACACAACGATTTTTATGCAAAAATTGAGGCGTTACGCAAAGATTCAGCGTTTCAGAATTCACATGACACGAAGGCATCTGAATTGAAAAAACTTAGAGATGAAATCGAGGAAGGCGAGATGCCAGTATGGATGATGGACGCGCTTTCGGAATTACATAACGCGTTTCCAGAAGGCACATCTCTTCGGTGTCGTTCCAGCACGAACAACGAGGACCTACTCGGCTTCAGCGGCGCGGGTTTGTATGATTCTTACACACATCATCCAGACGAAGGCCACCTATCAAAGTCGGTTAAGCAAGTGTTTGCAAGTCTCTGGAATTTCCGGGCGTTCGAGGCACGTGATTTCTATCGCATTGACCATCTCACGACGGCTATGGGGGTGCTTGTCCATCCCAACTTTGCGAACGAATTGGCAAACGGGGTGGCTGTCAGTGATGATGTCGTTTATCAAACGGTCGGAAATTACTACCTCAACACGCAAGTCGGCGAAGACCTTGTGACGAATCCCGAAGATCAGTCTGTTCCAGAGGAGATTTTGTTGGATTGGTGGGACCCGAATAATTATAGGGTTGTAACCACATCCAATCGGACGACCGATGGCGCGCGTATTCTCAAGGATGAATACTTACGACAACTGAATCTCTATCTCGGTACGGTACATAATAAGTTCAGTCGGCTCTATACCACTACTCTGTGGACAGACAACTTTGCTATGGAGATTGAATTCAAGATTACGAGCGAAGGCACACTCTCAATCAAGCAAGCGAGACCGTGGGTACAATAAGCCAGTCAATTCAATGTAGGCATGCGCGGTGCATAGTATAGCGCATGCCTCGGTTTTAGTAGTTGGTTCAGGGACGCGTCTCAATTGGCTTTGAGTTTTCCCCACGTCACCGAGAGTTTGTCTGCCGGATCTACGGCGAGAATTGTGTTAAAGCCAGAATTCATAAATTCCTGAATTTCCTTTTGAGACTTCACCTCATTAGAAATCCAGAGTTCGTCCATACCGCCAACAAAATGAGACGAGCTGGAAGTCCGCCGATATCCGATGTCAAGGCTGGGTTCTCCAGAAACATCAATGACACCGCCACCAGCAATTGGGCCACCGTCATCTTCTTCGCCGTTGATATAGATAATCGCCTCTTTGCCGTCCCATGTTGCGGCGACGTGGCTCCATTCTCCTTCAGCAATCACGTTTTGTCCGATAAAGTCCTTGACATGATATGTCGTCCAGACGAGTTTCTTTGAACCGTGAAATCCAAATTTCCACCCAGCTCCACCGTCCATCTCTACAATATTCTGCCAATTGGAAATACCATCAGGATTCACCCATGCACCAACACTCATTGGGTCGGTGAGTTCTTTCAGGGGTCCCGCGTTTTCGACTGTAATAAACGTTGTCCCATCAAAATTAAAACCTTTTTCAAACTCGCCATCAATCCAATCTGCTTTCCCATCGACCGTACCATCATTGCCATTGCCTGAGAGATCGGTGAGTGTGTCTCCTTTTCCGTCGTCGAATGTCGCAAGGAACACGATGTCTTCCGGTAACTCAGCAGATACGCTTCCGACACAGACTGTTAAGATTACGAGTGAGTAGACTAAAGCCCGCATTTTACAACTCCTTATAGAGAGATTGCCACTGGCAATCTCTGCTGGTGTCAAATTAATAATGATGCTAAAACTCTCGTGACATCTTCTGGCATCACGTCGCATCCTATTTCAACGATTGAGCGTTAGCACAATTAGTGCCTTACAGGATTTTAGACACATATATACAGATTTTGATTAAAGGAAATTTCTGCGAATTCCGGTATTCTATAGTAATGTTAATTCGCTTTCTTAATGTGCCCCCAGATTGTCAGAGATTTCTCCAGCGGTGCTACGCTCAGACCACTCGGCGTGAATTGCTCAACAGTTGGAAGAATCGCGGGCCCCAATCCTTCTGCCACACCGCCAACGGCATAGATTTTGTTCGCAATAGTGCCAACGCCTAAGAAAACTCGCGCTGTTGGCATCTCTGGACTTTCTGTCCATGTGTCGCTATCAGGATTGTATATTTCAACAGTTGTTAGCCCGGGACCTTGCACAACAGGGGTCCCACCAATGGCGTAAATTTTTCCTTCCACGATACCGAGAGCCAAAGCAGTTCGGGCTGTCGGCATATCTGCTTTCTTCGCCCATGCATCTGAACTCGGGTCGTATTCTTGAACTGTTTCAAGCACGGGACCTTGGACAGCAGGAGTCCCGCCAATCAGATATATTTTCCCATCAATGCTCGCGGCTGCCATTCCTGAAACCGGTGTTGGCATATCTGTCTTTTGGGCCCAGGTATCAGTTGTTGGGTCATATTCTTCAACGGTAGGGAGTACAGGTCCAACATTTTGCGCGATA
Organism: Candidatus Poribacteria bacterium; assembly: GCA_022822215.1. GTDB lineage: Bacteria > Poribacteria > WGA-4E > WGA-4E > WGA-3G > WGA-3G. The sequence continues at coordinate 13,347 of JAJECD010000220.1, read as the reverse complement.
CCACCAATGGCGTAAATTTTACCGTTGACGGCAGTCGCCGTAAAGAAGGAGCGCGGTGTCGGCATATCCGCTTTTTGCGTCCATGTATCGGTTGCTGGGTCATATTCTTCAACCGTTCCGAGGGCGGGGGCTTGTCCACTCCATCCACCAATAGCATAGAGCTTCCCATTGACGACGCAGCTTACAATACCGGCACGCGCTGCTGGCAGACTCGCTTTCTGAACCCATTTGTCCTCATCCGGGTCATAAGCATCAACAAAGTCAACGGGTTCAGCGAGCATTCCACCTATAGTATAGAGTTGACTGTCAGTAGCTGCCACGGAGAAAAAAAGTCTTGGAATTGGCATATCTGCTTTTTGTATCCAATCTTCAGCCGTGGTGTCGTGTATAAAATAGAAAGTGAGTAAGGTGGCGAATAGCCAACCCGAATTAAAAAACAAGGATTTGTTTGATTTCATCATAAATTTTCTTTTCATTAAAAATCTCTTTCTCCAGTTTGGAAAGTGTTAAGGGTTCCACCAATATGTCAATTTCCCGACGACGGTCCAACCGAGAAGTTTGAACCCGCCCTCACGGGTGTCGTAACTCTGGTCGAAGACGAGATAAAAGTCGCTGCCGGGACGGTAGATATAGTTCACCAGAAAATTCGCAGAGAGCACATCTCTGTCGGTACTCCACTGTGTGAACAACTTTGTGAAAAGCGTCGTTGAAAAGGAGTAGCTGATACGTCCGCCGAAGGCGTTGGCATCGAATTCTTCATCGGGTAGTGTAATACGGTTAAATTCGATAAACGGTTCTATACTCAGTTTTGCAGTCGGTCTGGCGGTAGCATCTATTAGGATACCGCGCCGCGTTCCACTATAAAACTCACCGAATTCCACCTGCACTTCTCCACCAATCATCCGACTGCTGCTGCTCCGAGCCGATACCTGAAATGATGTAAAATTGTAATCGTCAACGGGAATACTAACCCCTTGAATCCGAAAATCTCGATCAAGATTTTCGATTGTATTCTGGACTTGGAACCCGAGGTCATCGCCCGTTTCAAACTCAAACTGCGTTTCAAAGACGATCTCTTGGGTTTCCAATTCGTTTGCTTGTGTTAGCACGAGATCGACTTCCGGTCCAATCTGAATCTCGCGAATACCAAATACACCGGGCCACGGCGTATAACGCGCGTCCCCCCGAAAGCGACGCACGTCTGTGCGTTGGATATACCCAGCTTCAGGATTGAAATCCTCGCCGATGTCTGTGTATGAGGCATCGAGTCGGAATAGATTTGTTCGCCAATCACCGCCGATGAAAAAAGCGTTTGTATTGCCAGCAACATCTGTCTCAAAGGTGCGCGCCCACAAGCCTTGGACGTTAATCTCTCGCGTCGGACGATATGAAAAGTCCAGGCCTGCTGTGCTGTTGTATGCATCAGCATCTTGCTTATGAATAGCAATCCCTCCAACAGTTGATCCTGCTAAGATGTCTCGATTCACACGCACTACCGAATAATTCGTACGCGGTTCACTGAATGGGTCTTCCTCGGATATTTCTGTGGCATCTTCTTCAAATTGATTCGTCAGGACATTTAGGATGCCTACACCATAGGGTCCAATTTTCCCGGTCATTTTGGCACCACCGAGAATTGGGATTGCGCGTCCATCTGCAAGTCCGATACGACGACTATAAAAAAGGAGTAGCGGTGGTGGTCTTTGGAAACTGGGACGTGGAATTCCGACATCAAAGATACTGGCACCTTCTAAGAAAAACGGACGCTGCTCAGGAAAGAAGAGGCTGAAACGGGTCAGGTTCACCTGTTCCTGATCTGCCTCGACTTGCGCGAAATCGGTGTTAAAAGTCAAATCAGCAGTCAAGTTCGGGGTTACGCCGTACTTGAGGTCCAAACCTGCATCAAATACGCCTTCTGTTTCCTCCGTTGATGAGTCGTAACTTGCACCCGGTAGGACATAAGGTAGCAATTCCAGATTCTTGGATGGGGTGATACCTTCTAACCCTTCAAGTGTGCCGAAATAAGCGGTACGATACTTCGCCAGTCCACCGTACGTTTTGGGAGCCTCATGCCATGCGTCAATTTCTTGCTTGCGTGCGATTTCGCGGCCGAAGTTTAACCCCCAATTCATCACGTCACTTTTTTCAAAGCGGAGCTGACTGAACGGAATGGCGATCTCTACAGTCCAGTTGTCTTCATTGATTCGACAACGGCACTCCCAAACAATGTCCCAACTTGTATTGAGACTCCCACCACTGTTGGATACCGCTGTGTCTTCCATCCCACCGACTGGCGTAAAGCGAAAGAAAACGGCATTTCGCCGGTCGTTGTAAGTATCTAACAACAGAAACCCGTAGTCGTTGGAACGCAAACCCGGAGAATCCCGTCGCATATCATTAGCGACAATCTTGTCCATTTCTGAGTCATAGAATATAAATCCGAAGTACAACTTTTGGTCATCATACATAATTCGTATTTCGGAATCTTCTGTTGCCGGTTCGCCTTGGTCGGGTTGGATCTGGTATAACTGACGGATCGGTTCTACGGTCTGCCAAACAGGTTCATCAAGAATTCCGTCAACCTTAATTTCCTCGGAAATACGCTGTGCGGACATGCGCGGTAACTCTCGTTCGGTCTGCGCATCAACACTTTGTGTAACAAACAGAACACACATTGAAAGTAAGAGAAGAAAAATGGGGCTTCGCATACAAGGTTGAAACTGACAGTCAGTAGTGAAATGTCTCATACAGATTGGTGCCTCCCTTTTAAGGTTTCCATATAAAAAGCGAGGCTATAAGCCCCGCTGTCAATTCCTACTTCGGACATCAGCGACGATAGATGCTGACTTCCATGCCGTCACGTCTACCTGGCCTCCGCCGACTTTCAAACCAGTGTGTTTCGGAGTCGTAGTGAGAACGGACATGCTCCAAATAGGCTGCCATCGGTTCTGGTCTACCGACATTGTCCGCGACAAGCGTTGCTGGATTGGTGAGTTGAGATTCAATCGCTTGAAAACAGGGGTAATACCCGTCTTTGTTGTTATCAAGAAACAGAAAATCGACGGGGTCTTGAATGGTTTTCAGGACTTCAGCGGCATCACCAATACGGGAGTCCACAAGATGTGCTACGCCAGCCTTTTCAAAATGTACGCGTGCCCGCTGCGCATTGGCTTCCTCTATTTCCACTGTTATTAAACGTCCCGTTCCTAAAGTTTTTAGCACGCGTAAAATCCATAATCCGGAATAACCGATGGCGGTTCCGCACTCTACAATCACGGACGGTTTCGCTTTCTCAACACAACTCGCCAGCAATTTTGCCTTGTCAGGCCCCAACATAGGGACGCGTTCCGCCCGACACTGTTCCTCAACCTCTTTGATAACTTGGTCTAACATTAGTGTGTCTCCGTATTTTCTACGTTTTTCAGATTGGCGATGCTATAGTCAAACAACTGGTCCCTCATTTTGTGATGATCTTCAAGGATGCAGTGTTCCAATTCTGAAATTTTTGTTATATTACTTTGATGGTCTGCGATATAATAAACGGATGAAATTAAAGGGTGTTTTAGAATGCGATCTTCTGCAACCCTTGGTTAGATAGATTGGGGAAATCCGTGGGTTCGGCGACCTGTGGATTTCCCTTTTCATTTTTTAATTATTCAAGCGAGAGTTCTACCTGAACCTGCTTTTCGTTTCTTAGCAATTTTACGGGTATAGACTTCGCTTGTGGTGCCTCTTGTAGCACATAAGCAATGACCCCACTTTCTGTGAGTCTGTCCGTGCGATCGCCATAACCGACGAGAATGTCGCCTCGCTGGATACCCGCTTTTTGTGCATTGCTATCTGAATTTCTGCCACGCCGCCAGATATTGTCAACCCTGAGTGCCATCTCTTTTTCGCCAATACCACTGCGTTGACGTTCAGCATCCGATAGGTCTTCAAGCACCATCCCACCCAATGCCACGAAACGGAGTTCCCCGGTTGTTGTGCGCCAAGAGATGTCGCTTCCCTTCCGCCACCCGGGGTTGAGTGTAAGCATAAGGTTGACTTCCTCACCGTGCCGATCAACTGTCACAGGCAACGCTGTGTTTTCTGGTGAACGGTGTAACACCCATTGCACGTCAGCGATTGAGATGATCGGTTGCCCAGCAAGCGTGAGGATTTCATCTGCGCGACGGAAACCGTCTTTCTCGGCAGAGGAACCGGACACGACTTTGCTAATCTTCGCACGATGCTTCGGTGAAAAACTCAATCCTAAAACATCGGGCATGGGAAACGGATACAGCACTTCGTCCGGAATCGGCTTCCGGTCATACCAATGGATCTCTCGCTGTGCTTCTCCAATCTGATGGCAGTGAATACACTGCTGATTAATCCTCTGGTTGAAATTTAAGGTCGTCGAATAACGCAATAATGCCGGGAACGCCTCCGGTGTTTTCTTTACAGGTTCAGGTCCAGTTTTCGCGGCTAAAGATGCCTTGTTTTCTGGGTATCCTTTGTGTAATTCGAGGGCGGCTTCAAGTGCCTGTTTGAAACCTTCAATTGAAATATCTTTCGTAGCATTTTCCAGGTCAGTACGTGTACCGAAGCGTCCATAGATGGTCTTATCGGCATTCATAAAGAACACTGAGAACGTGAGATCGTAATCGAACTGGAACAGCGATAGGTCCATCCCGTTCCCTTGTACAACACGGACGCGTACAAACTGCTCCATCAGTTCCTTAATCTGTTTATCGTGACGAACAACCTGTTCGTCGAAGCCTTGGCAAGACTCTCACGGTACTCACCGAAAAACGACGAGCATTGGTTGTCCTGTCTTTTCTGCTTCAGTGTATCCTTTGTCAAGGTCGTTATAGATCCAATAGCCAGTTGATGCGACTGCCTCTATGTCTTCTGAGACCTCTCTATCACCATGTCCGAAGCAGAATGATGTCGCTAATAGTAATATTCCGAGTATGATGCCCGGAATCCGAAACTTCATCAGAATATTCTCCTTTTGTATTTTGTTTGGATAGTAACTTTGTGTGGGGTTGAACGTGGTGTCAAATCCCACAAACTCTGAAAAATTGTTCCTGCGAATTAGAATGGGAACTTCTCGTTAATCAGCATAATGGGTTCTTGATCCACGAACAGCCGATAGGCGCGACTGATAAACGTCTCGCCTTCAAGGTGGGCAACAGCGGGTGGTAGATCCGTTAAGGTCTCGATACCGCACCAGAGCAGCTCGCGCCGTGTCTCTAAATCGCTGTGCTGTAAAAGTCCACCTAATCCCTGTTTATTGGTTGTTAATCCATCTAAAAGAGATTGCGGGAGACGTTGCGGCACAATGAGTGAAGTTGCGTAAGTGTGAATTGTCGGAGATGATTTGTCTTGCGAGTGGGTTTGGAGAGCAACTTGGCGTGAAATAACTTCTTCCTCGGCGGGTAGTTGCAGCCAAGCGTGTTCAGTAGATAGTGTCTGTTTCGTCTGTTGTAACAGCACGACCTCCACCGATGTGAGTGTATATGCTTCGATAAACCGCGTAACTGTCCCGTCCGTAACGAGGAGTCCACGCTGGAAGGGCGTGAGGCATGTGAGACTGATTTCTTTTACTGCTTCCGGTTTGGCATCTTGTGCCACAAAGAGCGCCTTCATACGTGTATTGACACAGGGCACCCGTCGCTTATTGATTTTATCTATTTTCATGATGAATGCTTCTTTTGGTTAGTAGAGTTAGGTGTATTTAATTCCGTATAATTATCGGCTTTTATTTTTTTATACCATGTTGGTATCAACAAAATTGTTTGAAGTTTAGAGCAATTAGATTCACATAAAATTTAGACATGCGAGTTTGAAAAAAGTTCGTTCCTAAAAATATAAAGGCTAATTCGGCTTGACATGCGGTGTAAAGACGGATATACTTGTTTCCGTTGGTTCGGTTTTCATTACGGTATTCTATCAGACTATGGAGAAACATTCCGAGTGTCCATACCTTTAAGTCGTTCTATACCTCTTTTCTTAATGGCATCACTTTTGTTTTTCTGCAGTTTTACCGTAACAGCAGAAGCGCATCCGCTATCCCTTGGTGAACACCTCTTTGCACAGGGTAATTACGATGCTGCGATTACCGAATACAAACGCTTCCTCTTTTTTCATCCAGATGATGCACGTATTGCGGAGGTGTATCACAATATCGGACTCGCCTACAGAGCACAGGGTTTATGGGCGGAGGCAATCACTGCCCTTCGGATTGCAATATATCACACTACAGATGACGAATCGAAATCGAAATATCAGTTGACACTTGCCGTAACGCTAATCGCCACGCAGGATTACGATCTTGCCCAATTGGAATTGATTAAGGTAACGCTGCGGAGTCCGTCTGCGTTGCTTTACCGTAGAGCGTTGTTTTTGAGCGCAGTTGCCTATATCTATCAGTTTCGATGGGATGAGGCGCGTGAGGTCCTGAAAAACTGGGGAACTGATGAGAGGCTTGATCTGCTTTTTGATGAAGTTGTTGGTGTGCCACAAAAGTCTGTCAGAGTCGCAAGGATATTGTCAACGATTCTCCCTGGGGCTGGACAGGTCTATGCTGGTAATTGGCGAGGCGGGATAAATGCCCTTTTGCTGAACAGTGCTCTCGGCTTTCTCACCGTTGATGCTGTATTAGATAGATACTATTCGGATGCGCTGTTATGGGGAGGACTCGTTTTCTGGCGTTACTACCGAGGAAACACCTTCCGTGCTGGAGAGGCAGCGGTGCAGTTCAATCAGCAGCGAACTCAGCAAGCTGCTGAAGCAATCTTACAGTGCCTTCAGGAAATTGTTAACACACCTTAAAATCGCTTGCTACGCCTCTGAACGTTTCTGGAGGATGTAAATAACCGCAATGAGGACGATCGCAATGATGAACGTCCAGATGTTGTAGATGTAAGCAAGGAATGCCGCAAGCGCAAGCCCTATCCACTCATACCAATGCGTCTTTCGGATGAAGTAACCCATTGTGACCATTGAGAAAACAATTGTCCCGACAACAGCACTTACCACGGACAAGGCGTATTCAAGGGGGGTGCCGTCTGTGAATAGGATGTGCGTATACGCGAATAACAGTGGCATGATGTAGAGCAATTTGGCAAACTTGAAACATGCCCAACCCGTTTTCCATGGATCCGCACGTGCGATCGCAGCCCCGGCATAAGCTCCTAATGCAACAGGTGGTGTAATATTTGAATCTTGGCTCAACCAAAAGATAATCAGGTGTGCAGCGATGACAGATATACCCATTTCAGGAGTTGTTAGGATCGGCACTGCGAGTTCAGAGGTGATTAGGTAGGCAGCGGTGACGGGGATTCCCATACCGAGTACTAAAGAGGCAGCGGCGAGAAATAATATCGCGATAGCCTTATTAGTTCCGGCGACATCCAGCACTAATTCCGGGAATATCCGTCCCAAACCTGTCAAATCAATAACGGCAACGATGATACCAATCGTGCCGACGGCGCCTCCAATTGCAAGCGAATTCTTTGCACCACTCACCATCGCTTCCCCAATCCGCTTTGGTGTCAACCGAGTTTCTGGACGGAAGTAGCTGACAACAATCGTGACAAGAATCGCGAAGAACGCTGCTTTGTAGGCGGTATAACCCGCGATGAGCATCCCAATCAGCGTAATCAATGGTAATAAGTAGTACCAGCCACTTTTGAGGAGCGGGAAGAGTTTCGGTGTGTCTGCTGCCGATATCCGTTCAAGTCCATGCTTTTTCGCTTCACAATGCACCATCACCCAGACAGATAAAAAGTAGAGGGCTGCTGGCACAATAGATAAGAGCGCAATTTGGCTATACGGCAAGCCGGTCCGTTCTGCCATCAGGAACGCACCGGCGCCCATCACGGGCGGTAAGAATTGCCCGCCTACAGAAGCCGATGCCTCGACTGCGCCAGCAACGTGCGGACGGAATCCTGTGCGTTTCATTAATGGGATCGTGAATGTTCCAGTGGCAACTGTGTTCGCTATCGCACTTCCCGCAACAGAGCCGAAAAAACCGGAAGTCATAACTGAGACTTTTGCTGCACCACCTGTCGAACGTCCGGCTATTGACATCGGTAGATTGATAAAGAATTGTCCAACCCCTGATTTTTCCAGAAACGCACCAAAGAAGATAAAGAGAATAACGTAGGTTGCCATTACATTTGCCATGATACCGAAAATACCTGCTTGGTTAAAAAAGGAGTGTTCAATGATTCGACGCATCGAAAAACCTTTGTGGGCAATGGCATCAGGCATGGAACGACCGACAAGGGCGTATAGAATCCCTATCATAGCGATAATAGGCAGTGCCCAACCGACTGTTCTGCGGCTTACTTCAAAACTAATTACTATAGCAATAGCACCTACGAAGATATCGAGTTGATTGTAGTTACCCGCACGCGTTGCCAAATCTGGATACTCCACGATCCAGTATCCGATGGTGAAGATGCTACATGCGACGAGTCCCATGTCTAAAACAGATGGTCGATCGCCTCGGGAAGTCTGGCGGCATCGGTAGAGAAATCCAATGAGGGCGTAGGTCGCAAGGAGATAGAAGCCGATATGATATTGCTCACTGGCGCTGCCAAAGCCTGCACTATAAAGATAAAAAAGGACAAGGCAGGTCGCGCCCAACTCGAAGATCCATCTGTATACAGGTTTCAAGTCAGTTCGTTGGGTCTCATAGCCGGTAACGCCCGTTGTTTCTGTTTGTGTCATTGTGTCTCCGGTGTAGATGTTTCCTTTAATTCTACATGAAAAAGGTAGGGAAAGCAAATCCTTTGTTGGAGACCCCCCGTGCGTCTTGCCAGCAAGTAGGAATTATGATAGAATTGCAAGCACGTTAACTATGGTGAATTTAAAAATAAATAGACAGATCAGTGCGGTTGGGAAACCGCGCGACTACAGCGTGTGAAGGTAATTCTAAAATCTACTATAATTGAGAGAGGAGACAAAAATGGCAATAGGATTAGGCGTTATTGGAATGAATCCGACAAACATGGGTTCAACGGCGGTACTTTTGAAAGATGTACCGGACCTGAAGTATGAACTCCGCGGTATCTGTGCGAAACGGGCAGATGTTTTGGAAAACTATGCAGCGCAGATTGGTGTGGATTTTTGGACGACAGATTATCGCGAGTTGGTCCAACGTGAGGATATTTCTGTCATCGCAATCTATTCTCCTGACCATTTGCACGCTGAACACTGTGTCGCAGCAATTGAAGCCGGTAAACATATCGTCTGTACGAAACCGATGGTAACCACATTAGCTGATGCGCAACACTTAGTGGATCTCGTGCGCGAGCATCAAGTTAAATTTCTTGTGGGGCAGTCGATGCGGTTTGACCTTCAGTTTTTGACGATGAAACAGTTCCTTGATGACGGTGATTTAGGCGACATTATGCTGGCGGATGCCTATTACGTCCACGACATGCGCGAGGTCTACGATTTCACGCCGTGGCGACTCCATGAACCGCAAGATTTGATGTTTGGTGGTATTGTGCATCCTGTTGACCTATTGCGCTGTCTGCTCGGTGATATAGATGAGGTACACGCCTACGGCACGAAAGGCTTACTCACACCGGAATACCCTATAAAGAACAATTTTTTTCTCAACCTGAAGTTTAAGAGCGGACAGATTGCGAGAGCGATGGGGCTTTACGATGTCGTCCATCCCCCGATGCCGATGCAGCAGATCTCCATTTTCGGAAGTAAAGGGACGGTAATTGGGGACTTTACGGACAACAGAGCGGGACACGTCAAGTTGCTGCTGGATAAAATGGCTACCAGAGAGCCTTTTGAAGTAACATGTCCCCCTGAGATAGACACAAGCGTCTACGGTCATGGGCAGACAGTTATCCGCTATATGCGGCATTTTCAGCGGTGTCTTGAGGAGGATTTGGAACCTTCACCGAATGTGATTGATGGCGCAAAATCTATTGCTGTAGGGGTCGCTGCGTGGGAATCCATTGAAACAGGAAAACCTGTGAAGGTGTTCAACGAATTTGTGTAGATAGTTATCGGTTATCAGTTATCGGCTAAGCGGTTATTTGTAACAATTTACAACCTCTTAGAATCCTCCAAGTTGGGGAAGATTGTTACAAATGACTCTTAACTGACGACTGACAACCAACAACTATTTTGCTATTTCAGGATGAGCATCTTCCGTAGGGCGGAGGCTTCGTTTGTCCGTAATTGATAAAAATAGAGACCACTTGCGACGCGTTCTCCTAAAGCGTTGCGACCATCCCAATACGCAGCACTGTTCCGTTCGGTGTAATAACCTTCAGGTTGATACCCCAGCTCCAGTTGGCGGATGAGCGTCCCCTTTGCGTCGTAAATGAGAATCTGCACATCCGTACCAATTGCCAACTGATATGGAATCCATGTTTCAGGATTAAACGGATTTGGGTAATTCGCAAGCAGTCGCGTCTCTTGTGGTGTTGCCGATGCTAAAAGACTTTGGAGAAACGCAAGCACCTGTTGGTATTTCAGAGAACCCTCATCTTCCAACTGTAATCTGCGAATCTCGGCTTGAATTAGGGCACGGTCAACCGCTGTTAATTTGCTACCAATCTCTGGTGCCGCAGGATTCACAACGTCATCGAGATCCGATATTACAACAATCAGGTCTGCAGCATTAACAGTGTCATCTCCGTTGACATCGACACGTGGGTTGACAGGGGTGTTTTGTCCCAAGGCTGCTGCCACTAACATCAGGTCTGTGTTGTTTACCTTGCCGTCTGCGTTTATGTCCGAAGCAGAGCGGGTCGCTGAAGTTCCGGTGAATGTTTGTGATGTACCGAGGGCAATACCAGCAGCTGCACCAGATCCGGTGAAAAGTTCTTGAACATTCGATCCGTCAAGGTTTGCTCGCTGGATGCTGCTTTCGGTGATGCTCCCTGTAACAGGATTCCACACCTGATCCATCCAGTAAATCTTGCGTCTTGCTGCGTCTACAACTATGTTTGAGGGTCCCGCTAATCCAGTGACGAGGGTCTCAACGTTAGATCCGTTAAGGTTTGCTCGCGAGATTTCTTTTCGTTCGTAGTCAGCCCAGTACATTTTACCACCCGCAGCGTCCAAGGCAATATCGCTTGGTGAGCGCGTGCCGTTGACAAGGTCCTCGACGTTTGAACCGTTAAGGTTTGCGCGTTGGATTGTACCGACTTCGGAGTCTGTCCAGTAGACCTTGCCCGTGGCGGTGTTGAGGGCGATACCTTCTACAGTTCCTAATCCTGTGACGATGTCCTGTACATTTGAACCGTTGAGGTTTGCGCGTTGGATTGTGCTTGCTGTAATAGCACCTGTGAAGCGATCCCAGTTTTGGTTTGTCCAGTAAATTTTGCCGCTAACCAAGTCCAGCGCAATTGACAATGGACCTGTCAAGCCTGTGATAAGGTCTTGAACGTTTGAACCGTTAAGGTTTGCGCGCCGGATTTTACCTGTGTCGGTTTCTGTCCAATAAATCTGACTTCTCGTTAAATCCAGGGCGAGTGCCGATGCCTCGGGCACATTGGCGATGATGTTTTCGACGTTCAAGTTATTAACGTTGACGCGTCGGATTGCGGCTGTCTGTCTATCTGCCCAAAGGATTGCTGGACTGCCAACAACCGTACCTGTCTCGGTGTATGTCAGCTGAAGTGATATGCCCGTGATAAAATTTTCAGATGCCCCCAATCCTGTGACAACATCTTCCTTATTTGAGCCGCTAAGATCTGCGCGTCGGACTTTTCCACGAGAGTTCGTCCAGTAAAGTTTGCGTTCTATGAAATCAACAGAGATGCCGGTCGGAACAGATGTGTCTATTGTGACGAGTTTCTCAATGTTTGAACCGTTAAGATTAGCGCGTTGGATTCTTCCACCAGCAGCCCTACTTGGTCGGGACCTTTCCGTCCAGTAGACCTTGCCACTGGCAATAGCAATGCCTGTGAGGGTTCCAGAGCCTTTGACGATATTTTGTGGGTTTGAACCGTTAAGGTTCGCTCGTTTGAGGTTTACCCCGTCTGACCAATAGATTTTGCTATTTTCTGCATCTACAGTAATATTATCTGGCGAATTTAAGCCTGTGATGAAATTCGATTGGAAATTTGAACCATCTAAATTGAGCCGCTGTATTTTGCCCCCAGCATTTGCCATATAAATCTTGCCCCTCATCTTGTCAATAGCGATGCTTTGAGGGACACGTGTTAATCGCTTAAGAACTTCAAAATTTGAGCCATCCATGTTGGCACGTTGGATTTTCCCGCGTGTATTATTGACTTTCTCTGTCCAATAAATTTTACCATTTGCTGTATCCACAGCGATGCTGGTGGCATTTTGGACGCTTGGAAAGATTCGTTCTACACTGTTTCCCGTCAGCCGATGGAGCGTCCCGGTTTTTGTCTCTACCCAAAACATGGGGGGACGTTCAGACACATCAATAAGAACGATTGGAGAGAGCGGGAGATGTTCTGACCCAGGGGTGCCATAATTGGGTAGGTTGAAGTTCACACGTCCACTTGATGCTTTCCATCCGTCTATAACTGTGCCGTTAAAAATCCTTCTTGTTGAGTAATCAATGACTCGGTACATTGAGACGAGCGGCCGATTCTTTGAAGTATTACCGCTTTGCCCCGGCGGATTCCAGCCCTTACGGTTGGTGGTGGACCTTATGTTGCTCATCCGATCGATAACCATTACCTGTCTGTTAGCATCGTGGGAAGGGGTAAACACTGTATTCGGCAATGGATTGGCGGAAGTATCAGAAAAACGCAGACTTAAACTACCATCGGCGAAAGTATAGGTCCGTTTTGAAGCGTTGTAAAGTTCAATCCACTGTTTATTTATCGAAGCACCATCAAGACCCCACATGATTTCGGAGATGACCAGATCACCAAACTCGGGTTGATCCGTCTCGGAGGATAGTGGGTTTTGATTTGTATCGGTGATTAGTTCAATCCGTCCACCGTTTTGGAAAAAGTGGGCAAGATTTGGGAAGTTGGCGTTTGTCGCATTTTGATCAACCGAATAATATGAACGGTAGGTTTTGAAATCACCAGCCTCGTTTACACCCGACTGACGTGTACGCACTAAGAGTACGAATTCACCCGGGTGGATAGTAAAACGATTAGGACTGAAACCAGAAGGTTTCTCAACGGCAAGCGTCATGCCCGTTGCCGCTACAAATTGATGGAATTCAACGTCTATTGTTATATCTGGATTTAATCGGCGTAGCTTGCGAAACGGCATTAAGTCGTTGATTGGATTTCCCGATATCCATAGCACCTCAAGGTTGTCCAAATTCGAGAGCGGTGCTGCGTCTGTGATTTGGTTTGTATTGAGATAGAGTCTCCTGAGGCGCGT
>JAJECD010000195.1 GCA_022822215.1 Candidatus Poribacteria bacterium | reverse complement strand
GTTGACGGACCTCATGAACGCGTTTACCTTTGGTGTTATCCCTTGCTGTATACTGCTTATCTTTCGTGTCACCTGAAGGGATAAGTCCCCAACCCGTACCGTGCCAATACTCAATCCGATAGTCCTTCAACCCGAATTGCGGTGCCGGATATTGCTCGGAGTCAATCGTCCACATGACAATTTTGCGAATGTCAACCGGTTTAGCAAGCGTCACGGATATATAAGGACGCTTGTTCAGATCCGAAGTGCGTAGATGTTCTAAACTGCTGCCCCAACCACTCCCTTCATCCCACGTCTCAGAAGTGGTATCGCCATCTATCACCTCTTCTGGACGGTGATTTGGGACAGATTGTGAGGCTTCCGAAGTTGCCCCGTTCCGACTCAGTGCAAAATTAGTGAAAGGCTGGGGCGGTTCTAAAAGGTGTTCCTGCAAAGTCTGTGATTGACAACCCATTATTAAAAGTAAAATCGTCAGGCATAGCGTACATACGCGAAGCATTATTGACCTCCTTTATTGGCTGGCAGCTATTTCCTCTGATTCCTGAGAATGGCTTCGGCTTTCACAGCGAACGCCCTGACCACTGACGGCTATCTTAACACGGCTAAACGTCCAAGTGTTTGCGCGGTCTGTTCTCCAGCAACAGCCCGTATTCTGTAAAAATAGACCCCATTGGCAAGCAACATGCCATCAGCATCTCGTGCGTCCCACATAACCTCATTGTAACCCTCGTTCCCTGAAACCTCTCTCAGCACATTTACCGCTCGTCCTGATGTCGTGTAAATTGTGATAGAAGTCTCGTCTGCATCCAGCGATAACTGATACGTAAATGTCGTTTCTCGCTTCAAAGGGTTCGGATAGTTGTGAACGTCCCAAATTCTGAATAGGGTTTCCTCTGGCGAGAAATCCGCATCGTGTTTCTGAAGCGTCTCGTAATCGAAACTCGTCAACCAAGCGACTTCTGCGTTTAAAGTACTTAACAATTCCGCTTCAATCGTCCGATGTGAGTATCCAAAAAGCGGAACGAACTCCTCAATCCCTTTTATATGCGGTTGTATGGATTTTGAAAACTCTATTGCACTCGTAAGTTTCGCACGGACAGTCTCTTCCGTCCCCAGTTCGTAACCGAGTGTGATTGCCTCTACTAATTTGGCACGACTCTCAAAAAGTAGCACCCACAACTCCATCAAATGAACGGCATCGCGTAGGTCTTCGGCGGCTTCGGTGTCAAACGGTGCTGCGATCTCACTTGCTGCTCGTATCTCGTTTGCGGCTTGTTGTTGGGGTGCCAAAAGTGCCGTAAATCGGTTCACCGCAACTTTGGCAATCTCCAATTCAGGAATAGCCAACGTATCTTCGACCGCCCGCGGTCCTATCAGATTCCACAATCGTGTTGCAAGTCCAGCCGAACCGCTACCGTACGTGCCACCTATAGTCAAAGACCCAGCGTAATCTGAAAAATAATTTGCCATATTCCATCCGTTTACCCGCAAGGCGTTCAAAATATTTGGTCCCGCTTCACGACCATATCGGGCTATCAGCTCGTTTTGAAGGAGTTGAAAATGGTCGAGTTCGATGTCCCAATTAAGACGCGCACTGACAAGCCGATCCAGATATCCCAAACCTTGGGTCGCACCTTGAACAGTGAACCCACTTAAACCGATAACTTCTGGGTTATTGGCGAGTTGTCGAACCCCTTGCACAAACAGATCACTTTCCACCATCCAGAGCGGCATTACCTCTTCCACTTCGTGTGAGAGAATTATGAAGCGATGCCCCATTTCACCGAGTGCTCTGATTTGCGGAATCGGCACACCCGCATCAGCAACCGGTTCGCCATCCGCCCCCCACTTTTGCGAGAAGATCGTACCTTTCGGTAACTGTCGTGCGTAAACACCCGCTGCGTCCTTAAGCCAGCTGCTGTCATACCCAGAGATGTAAAATTTGAAATCCGGGCGTATCTGTAGTGCTGCGTTAATGATTGTGAAATAGACCTGCCAGAGTTTGGCTTGACCCTGTTCCGTTCTGTCGCCACAATCCGGGCAATCGCACGCCCGCGTCTCGTGCCCCCAAGAACGGAGATGAAAGCCACCAAGCCCGGGATAGGTACGCACGATCGCCTGAATCAGTTCCCTCGCAAGCGTATGAAATTCAGGCTTTGACCAGCAAAACGGACGATAAGACACTTCGTTCCGAGACGCACCGTAGGCGACCGTGGGTCCCAGGACATCAGGACGTTGTCGGATCAATGCCTCTGTCGGTTCGCCCGTTACGTACATAAAGAGATAGGCATCAATCCCGCGCCGTTTCAGGGCATCGAATCGCTCTTGTAGGATCGCAATACGTTCGCGGCGCTGCCCTATCGGTTCATCTTGCAACGCCTCAAATGCAGGTGTGTCAACATATTTGAACGCCGTTCCAAACCCGTCTTCAATGCCAGTCCCAGTCCACACGCCTTCACCGCCACTCATGTTGACGCGGTGACGCGCCAGCCAGTCCGGATCTTCTATCTCTAACACGGCGCGCACGGGATAAAACGGAGCCGATGTCTCATCCATAAACGGCACGAGCAGTGCTCGCGCCTTCGCAACTGCTACCTCTGGATGCACGGGTGTCAAACCTGTCAACGCTGTAATACAGTTTTCGATGAAACCGTACGCACCGTAGATGACCCCTCTTTCTGTATGTGCAGTGACAACGATAACGATTTCAGTCCCAACTTCTATTGTTTTGATATGATAGCCTTCATCTCCAAGTGCTTCCCCTAATGAGAGTCCTGTGTCTGCCTGTAATTGAGCGATTGTCGGGTTCGATTCTGGCGTGCCTAACACAATCACCGTTGGCGTTTCTGTCTGTTGTCGATTGGTGCGGATGTCGAGTTTAGCACCCGTGAATTGCTCGATAAAGGTCTGGATCTCCTCAGCAGCGAATGCTTCCTGCGCCGAAGCGTTCGCCCCAATCTGAAGCGTTGCCCTCGGTGTCCCTGACACTGCAATCGGAATCTCGTTACTCCTTGCTGCGGAGACGAACACGACACTACAGAAGACAGTCGTTAGCAAAGCTGCCATCAGTGACCGGCGGACAGCGGTCAGAAAGAGAATCTCTTTTCTGGCAGCTGATAGTGAGTGTCGCGAACGTCCTGACAGCCAATAGCGAGCGTAGCAAACGCCTTGACAGCCGATAGTGAGCGTAGCGAACGCCTTGACAACCGATAGCCATTTAGTGAACATGTCCACTCTCAAATCCCTGAAAAAAATAGATCGCGCAAAAGGTCAGGACGAAGCCGATAACAAACAGAACTTTCGCAAGACGACTCAAGTTAGTACTTTCGGCGGTATACTTCCCGCGAAACCCGTCCATTACAACGTGCAAGAGCGTCCCCGCAGCGAATGCTGTCAGATAATGGATCAGTGCTCCGAAAGGACCTTGGAGCAATTGTTCGCCGAGTAAGGCACCGGCAACCGGTCCAAATATCAGTGGACTCAATTGGACGAGGACCTTGGCAGCAGTCTGATTTCGGAGAAGCGCGACGGTGATAAGCGTCCCAACTGGCAAGCGATGGATTAATATACCGAATGCGAGCGCACCACCGAGTATTTCTTCCCGCGCTGCAATAACCAAATTGAAACCGTCTACAAGTGAGTGGAGCGATAAACCAAGCACTGTTAGGTTGATGCTCCATCTATTGTGAGTGTTCGGTTCGTGTTCATCGTGTCGGTGTGTTGCGAGGTGTTCAATCGCTGAAATTAGGAAGAACCCACCCCACATCACGAGGACTGTAGCGTATCCTACTTCCGTGTAGAGGTGCATCATCATTACCAGAACGACACCGAGCACTGAACCGGCGATTACGCCGAAAACATTTCCAAAGTGTTTTTGCTCCACCTGGGATACAAAAGCGATACCCGCACCGAGTGGGACTGTCACCACCGCAATTGCCAGATAAAATATAAGCATAATATAACTATAGCAGAATTCAGATTGGAGTGCAATTGAAATTCGGGGAGAGCGTATTTATAAGGCGTTATCAAAACGGAGTATCTGTCGGTATTTTTTTAAATCTAATTTTCTGGTTGACGGATTTACGCATTAATGTTAAAGTTAAAATTGGTATCCACAAAAATGGAAATCGCGTTAATTGGGTCCCTAATGGGATAGTGCGTTTATAATTTCTTATTATAGTAAAGGACAAACAAAAACGAATGAAAGCAGTAGACAAAATTTTTGATGTTGTTATCGGATTTATGCTCAACCGAGATCTGGAAAGGGAGATGGGAGTTCAGCGTAAATTTTTAAAAGGACACCTCACTGAGATTCCCGCAAAGGTTATTGACAGACTGGTTGATTTTATAATGGGGGCTCGCTATGCCTACTACTTAGAGATGCGGCGGAATATGCTTGAAGGCGGGGTCGTTGAGATGCCCTCAAACCTTTTTGATTGGAAAGCACTTGAGCGTGCCAGTGCTTATCTGCGAGTCTATATGGAAGAGTTCCACGACCGGTTCAGAGAAGAGTATGAAGGCCATTTCCTCTCCGAAGATTTCAAAGATTGGTTCCGTTATTTCCATGTTGAGCGTCCAGAGCGCGAGTCAGCGAAAAAGTCTGTTTCTGAGGCACTCCTCGCTGACGATTTGCCGAGAGTCTAACGTTATACTGTCCTAAAGTGCCGGATTTGGGGTAACTCAAACCGGCATTTTGTTTTTACGACATTGCTGTTTTTCAACGGATGAATCCAGCTAATAAACCCGTCTACAATACCTATTACCCAGCAAACAGATGTTTCTAAAACCGATAAAAAGCACGCGCATTTTCTCCCATGATTTTCCGTTTGAGAGACGGCGAGAGATTTTTCGGGAGTGCCTGTTCCGGTGAGTCAAAGTCCCAGTGTGGATAGTCAGTTGCGAACATCAACTTATCATCTAAGGCAAGCTGCGCCAGAAGTTGGTCGAAGTATTCTTGTTTTGGAGGCTCTTCAATCGGTTGTGTGGTAATCCAGAAATGCTCGCGGATATACTCCGAAGGCAACCGTTTCAGTTCAGGCACTTCGTCGCGTAGTTTTTTCCATGACCGGTCGAGTCGCCACATCAGCGGTGGCAGCCAAGCGAAACCGCCTTCAATGAGGACAACCTTCAGCGTCGGGAATTGTTCAAAAACCCCTTCGCAGACAAGACTGGTGACCTGTGTCTGAAACGCTTGTGTCATTCCAGCGTGGTCTTCGATGTAGTGCGAGGGTCTACCGACAGCAGTAATCGGTCCTACACCAACACCCGTGAAGTGAATGCCGATGGGCAGGTCGTGTTCCACCGCCGCCTCGTACATCTTCCAGTATCTACGGCGTCCGAGCGGTTCCATCGTTCGGGCAAGCAGCAATATTTGCACAAATCCTGGATGTCCTGCGAGTCGCTCGATCTCCGTCGTAGTGAATTCAGCGTCATCGCATGCAACAATCATTGAGGCACGGAGTCTCGGTTCTTTTTCAAGCCACTCTTCGATTTGCCAGTCATTTACCGCTCTTGCCCATGCTGCTGCAAATGCGAGGTTCGGCATTTCACAGACCGGTGTCAAGCAGTTAAGGATACCGTATTCGATGTTGAACGCGTCCAGTAGCTGCTCGCGCAGAAAGTCAAGATCGGATCCCGGACGGTGTCCGGAGGGAGTCCAGGCATCGTATCTCGCGCCGAAAGGGTGCGCGCGAGGGATATATGCGCCAACGCGATCGGTTGTGCCTACCATACTGTGATGTTTACGCCACCGTTCGGAGAGATAGGGGTACAACACCTTCTCGGAAGCGAGCGTGTTATGCACATCACAGTCGATAACGGATGGTTTCTGGTGTTTGCGGGTTTCTGTTTTTGTCATCTTTTCCCTCCCGTTTATGCCATCTAATACGATCAATTATACACCTTCTGGAGAAATATGTCAATTTTAGGAGTAAACAAGTAGGATCATTCAATTTTCTTGTAGGAGGGATTTCCGAATCCCGACTTCGATAACCGGCAACCGAATATCCTGGCTTTTTCATTTTCTTAACGCGTCTTTTTCTCAAAATGTAGGTTTCTGACTCGACCTCCTGTCAGCCTAAACCCCCTAACACGTCCAGTGTCATCTCGTGTAAAGTGTATCTCAGGAAAAAACCACGCGTCCCCAAGAAAATTGTCCCCAGCGTAGGTCAGCAATATATCGTCGTGCCGTCTGTGTTGCGCCACAAGTCCGTCCCCACGCGCACAAATGGTATAGGTTGTATCCAGTTCTTCAGTATAATAATCACCTTCAAAGTCTGCCAGTTGTTCAGAGGTCAGAGATTCAGGCTTAGTCTCCTCGGTAGGTTCTACTGCTTTATGCGGTTCAGATGCTTCTACAGGCGCAAGCACATCAGCGAGATAGATATCGGCGACCTTTTCTGCCAAACCCAGTGGATTAAAGGTGTCCAGATTGCATAAGATGACAACCCCAAATTTCTGGTCTGGAAAACGTATCAAATGGCTCCGAAATCCCCGCCACGATCCGCTGTGTCCAACCGTTTTCAATCCTCTATATTCGCCGATATTCAAACCTAAGGCATAGTTGATTTGCTCTCCATTGTTAAGCACACCCCGCTCGTGCATCTGCTCGATCACTGTCTGTTCACCGATACGTGTGTTGTCAAAGTTCAGAATCCATTTCGCTAAATCTTCCACCGTTGAATACAGAGAACTTGAACCGAGCGCAGTTGTGTTGTTGACAGCGTGCTTGAATCCACCATTTTCGACGGCTTGATACGAATACGCTCTGTTCTTCAGAATCATCTCATAATCGTCGTGAAAATGACTGTTCGTCATACAGAGAGGCTTGAAGATGTGGGTATCTGTCCACTCTCGGAATGAGTTTCTCGTTACCGTTTCGACGATTTCTGCCAGTAGGTTGTATCCCGTATTGCTGTATAGATACGCTGCCCCCGGCTCAAAATTAAGTGCTTTCTGATGCCGAGCCATTTTCAGGATATGCTTAAATGAAATGACATCATCCATTATATCACCGGCGATAGAAAGCGACTGTACCCAGTCCCGGAGCCCACTGGTATGATGCAAGAGGTGCCGAATTGTGATCGTGTGTCCAAAATCCGGAACATCGGGTAGATGCGTCCGAATGTCGTCATCTATTGAAAGCTTGTCTTGATGGGATAGCGTGACAATGGCAAACGCCGCAAATTGCTTGGAGACTGAAGCGATGTCGAAGATGGTTGACGTTGTAATCGGAATGTCATATTCCAAGTTTGCCATCCCGTACCCTTGTTTATAAATAACCTCACCGTCTCTGGTAACCGCCACGGCGGCCCCCGGAGAATCTGGACGGTTCCATTCAACGAACAACTGATCGACTTTTGCTTCAAGCGTTTCGTGGGTTGCCATAGTCATCTCCTTTTGGTAGATGGTCTTGTGGTTATTCTTACAGAAACTCGTGTGGGTTTAGCCAGTAGCTGAGTTTGAGCATAAAGACATTTTCTGCTGGTGTGTCAAAGAGTGTGCTGATGTCACTGCCAAGATTGAAGTCTCCTATAGGATCCACGTGTTGCCGGCCCTGCGACCAGACAACGAAAAGCGTTGATCCGGATCGGTACTCCCACCTTAGCACTACATTTGATCGGAATTGCTTGAAATTAAAATCTGGATTGCGGATAAATTCGGGTGTTCCATCGCTATCAACGTCTACTTCATAACCACCGCTATCAGTCTCAGTTTTGAGTGCACTGAACCGATCTACGTAACGTTCTCCCTTCGGATTAGCAACCTGTTTGAATTGACTGTAGTATCCAGAGGATACAAAAGGCTGCGCGTAGAGTTGTAACGATAAATTAGATGTGAAGGCGAAGTCAAACCTTCCCGTCAAGCCGAAGGTTTGTCGTCCAATACGGCTAAATATGTAGTGGTCAATATCTTTGTGTATTCGTGTTACCCACTGTTTATCACTTTCACTGTTGCTGTAGGATGTGCCGATACTCGCTTGGACACGGCTTGCAGGTCGCCAGTTGAGCATGGGTGAGAGGTTGACGGACCACGACTCGCTTTCGGGTTGGAAACGTGCCCTAAACCTGAATTCAAGTTGTACTTTTTTACGGCTGTCACTGGAGATGTTTAAGGTTCCGTCAACGGAATCTTCTGTCTGAAACGCTGGGCCGCCACGGAGCATGCTAATACTCAATGAACCCAAGATATAACTCGCTGAAGTTGAGACGAGCCAGTAATTCGGAAACTCAACAGTCGCTGAAAGTCGAGTGCCGAAGCTACCGGGTTCTCTGCCATACGTTTGCCATCGCCAGTTGTGCCAACGTAAACTCCATTGGCGCAGAGATTGTGTTGGCAGAGAGTGATTGTAGCCGATACCTGCCCAACTGACGAGGAAATCTGCGCGACTCATGAAACCGATGTCATTGGCTTCAAATTCAGGAGTCCGCGTACGGAATCCGGCGTAGTATCGCCAGAAACTACCGCCGATTTTGCTGAAATTTGCGGACGCACTCAAACCGCTGAGGGAGGTACGTGTCGGATCGTACGTGAGATGGTCTGCGTCGGGTCGATGCATGTATCGTACAGGTGCGCGCTGCGTCTGTGCAATCGCATCCTCTGATCCAGCAACATGTGAGGCGAGGGCATAACCGCTAAACCGAAAGTTATCATTCCAGAAACGGTGATGAAAATCGAAACCTCCTGTAAACGCATTAGTATGTGTATTCAACACTTCGGCTTGGTCAGTTGGTCGGAAAACACCCGTGGCAATAACGCCTATAGCGCTATTTCCATCTCGGATGTCTTTCTGGAGCCGTGCGAGGCTATACTGGGTTGCAGGTTCAACGATTTCGTCTAAAGTATCGCCGCTACCAGTGATGATGTCTGCTGATTCGCTTGCCGTTGAAGCATGCAGGAGACCGACCGACCATCCAGATTCGGTTTTACCTGATAGTTTCTCAGCGACTTGGATAGTTGTGACCTCTGGCATATCGAAGTATCCACCTTGTGGATCCGGTTGTCTGCGTGGTGCCCGACCGATGCGACGTGAATGGAAGAGTTCGTCATTGTCTCCGATATTGAGTCGAAAGATGTTAGAGCCTTCAACGAAGAACGGACGGCGTTCGGGGAAAAAGGTCTCAAATTCAGTGAGGTTCACCCGTGCCGGATCTGCCTCAACCTGACCGAAGTCGGGATTCACTGTAACATCCAAGGTGAGATTGCCAGTGATTCCATACTTGAGATCCATCCCAAGCGTCCCGAAAGGATCGTTTTCCTTGAAGAATAGGTCGTTCGGATCACCAGTTGCCCGCTGAAGTCGTCCTAACGAATACGGTGCAATTTCAAGTCTCCAACGCGACTTGATACCTTCTAATCCTTGCAGTGTTCCGTACTTGGAAACGGTGCCGCTTTCTTGACTGGAGAGCGGTGCCCAGTAAGACAGTTCTTGTTTCCGTGCGACATCGCGTGTGAACTGGATACCCCAGGTCATCTTCTCAGTGTAGGCGAAGCGGAGTTGGGTATACGGAATACGGAATTCTGCCGTCCAACCGTGTTCATCGACAGTGGTCGCAACGTCCCAGACGGCATCCCAATCTGGATCTCGTCGGGTGTCGTTATAACGGTAAGTATCTTGCTTGACACCTTTCGGGTTCACACCGAACTGGAAAGCCGTGCGTTTGTCGTTGTATGAATCGATTGCGACGTGCACCCAATCGGAGAAGGACTCTTGATCGCGTCGTGTTAATTGCCCTTCGATTGCACTTGGCTCCGTATCATAAGCGCGGAAAGCGATATAGAGAGCGTCGTCGCCATACAGAACACGCACCTCGGATCGCTCAGTAGCTGGCTCACCTTCGTCCGGAAGGAGTTGCACAAAGTCTGTTGCCACTGGCATCTGTTGCCAGACATCTTCGTTGAGATTGCCATCGATTTGTGGAGGTGTGCCCGTTAACTTCCCTGCTGTCAGTACTGGTGGCGGATTTGTAGCGGTGGTGTCTTGTGCTGCGCTTGTGGAATGAA
>JAJECD010000091.1 GCA_022822215.1 Candidatus Poribacteria bacterium | reverse complement strand
GTGAGTCGATCTGTGAGAAGTGAACGGAGGTGGAGGCCTGCCCCTTCAAAACCGCTCTCAAAACTGATGTTTCCTCTAAAGTCTTCGTCTACGTCTTCACCGTCCAGTTTTAGGGCAAACTGGTCTCCAGAGGCAAAAAGGTTAAAAAAGAGTTGATGTTTTTCACTGAGATCGTACCCAGCTTTGAGTTGATAATCCCAGAAACGCGGAAAAGCGGTGATGGCACCAGCGTCGAACGATAGTGACCCGATGAATAGGTCAATGTAGCTTCTACGCCCCGCTGCGTACCAGAACCCGTTTTCACCGATTTTGCCTTCAAGGAGTCCCTCTGAGTAGAGCAGGTTGAGATTAAACTTTCCACCCAAATTCGCGCGGCTATTGTCCTGTGAGTAGATATCAATGACGGCTTGGGAATCCACGCCATACTCGGCACCATAACCACCGGCGTAGACATCAATTCGATCGATAATTTCGGAGCTTAAGGACGAGACGAGTCCACCAAAGTGGTAAGGATAACCGACAGGGACCCTATCGAAGTAATAGAGGTTATCTTCATCGGAGCCGCCTCGAATATAGAGTGCGCCGCTAAAATCGTTTGCGACCCCAATGCCTGGGATAGCGGGTAGGGCGCGGAGCGCGTCGCCCCCTGTGCCGGGTAGGCGTGTAATTTCTTGTGATTGAATGCTTTTTTTGCTGACGGTTTTCGGGTCACGTTCACCGGTTACCTCGACCTCGTCAAGGCGGTACTGCGCTGTACCGACGTAAATCTCTGGTTTTGAGGTCTCTCCGGCTACAACGAGAATTGAGGTTTCCTGTGTTAATTCGGTATCAGATGAAGTTATAACTAAAGTGTAGGCACCCTCGGGAACGGTACTGAAAACGAACTTTCCATTTTCATCTGTTTTTTGACGTTCATCAGTCTGAACAATTCGGACTTCTGCATCTACTAACGGTTCCTGTGTGATATTGTTATAGACGGTGCCGTCGATGATGCCTGTTTGGGAAAAGGCGATAGTTGGCACGAAGAGGAACGTTAGCAAGCAAAGAAATGTTTTCATGGCGATTGGCAACTCCTTTCCTTTATCTCTTAGCGGAGAGTTTTCGACGTATGCAAACGTTGGCAGCCAGCGAAATGTTTACATGAAGTTCGTGGCTGCTCTCTTGGGTGTTTTAGAAAATTGTGTGTGGTGTTATGCAATAGAAAGTATACAATTTTCTTTTCTGGAATTGCCAAACAAATGGTAAAGTAGGCGGATTTAATTTCTTGGGAGTTTTAATTTCCGTTGGGATTTTATTGGAGGTCGGTTTTAGGGCGGGTGTGGCTCCCGCCCGTCGGTTTTGTGTGCTAACGCGCCACCGCCTCGGGACCGAGGTTTTCCTGAATCCACGTGCGGAGCGGTACATCTTTTTCACCGGGAGAGGTGTAGCCGTGTCCACCGGTACTTTTTCCCAAAATCTGCTGACGGATTGGATCAGAGCGTTCCATCCAGTGTTCCACGGTCATGTCGTCGCGGGGTTGCAACCAGCGGTAGCTGTAGCCGTAGAAGAGTACTTTACGAATGACATCGGAGGTATTTCGTCCTGCGGCATGCCAGAGCCTACGATCAAAGAAAACAGCAGTTCCCGGCTTTGCAAAGACAGGCGTTGCGTTTTCAGGATCCGCGGTCTTGTCTTCAGGCATCTCAACTGAATTCCATTTTTGGCTGCCCGGTATCACGGAGAAGTTGCCGCGTCCGGGAATAGATGTATCGGTGAGGAAAAATGCGACCTTCAAGGATACCCTTGGGCGCGGATTACCCTCCAATTCAAAGTTGAGTCTACCACTGTCTTGATGCCAGCCGAGGCGTTTCGATTGGTCGCGTTCTTCTGGTGGAAGTGGTGGCATCACAATCAAGTGAGAATGGTAGAGCTTAATGTTCCACCCCAAAATTCCCCATACTTTCGGGAAAGTTGTGTGCCAATCGAGCAATTCGATAAAGGCTTCGTCTTTGCCGACGAAATCGAGGAGATTGAAGCGCGCATCGGTTGGAAGTTCCTCTTTACCTAAATGCTCCGCTCCGACGCGGTCAACAGCAGCGATCAGTCTATCAACCATCTCCTGGGGGATGGCATCCTCAACCGCAAAGAAACCGTTCTCTTCAAATTGCTGTTTTTCTGACTCAGTCAAACAGTGTTCTAAACATAGCGGGTTCATTGTTTTCCCCTTGTGGAAGCGACCTTGAGTCGCGATGCATTAATTTCTGAAAAGTTTACACCGAATTTAAATTCACGTCAACGTCAAAGATATTTCTAATAAGAGGGTACAAGATTTTCAGAAGTTACCTGTTTTGCACGCTTCACGGCGCGCCATCTTCGCCAAAAATTGACACCGGCACTACAGAGAAACCCAACACCGATGATACCAGCGGTTATCCCACCCAATGCTAACTCGGGTTTCACTACAACGCTGTAAACTGCGCCGCCGATAAGGAAAACGGCAATCAGTGTATCTTTGAGACTGTTTTTCTCTGTCCGTTTTTGGAGGAGCTGCAGATTTGCCAATTTTCGTTGCTTGATATAATCAACGAGCGGCTCTATGGGCACATGCACTGACTTAACTTGCCCGGGTGGTGCCTTCCCCACGCAACGGAATCCGATGTTTCCAGCGGTATAGTCTGGCGGCGCGTGTAGACGGTTGGCACACCGGAAATAACGTTCTGCTGTTCCGTCACGGACTTCCAACCACGAGCCGCCGCGTAGGGCTTTGTGCTTGTCATCCAGATTGGCGACATTTTTTTTGTTTTTGGTCTCAGGATATGACTGATACCAATCTGCAGTCCATTCCCAAACATTTCCGACGGCTTCGCCGAGTCCGTAGGGACTGACGATAGCAGGACGCACCCCTATAGGGGTGAGATGTGCCGTTAGGATTTCTGAACTTTCTGGCGCGGTCTCTGCCGATTCAGATTCCTCGGAAACAAAGATATTGCCCCATGGATAAATCCGACCATCAGGACCGCGACAGGCTTTCTCCCATTCTGCCTCTGTCGGAAGTCGCTTGTTTGCCCATTGTGCGTATGCGTTGCTGTCATGCCAACTGACATGGACGACGGGGAGATTTGCTTCCTCAGGTGGGAAGTCCCCGTTTTTCCAGTGTGGTGGCGAGGAATGACCGGTTTCCTGCACGAAAACAGCGTATTCGGCGTTCGTTACGGGATACTGCTCAATGAGATATGCCTCCAGGAAGCGGACATGCATTGGTGCTTCGTCGAGTTTGGCATGCTCCGAATTTGCTAAGGCGGTGCCGTAAAAGGCTTCGATATCGGTACCCATAATAAACGCACCCGATGGGATGAGCACGGTGTTAGGAGGTTTGCGTTCTTCAGTCATCCAAAGTTCCACTTTGCTGTAACATACTTGGTTTTGGCTAAGGTTTCTGCTTGTGCGCGCTCTGCCGATGACAATTTACCTGAATGAAACGCAATACCGATGTTAAATGTTTCGGATATTGCTTCGATGAGCGCGTTTTTGGTTATGGAGCGTCCATCTGTATTGATAGCTGTCGATTTTTCGATCAGCATCTGTTGGGCTTCGCTGTCTCTTGAGACACGTCTAAGGATAGACGCGGGGGGCATATCTAATGAAATATAGCCTTGAAACATCATCCCGTTTCGGTTTCGCCTGACAGAAACGCCTGCCAATTTTTTGCCATTACACATAACATCGTAATCGGCGGGATTGGTTAGGCAGATGTTTTGGCGGGTTTGCGAGACATCGGTCTCCACAGCATGGCACGCTGCGGGGATACCGAGTGTTTCAAATGCCTTGACGAGGCTCTGTCCGATGCACCGATACGCTTCAGAAATACTCTTTTCACCTGTATGACGTGGGAGAATTAGCGTGTAGGTGAGATCCCATCCGTGTACGACGGTGCCGCCGCCTGTCATCCGTTTTACTAATTCGATACCGTCTGCCTGACACGCCGCCACGTCAACTTCTGAGGCAATATCCTGGAAATATCCGAAACTGAACGCTGCGGACGACCATGTATAAAATCGCAAGGTCGGATTCGGTTGTTCTTCTTTCTGTGAAAGCAGCATCGCCTCGTCAACTGCCATATTCATCGCCGCTCGGTTTGCGGGCATGTTCAATAACCGTCCGATTGTTTGCATTATGATAGTGCCACGCGGCAGACAGCTGTGGTATGTGCATCGCAGTACCAGAAATATCCATCCCAGTAGGTCATTCCGTGCGGTTCGGGATGCGGTTCGGGTATCTCGATTTTGTTGAGATGGCTGCCATCCTCTGGGTTGAGATGGAAGATGGCGCGATGGTTCGTCTCAACACACCAGAGATCGTCGCCGATCCATGCGATGCCGTGGGGTCGGTCGCCGGGAGCCGGGAGCGTATGGATTACCTTGAAACCGTCTTCAACGTCGACCTGGTAGATCGTGGCAGCGGGTGGCACTGCTATCCAGAGTTTATTATCCCGCCATTCTAAGCCGTGTGCGCCTGTCTGCCCTGCACCGGGTGTGTTGTACGAAGCGCGGGTTTTGCCGGTTTCTGGGTCGGTTGAGAGAATTTCGCAACTGTAGGTGGAGGCGAGCCAGAGGGTGTCGCCGGTATCTGTGATCCCGCTGCCTCTGTCGGAACCGGTGGCGAGCGTCTTTTTTATATCGCCGTCGTAGGAGACGAGATGTACCTCATTGGTCTGCTGGTCAAGAATCCAGAGCCCTTCTGCTGTGGCTTGCATTCCGTTGGGTTGTGGACCTGGGGAGTCAAAAACTTTTTCGATTGTCGGCATGGGAGACCTCCGTGTACGATATGTCTTATTTGGGGTTTTATTGTATAGGGTTTTTGAAAGGGTGTCAAGGATTTTTTTTGGTCAAATTTACACTCCGTTGCTCATATTTGACTTGACCGGGCTGTAAATTCATGCTATACTTGTAGTATCATCTTCTTAGAAGGAGAACGAACCGATGGGACAAACCTATACTGCGGTCATCCAACAGGACGAAGGTTGGTGGATCGGCTGGATACAAGAAATTCCTGGTGTAAATGGCCAAGAACGGACTAAAGACGAGTTGCTTGAAGCACTGCGAATTACGCTTCTCGAAATGATAGAATACAATCGTAAAGAGGCTATCAAGGCTGCGAAAGTTGAGCATGAGGAAATCACTATCCAGATATGAAACGAAGGGCGTTGGTTAGGCATCTCAGGAAGCATGGTTGTCATTTTATTCGAGAGGGCGGACGGCACTCACGGTGGGGTAAGATGCATATAGGTGTCCAACTCTCAACCTCTGTGCCTCGCCATAATGAGATTGGTAAGTGGCTTGTTGAGAAAATTTGTAAAGATTTAAAAATCCCACCCCCGTAGATAGACCGATCTACTATTTCTATTTATCACATTGCGTAAATTCTATACACAATAACTTGGAGATTGCTTTGAATATTGATACATTAAAAGGAAAAACGGTTGGAGCTGCTGTTTCAGGTGGCTTGGATAGTTGCACTATTACGAGGTGGTTGGTTGATAACGGGGTTAACGTCGTCTGCTTTACGGCGGACCTCGGACAACCTGATGAACGCGACGTTTCCGAAATCCGGGAACGGATGTTGGCATGCGGTGCTGAAGACGCTATTATTGTGGACGCGAAAGACGCGCTTGCGGCAGCGGGCATCAGTCTCGTCCAGTGCCAAGCGATGTATGAAGGCGGTTATTGGAATACAACAGGCATCGCACGGCACGTCACAGTGAAAGCGCTCCTGCCGGAGATGGACAAGCGCGATATTTCCATTTTGACGCACGGCGCAACCGGTAGAGGTAACGATCAAGTTCGGTTTCAACTCGCTACCAATATGCTGAATCCACGTTTTGAGGTCTACGCACCGTGGCGGGATCCTGAGTTCCTCAAAAATTTCGGTGGCAGAAAAGAGATGATAGACTTCTGCCAAGCACATAACCTCCCGATTACTGCTACACACGAAAAACCTTATTCAACGGATGCCAATCTGCTGGGACTCACGCATGAAGCTGGACGACTCGAGTCCCTGAAAACCGCTGCGGGATTTATTACGCCGGGTATGGGGGTGCATCCGAAAGACGCACCTGACGATGTAGAGCACTTTACTGTTACATTTGCGCGCGGAACACCTGTTGAGGTTAACGGAAGTCCCGTCACATCGCTTCAGAGTCTACTTGAGGCGAACCGTATCGGTGGACGGAACGGTGTCGGTATCGGCATCCATACCGTTGAAAATCGGTTCGTTGGCATTAAGAGTCGCGGTGTCTATGAGTCGCCGGGTATGGAATTGCTTGGGAAATGTTATGAATATCTACTCCAACTGATATTGGATAGACGGGCGCGCCGACACTTCGATGGCGTTGCGGCTACAATCGCTGAGCAGGTTTATGAAGGCTATTGGTTCGATGCTGCTACGCAAGCACTCTTGGCTTCTATTGCGCCGCTCACCCAATTGGCGAGTGGGACTGTCACAGTGGCACTTTACAAAGGGAATGTTGCCTTCCACGCTGCAGGCGGTGCCCCACACTCCCTCTATTCCGAAGAAACTGCCTCTATGGAGGCGATTGGCGACTTTGACCACGCCGATTCAGAGGGCTTTTTAGCGGTACTTGGGGTAGGCGCACGGGCATCGGCTGTTGCTGGACATACGCAGGAATAGGCGTTCTTGATAGAATCTTTGTCCTGAAGGATAGAAATTTATTCCCTGCAAAATCACGAATTTCAACGTCGGAGGAAACGAAGTTATGAAAACGCAAACCTTCACAGCAAGTATCTCGCAAGAAGAAGATTTATTTGTTGCCCAATGTTTAGAAATAGATGTTGCGAGTCAAGGTAAGAGTGAAGACGAGGCGATTGAAAATCTCAAAGAGGCGTTAGCACTCTATTTTGAGCCTCCTCGTCCCACTGTGATACCGAAGCTTCGCAAATTTGAAGTATCTGTTGGTGCCGATGAAACCACTTTCCTATCGTCAGATTAAACGCAAACTCGAGAAGGCGGGGTTCACGCTGGTTCGGCAACGCGGCAGTCACGTAAAGTTTGTCCGTGAAACTCAACATGAGGTCCGTACTGTGATGGTTCCAAATCATCGTGAAGTGAAGGTTGGAACGCTACGGTCTATTTTGAGGCATGCTTGAGGCATGCTGGACTAACACCAGATGAATTCGATGAACTTTAATTGTTGAAAAAAGACGGATTTCTTTTTTCGCACATCTTTTCTGAAATTAAGGCACCTCAATCTTCGCGAAGACCTGTGAAATGATACTCTCAACATCTCGACCGTCTGCTTCTGCTTCGTAACTGATGATGACCCGATGCCTTAGGACATCCATGCCTACGGCGTGAATATCTTCAGGGGTAACGTAGCCGCGTTGGGAGAGAAACGCACGTGCCCTCGCAGCGAACGCCAGAAAGATAGTCGCACGCGGCGATGCGCCGTATTCAATCAAGGTGCTGAGTTCGTCTAACTGATAGGCTTCCGGCGTACGTGTCGCACATACCAGATCCACAATATACTTTTCCAACTGTTCAGCCATGTAGATGCTGCGGACGACTTCTCGGAATCGGATAATATCTTTCGGGGAAATGACTCGCTGAATCGATGGAATTTCTTCGGTGGTCATCCGTCGGAGAATTTGCAATTCCTCTGCATGCGAAGGATAGTCAACTTTAATCTTTAGCATAAACCTATCTACTTGTGCTTCTGGCAGCGGATAAGTGCCTTCGTGCTCAATTGGGTTTTGGGTTGCCAAGACAAGGAACGGATCGTCAAGTGGGTAGGTCGTTCCACCGATCGTGACTTGTCGTTCCTGCATTGCTTCGAGGAGTGCGCTTTGGACTTTGGCGGGTGCGCGGTTTATCTCGTCTGCGAGGATAACGTTGGCGAAAATGGGTCCCTTTTTCGTGTAGAAATCGCCCTTCTGCTGGTCGTAGATAAGTGTGCCGATGAGGTCTGCGGGGAGTAGGTCGGGCGTGAACTGTAGGCGATTGAAGGAGGCATCAATCGTTTGGGCGAGGGCGTTCACAGCGGTTGTCTTCGCCAATCCAGGTACGCCTTCAAGTAGAATATGTCCATTGCAGAGCAGTCCGATGACCAGCCCTTCCAACAACTCGCTTTGCCCGACGATAACTTTTCCCGACTCTGTGAGAATCTGCTGTATGTGCCCACTGTCCGCTTGGATACGGGCGTTCATCGCTTCTAAATCGTAGTTTTGCATTTTTTTAACGATTATGTCTGAGCGGGGTGTCCGTTGTCCACCCCCGGGGAATGCCGTACGGCATTCATACCGTTGATTCTCTAAAATTGTTAAAAAGCCTGCTTTAGGTTATGAGGTGTCTCTTAACCAATTGCTAACCGCTGATTGCTGATGGCTATTAGAAAAACGCCTGCGTTTCGCCTTCCTGGAAGGACTGCTCAAGCCACGGATCTTCGGTCTTTTGCCTGAACTCGATGACTTTTTGACGCATTTCGTTGGCGATGTCTTGTAAGGCTGGCACGTCAATGAGGTTCCGTGATTCTGCTGAATCGTTTTCTATGTCAAAAAGTGCCTCGCGCCCTTGTTGTAGAAAATCCGTCCGCTGTCGTTCACCGAGTTGTTGAACGTTATCGTTCCGTACGGCTGTCCATGAAATGGAGCGGAACAGGTCACTGGGGAGCGGTGTCTCTAATTGATACGCCAGATTCCGGACGTACTTATACCGCCGCCCCCGTAACACGCGATAGGGATAGTAGTTGGTCACCTCGTGGAAGCAGTGAGAAAAATAGGTTTCCTCCCATTCACCGTTGCCCGGATGGGGGCTGTCGTCTTCGAGAATAGAGAGGATGGAGCTGCCCGGGAGTGCGTCTGTCCCGTCGGGATGCGCAACACCGCACCAGTCTAACATCGTTGGACAGAAATCTACCCAGTTAACGAGTGCTTGGTTGTGAAAACCGCGCTTTTGTTGCGTGGGGCTGGCGATGAGCAGTGGGCAGTGGTGTCCGCTGTCGAAACTCGATGCCTTCGCGCCCGGAAACGGCATAGCGTGGTCTGTTGTGACAAAGACAAGGGTTTCGTCTGCCCGTCCAGAAGCGTCCAGTGCATCCAATACGCCGCCTACTACGGCATCCCATCGTGAAACGCTTTCGTAATAGTCGGCGAGGTCTTCACGGACAGCTGGGACATCCGGCAAGAAATTCGGCACAATAATTTCGTCAGGGCTGTAGGGATCGGATTGAATACCGGCATGCGTCCGGTCGTTTCCGAACCCTTTTCCTGCTCGGTGTGGATAGCTGCTGCCGATATGGAGATAGAACGGTTTATCTGCGTTCTCAGTGAGAAATTGTGTAACCTTGTCTGCCACGTCTATAGGGCTTCTGGCATCAACCTTCGGCTCATAATCAAAGGGGTAGACAGTGGCGGGTTCGACGTGTTTCTTCCCGATACACGCCGTAGCGAATCCGTGCGCTTTGAGAATTTTCGGCACGGATTGCATGTGTTCATGCGTGCGGAATCCGTGAATGCCGTGGCAATGTCCGTATTGTCCATGTGTGTGGCTGTGTTGCCCTGTGAGGATGCAGGCGCGACTCACGGCACAAGATGGACTTGTACAGAATGCGTGGTCAAACACGACGCCGCGTTCTGCGAAAGCATCGATATTAGGCGTTCTGATAACCTCGTTTCCGTAACACTTCGCGATACGGCTCCAATCGTCAGCGATGACGAACATAACGCTTTTATGACTCATAGTACTCCTTT
>JAJECD010000242.1 GCA_022822215.1 Candidatus Poribacteria bacterium | reverse complement strand
TATTCTGGCTTAGTTTCGCTTTTACTTTCATGTGCGCGTTATAAAGAACACTCCAAAGATAGATTTCCACCTTTGGAGTGCTTCTTGGTCTTTGGAATATATTCAATTGTTAGGGTGAATTATAGAGACAGGTTTCAAACTTAAATGTGAGGATGTTCTGAATTTCTTAGTGCCGATAAGTCTCCCCAATCAAATTATTCGCCGCTCGAACTGGACGGAAGAGCGTCTGCCGTTTCGCAGGCATTTCCGCTAACAGTTTCGGGTGCGGATCCCAGTCGTGCCATTTGCTATTCACTGTGTTGTAACAACTGAAAATAGCCAGCCGATCGTTGTCTGCATTCGTCCATTGATGGGTGCTATGCGTCAGTGCCTCCGTGAAAAACAGCAGAGAGCCAGCAGGACACTCGTACGTATCCCAGATAGGGGACTCTGGACTCTGAATTGTGTCCGGTGCTGTGTAGACTGCCTTATGGCTTGCTGTAATAAATAGCGTGCCACCTTGTCTGTATTTCACCGGATTCAGTTCCCAAACAACACGGGTTAACCCGCTGTGTGCCTTGCCTGGGATGCACCGATAGAGGTGAGAGTCTCCAGGAAAACGGAGCATCCCATTTCCGTTGTGGGGTCCAAAGTTACCATCACCGACAGTACGATAAAACAGACTACACGATTCCATGCGGAACCCGTAGCATTCCTGACCAGATAGTGCCGGATGCGCGAGAAACTCATTGAGAAATCCTACGACGTTTGGATGATCCGATAAGCGTTGCAGGGGACCACCAAGCGGAGAACGTTCATGGTCTGGAATTGACGCTGGATCCTGGCGGAGTCGATGACCGAATTCCTGCATCTCCGCAAGTTCATCACTCGACAGTACGCCGGGGACTAAGAGCCAGCCCCGCATATCAAAAAGATACTTCTGCTCTTGCGTCGGCGCGACAACGGGGGTGCCGTCAGAAGTCGTTGCAGTGAGTTGCGCGTTTTCAAGGTCGAGCGCAGAACCGAGATTTTTATCAACAATGAAGGGTTCGCTGTGATGTATGACTTTTGCCATTTTTTTCTCCTATCCTATGCAGTTTTGGCGCGTTTGAGGGCATCTTCAGAAACCGTAAGCGTCTTCGCAATGTCTTCATCGGTGTGCGACATTGACATGAACCAGATGTGTCCTTCCGGCAAGTACAAACCACCATCTAAGGTCGCTTCATAGAAGGTTTTATGGAAACGTTGTTGGCGTTCATCGCTGCTATCGGTGTTCAATCCGAAGTATGGCATCGGACCGATACCACCAATCTGGGCGTTCTCAATACCGAGTCGTGCTACCATCTCCTTGTAGCCATCGAGGAGTTTCTGTCCCTGTTTCCACATGAATGCCACACCGTCTTTCGCCTCAAGTTCTGCTATTGTAGCCATTGCAGCGGCAACAAGGGAGACCTCTCCGTGGAAGGTCGCGGCTACCCAGACATCGCCGACCTCGTTCATAATCTCTTTTTTACCCACAACGACAGCAGTTGCAAAACCGTTAGCGAGTGCTTTTCCGAAAACAGACATGTCCGGTGTGACCCCGAAGTATTCCTGGGCACCGCCCAAAGCGTAGCGGAATCCCGTTTTGACTTCATCGAAAATCATCAATGCGCCGTTAGTATTCACCAACTTCTTTGCCTCTTCAAGGAAGTTATCTTTCGGAAGGTCGTGCCCAGAGGGTTCCATAATCAGACACGCGATCTCGTCAGGATGCGCTTTAAAGAGGTCTGCGAGTCCTTCAAGATCATTGAAATCAACACTGAGTGTAGAGGCAGCAGCGCTCGGCAGGTGTCCACGGGCGTGGCTACACCAATCGTGCCATCCGTGATAGCCTGAACGAATTATCTTTTCTCTACCCGTATATGCCCGTGCGAACTTAATCGCACCCGTCGTGGCATCTGAACCGCCAACAAAGTAGCCAACCTTGTCAGCCGATGGGATAATCTTAACCAATTTTTCGGCAAGTTCCACCTCAAGCGTATGCCCGAAATTGTAAACGTTACCGCGTTCAACGAGATATTTTCTAACTGTCTCAATCACGGTAGGATAGGCGTGTCCAAGGATCATCGGTCCGTATCCCATCAGATAATCGATGTAGTCATTCCCGTCGGCATCCCAAAAATGCGCCCCTTTCGCGCCCGCAATCATAACCGGTCTCGGCGGTTGGCTCTGCTTATGCGGTTGCCCACCACCGACCAGCGCAGCTCTGGCGCGCTGCTGCCACGCCAATGATTTTTCAAAACTCCGTCCCATCCTAAAACCTCCAAGTTCGTGTCCTATGCGTTAAGATTCGCCTTAATTCTAACTATTCTACCACAATTCTGGATTTGGTGAGAAAATTTCTTTAGATGGGCCTCTTTCTTGAAAACTTTTCGTTTGTGGTGTATAATTGTTCCATGGATATACAGATCTCGGAAAAGAGGAGGGATCAAGAAATGGTAGAACACCTTTTAACAGATGCGCAGATGCGGCACTTTATCGTGAACGGTTACGTCACCGTTACAACCGATCTGCCCGCACAGTTTCACGATGCAATCTATGAGAAAACGATGACCGTCTTCGATAAAGAAGGCAATCCCGGTAATAACCTCGTGCCGCGGATACCCGAAATTCAAAGAGTGCTTGACGACCCAAACGTTAAAGGTGCCTTGACGAGCCTACTGGGCGCGGATTACTACATGCAACCGCATCGCCATCCCCATTATAATCCACCCGGTAGCAAGGGGCAAGGGATGCACCAAGACGGTGGAAAACGTTGGTCGCATCATACACGTAGGTTACTCGTCTTCTATTATCCGCAAGATACCCCCCTCGAACTCGGTCCGACGGGTGTCGTGCCGATAAGCCACTACTATAGCACCCGTGAAGGCGCAGAAATCTCACCCGAACAACCCATCGTCGGCAAAGCCGGAACAGTCGCCTTCGCGAACTACGACCTCTGGCACCGCGCCATGCCCAATAGTAGCGAAAAGAGACGCTACATGATGAAATTTCTCTATACCCGGATGTCAGAACCTCAAGAACCCACCTGGGCAAACAAAGAAACAGAGTGGGCAAACGGCACACACGTGGGACCAACCGAGCATCAGGGAATGTTCCGACACCTTTGGGATTGGCATCGCGGAATAGAAGATAACGACGCGCACGGGACATCGAATGGTAAATCACTCTCTGGTTTAATCAGTGCGCTCAACAGTACATCAGAATCAGTAGGATTACGGGCGGCTTATGAATTACCTGGGTTTGGCGAGGCGGCGGTGCCTGCGTTGGTGCAGTGTTTACAAGATGAATCGGAGATGACGCGCCGAAACGCATGTTACGCCCTCAACGCAGTCGGAACCCCGGCAGTTGAACGCTTGCGTGAGGCATTGAAAGATTCTTGTGAATATGTTCGCAGTAACGCAGCGGAG
Organism: Candidatus Poribacteria bacterium; assembly: GCA_022822215.1. GTDB lineage: Bacteria > Poribacteria > WGA-4E > WGA-4E > WGA-3G > WGA-3G. Next base: position 565 of record JAJECD010000242.1, on the reverse strand, counting down.
GCACTCGGTGATTTAGGGACCAAAGCAGAACCGGCGGTGCCAGCACTCATCGAAACACTTAAAGACCTTTCAGGTAATGTCCGTGCTCGGACAATCGAGGCATTGGGCACAACGGGTCAGACGAGTGCTATCGCCGTTCCAGCGATTGTGAAAGCATTAGAGGATGAAAACCCAGGCGTTCGTCGGAATTCAGTTTTCGCCTTGGCGCGAATCGGTAAAGACGCACCCGGAGCGATTGAAGGATTGCAGAATGTCCTATTCGATGAGAATCGTTACGTGCGTGGAGATGCCGTGCACGCACTTTATCGTATCGGAACCCCCGCGGCGAAGGCAGTTCTACTCCACCACCTTGAAACCACGCGCTGGTGTCCCTTAACCTCAAAAGAGAGCACGTTTTAGATTGGATAGGGATCGCGCGAAACCTATTTCTTTTTTAACACGGATGGAAGGTAGAAAGATTGGAAGGGATATCACCGCCATTCCTCTATCTTCCATTATCTTCCATCCTTCCATCCTTCCGCGTTTTTCCCTTTTATGTAAAAAATTCCTCGTTATACGGACGGAC
>JAJECD010000216.1 GCA_022822215.1 Candidatus Poribacteria bacterium | reverse complement strand
ATCCGTCTGATCATCTGACGATGCCGATTCAGGGCGATCACATGTCTCTTCTGATTGGTGACTATGGTATCCGGGCAATGGGGATTGATACGCTCTTCAATCTCGGATCCCACGCTGAACCGACTCATCTCAGAATCGTTGCACCCGAGTATGATGTCGCGAGCGTTACGGCTGCTGTGATTGGCGATTGTAACTTAGATGGTGATATGGATGACCGCTTTGAAAGTGGTCTTATTGGCGATGTCACGATCTTTAGTAATACGACAGAGGATGTTGTATTAACCGTCACGGTTGACCACCGCACAGCACATCCTGCTTCTGTTATGGTGCAATACATGGATGCGAGCGGTGCGTGGCAAAACATCGGCGAACTTGATCTCGCTGGCACCGAAACAGGTTCAACACTTGAAGTCGGTTGGAACGTTGCTGATTTTGATGCATTGGTAGGCGCAGGCGACACTGTAATGGTTCGTGCTATCGCTTCCAACGCGCTGCAACTCACCGACTCGAATCCAGTGGCAGGCAGTATCAATTTAGATGCGGGTATCTGTCCGCTTGATCCTGAAGTGGTTGCGATTACAGTGGATCCGCCCACTATGACGAATCCGGATAGTGGTGCTCCACAAGGAACGCTCACCCTGAATGCGTATACACCGAGTCGGACATCTCTCCCCATTAGTGCTGTGCGTTTGGCCGCTACGGGTCCGCAGGACGCTGAGTGGACAATTGAGAGCAGCGACATGGCGGGGCAGATTGACGGTCAAGAACTCGCGGATCTCCTCGGAGACCTCGTCAATACTGTCGGTCCCGATAAACCTATCGTTTCTGTGAATAGCACTTACCAGAAATGGGTAGTCGCTGTGAATACACTGGATTTAGCGGATACGATTACTGCGGATAGTCCGGCGGCACGCGATGCCTCTCTGGATGAAAATCAGTATGTGGTAACAGGGTATGCAAATACCGGTGGCACAGAAGTCCCACCGATTCCGGGTGTTGAAGCGAGATTCTCGGTGGATAACGTCGACGATGTCGCCCCAATAGGCCCCACAAACATCAGTGTAACAGGTGTTGACGGAACGGATAGCACCTTTGAAACGGCTGAAGACGGTAGTTATACCGTTGGCGGACTCGTTGATAAGTATGATCCGGAAGTCGCATCGCCTGTGGCGACACTCACGATTGAACCGACAGCCGCTCGGAACACTTACGAGTCGGTCAGGTTGGTAACGGGTGTTGAAGGACTGCTTATCGGTGAAGTTACTGAAACCGCCGAAGGGAGTGGCGTTTTCACGGTAACGGTTGATGTCGGCACACTGGCTGACGGTGAGACGTACTTGGAAAACGGGACGTATATGTTCCATGCCTTGGCGTTTGACGCGGCAGGCAATGAGCAAGATGATGTATCTGATACCGACGGCTCGAAAATATCGGTAACGGTTGAAAATACGTACCGTCCCGCACCTGAAATTTTTGTGATAACGACGGATCCTGCAGCGGTAACGAACCCGGATAGCGGTGCCCCGCAGGGAACGCTGACGCTGAATAGTTACTCGCTCGGTGAAAGAACTTCTCCGCCTATTACTGCAATGCGCTTTGAAGTCAAACGCCAAGACGCTGACGCTTCTGAATGGCAAGACGTAGGCACGAGCAGTGAAGGTGCGGTTCTGACTTCGGAAGATATTCAAGCACTACAGAATGATGCAGACTTCGTTGCAGATCTTGTTCATACGGCAGCAGAAACCGTTGTCGGTGGTACAGCGAACGCTCTGATTTATCAACATGACTCTTATCAGAAGTGGTCGATTGACATAGATACCGTCGCGTTAGGACTTGAGGACACGATTGATGCCGACAGTCCGGCAGCCCGGGATGCTTCTTTAGATGCGAATCCGTATGTTGTTCGAGCCGTTGCGGTATCGGCAGCAAACGAAAGCGAAACGGTGGCACCGGATCATGTGAAATCGCAGTTCTCCCTTGACAACGTAGACGATGTCGCACCGCTTGGACCGACAAACATTACGGCTGTCGCCCATGTAAATGAAAGCGGCGAAGTCGTTGAGATGGTTGAAGCCAATGCAGACGGCAGTTATACGGTCGGTGGTATTGTTGATGAAACAGTTCCCTCACCGATGGCACTGCTCACGATTGAGCCGACAGCTGCTCTGGAAACCTATGCAGCGGGTTCCGTCAGGTTAGTACAAACGAATGCGGATGGCATGCAAACCATGGCTGACGGTGAATCCGGGGTTGTGGACGCTGCGACTGTTGATGTCGGGATGCTTGAAAATGGAACCTATATGTTCCATGCACTCATTGTTGACGCATCCGGCAACGTTCAAGCCGATGACTCCGAAACAGATGGTTCACGGGTCACTGTGCATGTGCTGAACTTCCGGGTCTCTGATATTAGCGACTTGGCGGTCACAGCAGTTGACGGTGTAGACGTGGCGGACGCACCTGCTGAGCCGATTCCACTGCGGGATGCTGTTACTGTAGCGTTTATGGTGGCTAACGGTTCGTTGGCTGCTGGAGATCTTAGCAGTGCTGTGCACGGAAGCGAAGTAGCAAGCGAGGCTGCCGAGGATCCAGAAAATACGTTCTCCTTCGCGGTCACAGGACTTTCGGCACTGCCAGATGCGATCTATACACCCGACGGTGTGGTTACGCAATGGAACGGATCAGTTGCCTTCCCGTTAGCAACAGTTAACGTGGATAACACGGGGCCAGTCGTCACCATTCAGATCCCTTCGGAAGACCATACATTGGAGAGTCTACCCACGGTTCACGCCACTTATGAAGATGGCGCGGGAAGTGGAACGGACAGCGATGGGACGGAAGTTTTGGCTTGGGCGACAACGGAACTCGGTAATGGGCCGACCGTGGCATTGACACGGATCCTGCCTGAGCAAGGCGACCAAGATATTGCAGTTGATCAGAGCGCGATTGAGACGGATAACACGACGCTGGTTTATACGCGTGTGGACGAACTTCCCGGTGGTGCCTACCGCGTAACCGTTCAAGTTGCGGATGTACTCGGTAACATCGGAGAGGCTTCCGCGGAGTTCGGGATTAGTGGGACACGTCCCGCTGTTGCGATTCATTCGCCAGCCTCAGGGCAGACCTTCGAGCACGGCGCACCGTTGATCAGTGGTGAATTTTCCGGCGCAGGCACTGTTGAGGTAACGACATTTACTATCAACGATGCGGATGCGACACCCGAAGTAGACGGGAATCGGTTCTCTTATACACCTGAGCCAGCCTTAGGCAACGGCAATCACACGGTTGTTGTAGAAGTCACGGACGGTGATGGTAATACGGCACAGAGTTCTGTGAGCTTCACAGTAAAAATGCCCAAAGACACGTCGCCACCGGTTATCTCTGCAGCCGCTCCGTCTGGGGTCGTCAAAGGCGATAGCTGGGTAACGCTCTCAGCGGTTGTTACCGATGATCAATCGAGTATTGTGAGTGCGAAGTTCGGTATTAATGATAAACCGTTCCGCTCCATTCCACTTGCGCAGATTGCTCAAGGGCGCATTGAGACGGCTGATAGCTTCACAGCAGGTACGCACACCATAACGGTCGTCGCAATCAGTGAAGGGGGTACAACGCAACATTCATGGACGTTCACCCTCGAAGTTGATAATGTCGCACCTACGATTACCTCAATCTCACCCTCAGGAACGCTTCGTGGCGGGCTCCCGACGATCTCGGCGAGTGCTAACGATGCGTCCGGCATTGATGAAATAAATATCGTCGTGTTGGATAGTGATGGTGAAGTGGTAGAAGGTGATACTGAAGATGATGGTGAAGACGGTGTTGAAGGTATCACCCGCGTGGATTTCATTCCTGAAGCCCCTCTGGATGAGGGAACTTACAGTATTGAGGTTCGAGCGACTGATACGATCGGCAATTCTGCCACGGCGAAAGGCAGTTTCTCTATTGACTTTGATACAGCTGCCCCGGTTATCACGATGTCCTCACCCCAAAATGAGGCACGCCTGACGGAACGTCGTCCGCAGATTTCGATAAGCTTCGCTGATGCTGAATCCGGTGTGGATGTTGATTCTATTCGCTTCGTTCTGGATGACCAGCTGATTAACCTCAAACCGGACCAAAAATCGGCATCACAGGTGATATACACCCCCGATCTTGATCTTGCTTTCGGGCAACATTCGGTTAAACTTGAAGTGTCTGACATGGCGCATAAAGAGGGCAACGTCTCTGAAGATAGCAGCGGTGCCCGTGAAGCGAACATGGCGGTCCACGAGTTTACCTTCTTTGTTGAGAGTGAGGCAGGTCCAGTATTGGCATCGCGTCCGATTAACGCACCGAACCCATTCAAGGACAACACTCGTATTTCCTTTACATTGACTCGACAATCCACAGTGAGCATTGTCATTTACGACATGACGCTCCGGCCCGTCCGAGTCTTAGTTGATAATGAGGTATGGGACGCAGGCGAGTACGTGGGTAAAGGCGCAATTGGTTGGGATGGCACGAGTTCTTCTGGCGAAGATTTGGCTCGAGGTGTCTACTTCTGTCAAATTATGGTAGCAGATGGTTTTGAACCCGAGTATGCCATTCTCAAACTTGCACTGACGCGCTAAGTAAATGGCAGTCTGCATATCGGGAATTGGACACCTGTCCAGTTCCCGATGTGGACACTGAAGGAGGATATAATGTTAATGACAGAACAAATCGCTAAATGGGTTTCCAAACGGGGCCCGAAATTGTTATGCGGTTTAATACCCCTTTTCTTTCTTATCCTAGCGGTGTCGCCGGCCAGCTTTGCCGGAGTGGATGCTATGCCACATCTGCGGCTTGGTGCCGGTGCACGCTCAATCGGCTTAGGTGGTGCCTTCACAGCGATCGCTGATGATGCCACCGCGACCGTTTGGAACCCAGCAGGACTCGGCTCCGCAGCGGATTTAAGCCTCAACTTTTCGACGCAGCAGCTGGATCTCGATAGAAGCCATAACTTCATTGCTTTGACCAAAGCTCTCGGTTCAGCGGGATCTATTGGGCTTGCTGTTACGAACGCAGGGGTCAGCGGCATCCAGCAATATGATGCCAATGAACGCTATGGTGGCGAATTTGCCTATAGTGCCAACGCCTATTCCCTCTCTTACGGAATTGGTCTCGGGAGTTTCAGTATCGGTCTAACGGGCCGTATGCTGGCAGATAACTTCGGAGCAGAAGGCGTTGAAAGCCAGAGCGGTTTTGGTGGCGTGGATGTCGGACTGATGGGACATGCCTTGCACATAGATGTCGGTGAGGAAAAGGTGCCAACTTTCCACTACGGCATCGCTGCGAAGTATCTCGGTGCGTCCCTTGGTGAAGACACCGTACCGATGGTTATTAACCTCGGCTTAGCCTACAATCTTTATATGGGTAATGTCGTCACATTCGCCGCAGATATTGAGCAAGAACTCGTGAATCTTGATCAAAGTGCCACGAGTTTGAAACTCGGTGCTGAATATACGATTCTCACTTACAAATCAACTGCGTTTGCTATCCGCGGTGGTGTTAGAGCCTCCCGTGATGTCCAAAACCTCTTCGGTGGGTTTGGGGTGAACATCGGTGGGCTGCAGATTGATTATGCCATTCAAGACGGTATGGCTGGTGAAATCAACGGAGTCGGATCAACTCACTTTGCTTCCCTCTCTTATAGTTACTAAAGGAGAAAATCGATGAAAATGATAAGAGGCACGCTAAAGTTAGCACTGATTCTGTACATCTGCGCAGCACTCAGTGGCGTTTATGTGTTATCCGCCTCGGCGAAAATCACACCGCATGATGGCGATGACGATACAATGCTCATTACGATTGAAAAAGGCGATACGCTCTGGGATCTCTGCCAACAGCATCTTGAAGATCCACTCCGCTGGCGCGAACTGAGCGCGTACAACGACTTTACGAACCCGCACCTCATCTATCCGGGTGAAAAGTTGCGGATTCCGGTCTCTATGGCAAAAGATGTCGTTGAGATTGCGGAGGAAGAACTCGCTGAGTACCAGACAGAACTGGAGCGGCTGAAAGTGGAATTAGCCGAATCCGAAGCGACGCGGGATAAACTGGAAGCAGAAATTGGCGGACTCAACGCGAGTATGGGGGAACTCAAAGCGCAACTTAAAGCCCTTGAGGACAGCCTGAAATCGCAAGAGGCGTTGATGGACGCTGTCGGTCAATCTGGTGAAGTCATCGCTGCAAGCCTCAAAGAAGCCCTCGCAGCCAATAAAGATGCTATCCTAAACGCAATCGCTCACCTTGATGAACACCTTGCAGGGATGGCAAAAATGCACGAAGAGCGGAAAATGGAAGCGAAAGCAACACACGAACAGATTGAATCTCTTCAAGGTGACGTGAAGATGCTTTTGACTGCCATTGAAACCAACCAAAAGGCAATCGGCGAAGTCAAGATGATACTTGAAAATGCCATGGGTGTACACGAGGAACTTTCCTCGTCCAAACGTGCCTTGGTGTTCCTGACAACGGTCGCAGCCGGTGTTGGGTTATTTATTATCGGTAGCCTCGGTGGACGTAGCGGCGAATAAATCAGATTAACTCATCACCTTTTAGGCAGGGAAGGTGTCTCAACCACCTCCCTGCTTTTTTTATAGGGTGTGCTATCGTGTAAAGGTACTGCGTATATGTCAGTAAATACCTCTGAATATCCCAGGGGAAACACCCAAGCAAAAACACCCCCCTTCACGCAGGCGATCGCACTCTCTGGCGATAGAGTCGGGAGTAAAGGGGCTTTCCAATTCGCCGGGTTCGCTTGGATATATGACACGAAAGTTACCTTCGTCCAAGGCGATAGGCAAAGCCTAACAACACCCCAAGGCTGGCGGCAGCTTCTACGCCTCATTGGCCTCGCTCGCCGCCTTAAAAAGCCCATCATTTTGTGGAACCTGCCTATCATCCACATTGCGACAAAGCAGCGTAAAACGTCGTTAGCCGATATACAGGCGATTCAGAACGTTGAATTGGCGCTCCTGAAACTACCCCATCCTATTATTACGGTTTTTGACGAAACTTACGACGCTGCTTATCCACCTTGGGAGCTCATCTGGAGTGATGGTGTTGTCTGTATCGGATCTCCAGATATCCAATCTTCTGAATCTGAGAAAATTAAAATAGCGGAGCATCCAACAGGAATTGCATCTGCAATTTTGGAACTTCTCTCTCAAGCGGATGCTGTTCCGACCATAGAATTGATTGAGAATCGGAGTGCCGCTTTGCAGGTGTTTGCTAAGGACAGTGCTGAGATTTCGGCAAAATTACCGTCTCAATGAGAGGTATGCCAATGTTTGAAGCAAAATTAAAACCCCATCTTGAGATTATTCTATCTGCTGTGGCAAATAAAATGGTCGCCCTGGGTATTACGGCGGATATGGTGACGCTCTTTGGATTTTTCGTTAACCTCGTTGCGACCTTTTATGTAGCGACCGGACGGCTCGTTGTAGGTGGGCTTCTAATTTTGTTTGGTGGGAGTTTTGATATGATAGATGGCGCAGTTGCCCGCGCTCAGACAAATTTGCGTGCATCAGGGGCACTCTTAGACTCTGTGATTGATCGCTACTCCGAAGGTTTTCTTTTTCTTGGTGCCCTCATCTATTTTTATACTTTAGAGAGTTTGATTGGGATAATTCTCGCCTTTGGTGCCTGGTTCGGTTCAATCTTAGTGAGTTATGTGAGGGCGAGAGCTGAGGGGCTACGGGTTACATGTAAGGTTGGACTCATGCAACGTCCGGAGCGCATCGTTTTGCTCGGTGCTGGCACACTCCTACAAGGGATACTATGGCATAGATTTCCGATCGTTCAGACCAATGCTGTGATTCTACTCTGTGTGCTTGGGGTCCTCACACTCACGACTCATATTACTGCGCTCCATCGGCTTATTTTCTCGTATCAAGAATTGAACCGCTAACCGAGCCCGAGCAGCGATTTAATATCTAAATCAAACGGTTCTAACACAAGATTCGTTGCAAAAACAAGCACGGTTACAACGAGGACTACTTTAATCCACTTGTCTCCCTTTTCGACGGCCCAATGGCTGCCGATCCATGCGCCTGTAGCATTCCCTATCGCTAATGTCACACCTAAGGTCCAATCGACCTGCTTGCTCACGATAAAAGTGGCGAGTGCAACCACAGTATAACAGAAGATAACAAAAACTTTAATCGCATTCGTCCGGACTAAATCCATACCCGTGAGAAGCCGCAAAGCGGTTATAACGAGCAACCCTACACCGGCTTGAATGAACCCACCGTAGATGCCGATAAAGAAAAACACAACCATTGCGACGATTTTGGAACCTGTGGTGTCGCTTTCAATCCTATCCTTTAAGCGTGCTGTTGGATTCAGCAATGTTAGCGCGAGCATAACAAGCATCACGAACGCGAGGATGAATTGAAATAGCGCAGCATCCGTACCAATCGCAATTTTAGCACCTATCCATGCTCCGATAGCTGCAGGGACAGCGAGTAAGATACCATACCGAAAATTAGAAACGCCTTTACGGCGGAATCCCATGATAGCACTGATGTTTTGAAAGAAAATAGCGATTCTGTTAGTCCCGTTTGCTAATGTAGGATCGGCGGTAAGAAAAATGAGCATCGGGAGTGCCAATAACGATCCGCCAGCGGCGACTGTGTTTACAAAACCCGCAGCAATACCTGTCCCAAGAAGCAAGATGAAGTGAAGAAGATTGAAGTCCACTTTAAGTTTTTGTTACCTCTGTTTGTCTTTTGACCGCCATTTCGCTATTCCAATCAAGATGAGAGCAACGAGGTTCCCGACAACGATTCCGCTTCCGAGTCCGACGATACCCAAAAAGACGCAAATTTGAATCAGTCCACTTCCGAGTGGGCACTGCCATTCATTGATAAAAATTGCACGCGCCGGAATTAGAATGCCTATTATAAGACCGATGCCGGCACCCACAGCAGAAATCGTCTGGAATTTTCTAAAACCGGGAAGCTGCATTTCAAACATAGGAATTCCTTTATCCGCCTATGCGGTACCGAGGTACCGATCTCTCCCTTGTACTAAAGCCTCTATCTTCCGGTCGACCACGGAGCGTTGAAGCATCCAAAAGCCGCAATCCGGATGCACCCAACCGATCCGTCCGGCACCTAATATTTTTTCCGCTTGTTCGATGCTCGCTGCCACGTCATCAGCGGTCTCAATCGGGTTAACTTTTACGTCAATCACACCGATACCGAGAACAATATCTGATGAAACTGCCTTGAGTGCTTCTAAGTCTGCTTCAGGACGGTGTTTGAGTTCTAAAACGAGATGATCGCATCGGAGCGTGTTTAAGAAATCAATAAGGGCTGCCCAGTTCCCTTTCTGGATAACCTGACCACCGTAATTGCCAAAACAGAAATGAACTGCCTTCTCTCCGCCAAATGCATCGAGTACAATATTAATCGCCTCGGCAGCGCGAGGGCCATCTTCTGGGTTGCCCGGTATATTCGCTTCGTCAATTTGCAGACAGGCACAATTGAGTTCGCGTACTTGTGCCGCTAATACCTCTGCCAAAGCAGTGAGCAAGGCATCAAAGTCTCCGTAATGTTTATCCACTAGCGTCCGTGCGAGCATATAAGGGCTGGTCACTGTAAATT
>JAJECD010000047.1 GCA_022822215.1 Candidatus Poribacteria bacterium | reverse complement strand
GCTGAGATGTTTTTCGTAAAATTGCACTTTATGCAACCTTTGGGTCTCACATACGCGTTATTATATAATAAAGTCTTATTCTTATTTTTTTGGAGCAGATCGAGATGCAAATTAGTGATTATGACTTAATTCAGCGCGTTTTAGACAGAGATGAAAATGCCTTTACCTTGCTCGTCAAAAGATACCAGAAGTGGGTCCACACGCTGGTGTGGCGGAAGATAGACGACTTCCACATCGCCGAGGAAATCACACAAGACGTTTTCTTAAAAGCTTACAAAAAGTTGCCGACGCTGAAACCGCCGTACAATTTTCCAGGATGGCTTTACGTAATTGCGACACGGCGATGCATCGCGTGGAAACGAAAGAAACAGCTACGCACAACATCTTTAGACGCAATGCCTGCAGCGCAAATTGAAGAACTCTCTTACGCCGAGCATGACGGAAGACGCGCTGAAGCTACGGACCTTGAACGCCAACGTGCCGCCGTTAAACGTCTCCTTGAGCAGCTGCCGGAGAGCGAACGCACCGTCGTAACAATGCATTACCTCGCAGAAATGTCATGTGAAAAGATTAGTGAATTCTTAGGTGTATCCCCAAACACCATTAAGAGTCGGCTCTATCGTGCTCGCAAACGCTTAGAAGGGCAAGAGGCACTGCTTCGTGAGGCCTCCGGTATTTTCCAAGTCCCCCCAACCCTGACTGCGAACATCGTGCGAGAAGTGGCTCGTATCCAACCGGCTGCGCCTCCTGTGGGTAAACCTTGGGCTCCATGGGTTTTTTCCTTCACATCAACGCTCCTTTTAATTCTGGTGACAGGCTTCGGTACCCAGGCGTTATTCCGTTTTCAGCAGCCCTACAACTTAGATGCGACAGCAGAAATGACGATTGAATTGGTAGAGGTACCCGTTGTGCTCCCGCTGAAATTGAAACCCGATGCGCGAACCCAACTCGGAAACGCTGATATCCCTGGCAAGAATAGTGGGGTCGGCCAACAACTGGGACTGAGTTCGGTTACACCGTTGCTGCCGAAAGAGGCAAACGTTCCCGCGACAAAACCACAATGGACTCAGGCAAAAGGGATGGGATCTGGAGTTACAAACGCCGGGCTCTTTCTCGCGTCCGATCAATCACTCTACGCCGTCACGAAAGCTGGACTCTATCACCTCACAGCACAGGCAGACGCTTGGAAACTTACCAGTTCCAGCGGTCCCGATCAAGAGTTCGGTCGGATCATGGCAGAGCGTGGCGACACACTTTATATAGTTACATCCAACGCGCTTTTGGCATCAACGGATAATGGCAACACGTGGACAAATCTCGGTTCCCGTCCGGAAGGGCAGGCAGTTGCTTTGGTTATTACAGATGGATTTCAAGCACGGGGTCCACAGCATACTGATATGACCCTGTATCTCATCCTTAGAACAGAGGTGTTTCGTTCAGGGGATGGTGGTAAGGAGTGGCACCCTATCGGAGGAAGGTTGCAATCCGATACTGCGCCGGATGTAGGTAGCCGCAATTTCCGTATTTGGGACGCGCTTGCCGTTGACAACACCTTGTTTGTCGGAACAAGCCGAGGACTTTTCCGATTTACCAATGATTGGAAAAAATTGCCGGTACCGACAGAACACAGTATTCGTTCATTAACAGTCTCTGAGGATAGAATCTACGTCGGGACAACCACAGATCTGCTGCATAGCCCTACAGCACAGGTCTTCTATTCGACAAATTTTGGTAATTCATGGATCGACATTACACCTCCCAATAGCAAGGAATATCCAACTAATATGTCGAACGCAATCAGGGTCGTTTCAGTCGGGAAAAGGCTTATATTGATAGGTTTTGGGGATATGTGGCGTTCCGATGACGGTGGCGAAACGTGGATGGATCCTGGAAAGGACCCACACGCCTTTGGACCGTCTCCTGCTCTTGCGTTGGATGAAAACAATTTTTATAGATCTTATCATGGCGGAATAACGCGCTCAACGGACAGCGGTATTACATGGCACCCCTTTATGACAGGGATCGCGAATTCCAGTATTGAAGATCTAAGCACCGCTAAAAATGTCCTCTACGCAGTCCCAACTGAGGGCAACATTGCTAAATCAACGGACAGTGGTGAATCTTGGGAGACCATTAGTGTGATTGATGATGCGAAACTTCTGGTTACACAGATTCAAACAACCGATACACACCTCTATGTCAGCAGCACTGCTGGTGAGCGCACTCAACTTTTTCACATCCCTGTTGGAGATAATGTGCTCAGACCTGTTCAGGATATGCCAGATTTTGAGGAAGACCATCTATCCATTGAATGGCGGAAAAGACTCCAAAAAGCGAGAGAAACGGGGGTCAAGGTGCGTGAAACAGAAGAGTTATGGCGGAAAAATATAAGTCTTATCGCTGAAGAAGACGGAACCAACGGAGGCTTTACCGTTGCTGGAGAAACCGTTTTTATGGAACACCGACGGAAACTTTTCAGGTGGCGATTCGGCGAGACAGCGTGGTACTACACCGGTTTAGAAGATCAGGGAGAGCCTCCGCTATACGGAAAAGGGTTCACGCTTGGTGCTTCGGGAAATGTTGTTTATGCGGGTAAACGGGATGGGCATCTCTTTCAGTCTTTAGATAATGGAAACACTTGGCGCGACATCACCGAAAGCCTCGCCTTTCCGTTTACATACTTTAAAGATATTGTCCTTGTGGGTTCAACTGTCTATATCGCAACGGATGCGGGTGTGATGAATTCATACGATGATGCCACCTGGCACGCTCTCGGCGATACTGATAGGCATATACTCGTTATGAATCGGATTGCGACGGATGGTTCAACGCTTTACGGTGTGTGCGATACCGGTGTTTATCAGGTAAACAATCATACAAATACGTGGCAACAGATTGCTCCAGAAGTCCCATCTACAGCGACTTCCCTTGCTATGATTGGTGAAACACTCTACGTAGGCACAGAAGATAATGGGGTGTTCCGCCTCCAGTATATCAATCCGGAGTTCCGTATATCAAGTTTACCTTAAATTAAAAAAGTTGTTGTGCTGCCTGAAGGCGTTCGGGTGAGCCGATATCTATCCAATCGGTGTCCGTTTTGAGAACATAGAGGTTTTCTAATTTGGGAAGGACATCGTAGGAGAGAGAGAACACACCGTTCTTGGGAAATCTATGAAAGATTGCCTTGTTGAAGAGGTAGACACCAGCATTTACATTTTAGGAGGAGTTGTAGGAGGAATTTCCCAATCCCGACTTCTTCTACTGTCCTATCTGTGATATAAAAATAATTCTAAAATCTACTATAGTAGTTTGAGAACTAAAGCAACTATAATTGCGATCATCAAAATTGGAAAAAAGATAAAAAGGAACCCCTTCCTAACTGAAAGGGATATTGGTTTTATATTCGAGACTCGCCGCATAACGTTGTATTCTAAACTTTCAGATATTTGTAAGCTGCCGAGCACTTCTTGGATTAGGCGTACCTCATCCTCTTGTAAAAGTTTTCGCGCCCGCTGAAGCCTATCTGTAATTGTATTCGCTGACACACCTAAGTATTTTCCAATCTCTTTGGTTGTCAATTCGCCGAGAGAATAGAGTACGAGGACAGTTTGCTCATTCTCTGGAAGTTTACTCAACAGTTTTTTCACGTGTTCATAGCAATGCTCGTTTGCCTTTATCTCACACCGCCCCGGTATATAACAAGCGCAGGAAGATCGTTCTTCTTCTCCCATTGGTACATTCTCCAGTGATTACATCTCTGATTTGTTCCGTTGGAACTAATTTTGCGATAAATACAGCCATCCAGCGAACTGACAAGCCTCTAAAAGAATCCACTTGCTTAGCGTGGGAGTACGTCAACCTTTTTAATCATCGCCACGTTTTGAGAGGCAGCTATTCAAGAGACCACATCCGAAGACCTTCAAAGTCAAAACGAAAAGGAATGACGCGCGCACCTACCGCTCTAAACGCCCTCCTTGCAGAATCTATACGATCTGCATTACAATAAAACACCAAACATCCACCGCCACCAGCGCCACATGCTTTTCCACCGCTACAACCACTTTTTTTTCCAATATCAAACAATTCATCAATCCGTTCCGTGTTTATAGAAAGATGTAACTGTTTTTGAAAGTGCCAATTCTCATCAAGCAGTTGACCTAAGTCAGAGAAATTGGGAATCTCAAACAACTGCTTCATTTCATTTGCAATCCTACGAAGTGCTTTCAAGGCATCATGTGTCCTTCGATTTCCTGATTTGTATGCGTCAATAACATTCTGAAGAATGCTACCTGAAAAATGTGATTCCCCTGTATAGACAAGCAGCAAAGAGTTTTGTAATTCTTCAAGAGCGTCCTCAGTCAGTCCGAGTGGAGTTGATTTAACAGATCCGCCATCACATTGTAGTAGGTTTATTCCACCGAGTACACCGGCGTAGTGATCTTGTTTCCCACACGGAATTCCTGTTTTCTGTTCAATATCAGCCGCGATGTCAACAATTTGGCATGGACTCAATTTCTTTTCCACAAAAGCCGAGAGTAATCCTACAAGCACGATACCCAAGGCACCAGAAGCCCCCAGTCCGCTTCCTTTTGGAACATCACTCCAACTCACAAGGTGACAACCTCTACTAAGACGAACGCGAGACAAAATAGCTTGCGGTAGGTTCAATCCATGCAGGCATGCCGAAACCTCTACTGGATGAAAGAACTCTTTAAGGTCCACAGCATAGAGACTTACACACGAATCAAGAACCGGCGTAAGATACGAGTAGACGTGTAAATCAATTGCAGCATTTACCACAAATCCTTTATTTTCCATCGCGAACGGAATTAAGTCTGTCCACCCGCCAGCAAGATCAATCCGTGTCGGCGCTCGCGCATAGAGTGGAACGCGGCGCGATAGACTCGCTATGGTTCCCTCTTGTTCAGCAACTGAAACTTGCTGATTGCTCCAATCATCTTGTATTCTATGAAGCAAAGTTGAACGCATCTTGTCTATCCTCCCGTGGGTAAGGTCATATATCCGATGTTTAAACGTCTAAAATCACACAATTCCAGAGAAATTCGATCGTGGCGTATTCTCCAGCTTTTTTCATGAGACTCGTGTGCGTTTCACGCCATAACTTCGCCGTGCTTCTTAGGTGTATCTCCCTATTTTCCCAAAGTTCTGATACACAATAGCCAGCCCGATCCTGATAGGTATCCAGCAGTTCAACCTCTAAGCACCCAGGAGCATTTCGTAGAGCAGGAAGCCATTGGGTTTCAAGAAATTTCTGCAAATCTTTCTTTTTCTTTTTTGCCCGGAGTGTGAATATATAAAAAATTCTCGATCTCACCATGTTATAACTCCTTATTTAACTTTACATAATAATATCAGTGAAACGTGAAATCCACTGTGATGGTTCCTCATGAGAAAATATGTGTTTATTGAAAAAACATGAAAAAAGGCCCCCGGCACAAGAGTGTCAAGATAACACCTAAACAGATCATAGGCGCGAATCGCACAGAGCGTTGGATGCGGATCTTGTTATCAAAATCCTCAAATTCACCTTCTTCTGATAGTCGTTTCAATTCCGCTACCTTCTCTTTCGAGACACCGCCCGGCAACGTCCCAAGAATAATATTCGGGTTTAACACATTCGGGAGCGCAAAATCTTTCTTGCTATAAGTTACTTCTCCATCGTCCCCTTCAGTTTTAACAATCTGTTCAGCAGGCACCATACCCTTTTTTAAATCAGAAAGGTCTATCTCACGATCCAATACCATGCTGTCCAGATTTTGAACGAAGTGCCTTGCAAAGAAGAAGATGGCAATGTAAACAAGGTATATCTTCAAAAGTGGGACGTAAGCTTCCGACCAGGCACTTAGCGTCCAAGGTGTTGTAATAACCATCAACTCAATCAGGACTATGCACACAACATAGTTACGGACCTTTTCCAGACCGAATTTCTTTACATAATAACTGAGGATAAAATACAGAGACAGCACCAGCAATAACTGATACCACAGTTCCAGTTCAACCCCTAACCAGTCGAGCGAGAGCATAACAAGTACCCGCACCCCAAGTAGAAAAATGAGTCGGAAAATTAGGTCAAAAATTTGTTTACGAAAATCTTCTTGTCGGAAGATTGCCAGAAACGCTTCCCACTTCTGCAACGTCTTGGTTTTGATAAACAAATACACAACAAAAATCAGGCAGTAAGGCACAAAAATGTTGAAAATGAGAGCAGCCGGCGTGTATTGAGCGAATGCGTTTGCTTCTGTAAACAACCCTACCGGCATCAGCAGGGACGCCCCCCAAACCAGTTTAGCATCTCCAGCAGCGAAGATACCAAACCAATAAAGCACGAGGACGATGAAGAAACCACCCAGAAGTGTAACTACGCTACCTAAAAGCGTACTACTTCCCGACAAAACAGAGATAACTTGACAAAGAATCCCCGCATAGATGGCACCATAGCTGCAAAAATTCTTGATTTTTCTTTCTCGTAAGTCTGTATAAGTAGCAGACAGACAAAAAAGTAGAAGAAGTACAATAGATAGATTTTGATAACTTAGCATATTACCAACCTCAATTTCAGACCAGATTTTCTAAGATTTTTTCGGCACGTCCGGGTTCCCGACAAATGGACTCAAGCACAGTTTTAACCTCCATTGGTGTATGTTCCTCCAGAAGCGTCATAGCAATTGCCTGTTCTAAATCAACCGGCATTGGAATCTTTGATAGCACATACGCTTCTGATTCAATTTCGCCAGATACCAAATTATAATGTTTCTTAAACAACAATCGGTGTTTAGCAGGATTAGATTGGCACCCCAAACGACCGCGAAGATCTCGAAATAAGTTGAGGATTCGTTGGCCGGCTGCTTCATAAGTGTAGGCTGAAACTGCCTCTAATCCTTCCTGCCCTAAACGCCTTTGCTCGTCAGGGTTTTCAAAGAGAAATTTGAGTTCCTGCGATATTGATTTGACCGGTAGTTGAACTGGGTCAAAAAGACTTGGGGCAACTTGAACAAATCGACAGGCACCGGAAATTTCTTCGGGGATGGAATACCCCCAAACGATTGTTGGAATACCACATGCGACTATCTCAAGTAGGAGTAGCGGTGATACCCCGAGAATTGCAGGAAACACCAATGCGTCTAAAGCATTAAAGATGAAAGGACTCGCCTCTTTGTCTTGCTGAGACGCAATATTGAAAAAGTTGACACACCCATCACTTTCAAAATCGTCCATCAGGCTGGAATGAATCACAAGGTAGTTGACGTTAGGATTCGCAGACCGTAGTTTTCGCATGAAGCGAAGCGTTTCGTGCGGATTAAGTCCTGACACAACACCTACCAACGGTTTCTGCAAAATTTCCTCATTTCCAAGTGCTTGAGATAATTGGTGCTTACACTTCGTTTTATTCATCGGTTTGAAAACAGATGTATCAACACCATAAGGGATGTGGTGAAAAACCCCCACATCGGGAACCAAATCTGAAAAGAAGGTCTGGGTCCACGAGGCATCACACGCAAACGCATCGAAATGTTTCAACGCGGCACACCTCTCAAGAGTCGTGTTTCTTGCTGCATGACTCGCCAAAGCTGCGTTGGACAAACGAAGGACAACTGGAATTGTGTTAAATTTTAGGTAGACCTGTTCGCCTATAGTCAGTGGTGATAGCGCGAGGATACCATCGCAGTCCTTTGGAATAAACTTTGCTGGCGAAAATGAGCGATCACTTTTAAAGAAAATCGGTTGAACACCTTCAACCCGCAAACCCTCTTCAATTTCCCGGCGATTATTATCCTTTTCAGATACAGGCAAATAAAGATCTGCATGATTTACCAGCATCTTTAGCAGTTGATGATTCGCGGCACCCTCTAAAAAAGAAGTCGTCTTTCTGCTCTCCAAAATACTTGCCGTCATAAAAATTTTCAACCGCTCATTACACCGAATAGGCTCCATCTCAGCTTGATGTGCCGAAAACAGAAGTCCCATCTCTGAAAGCTTAGAAAGATAATTAAGTGTCTCAAAAACCTCAGAATGGTTATATTTGTCAGCGAGAGTGTCAATAAGCGCGTCAGTCTCCAAAACGCTACAAGCATTTAAGACATCCCAGATGACTTCATTCACCGGAATAACAACACCTGCATCGAGATCGGCAACAAATTGTTCACCATTGCGTTTGAATTGATGAAGGTTATGCAAATTGCGAGGAAATTGGATCATTTTAACGCTCCTCTATCCGTTTACGGCTTCCTCAAAACCAAGAACCTTTTCGAGAATCGCTTTGGCTTTCTCCCGACCATAAAGATAATGTAGCACGGCTTCGACCTCATGATGGCCGTGTTTTCTCAGGAGTGCCAGAGACAAACCCTCTGCTATAGATTGTGCGTAGCGATCCTTCATCAGCGGTCTCTCTTTTTTGGCAGTGATGTTGTTCAATATTGCTCGACTTTCAATCTGTCTTCGACGGCTGTTAAGATATGGGGCAAAAGAGATACCAAAGGGTCGTTTATATCCATTCTCTAACTGCTGAATTTGTTTCAGTTTCCTGAACAAGGCAATCACATTCTGTGCGGTCTTATCCCACGTAAAAGTCAACGCTCTTTCTCTCGCCTTCTGTCCCAATGCCAATCTTGCCTTCTCATCGGTGAGAAGGCTATTGACAGCATCCGCCATTGTATTTGGTGAAACCGTTCCAGCGAAACTCCCAATCTCATCATCATAAGCTTGTGCTGGCACAACTATTCCTGCATCGCCGACAACCTCAGGAAGTCCATCAAGCTGCGGCACAACCGGTGGAACGCCACAAGCCATTGTTTCTAAAAGCGCGAGTCCAAATGTTTCTTCACCGACCATTGATGGAAAGCAGTAAACATCAAAAGCATTCAAAAATCGCGCAAGTTGATCCCTCGGTTGTTGTGGTGCGCAAATCAGATTCGGGGGTAGTTGCTGATGGGCATAGAAATTGAGCGTTGGTGCTGTAAGCAGAAAGCAAGCATTCGGGAGAAGTTTCGCAATTTTTATGTAAATCCCAGCTCCTTTCTCAGGTTGAAATCTTGAGAAGAAACCAACAACCGATGAAGTAGCGATTTCAGGCTTGTTCAGCATCCTCGCAACTTCATTCTTAGCTCGTTGTTTATCTAATGGTTGAAATTTGTTATGGTCAACCCCCAAGAATACGGTATGAAAAATGTCCTTGTCACAGACGAATCGATCATATAGGTCCCGGACTGAATTCGTTGGAACCAAAAACGCATCAAAAGGACGCATCGCAGCGTACCAGAGCAACCCCGCATTAATAACATCTCCATTGTGCCCTCTCGCGGAATAAATCGGGACAACAAAAGGAGCATCAACATAACGTAAGAAAGAAAGGAACTGTGTATTTTGATGGCTATCTAACAAAACCGCATCGTAATTGCGTCCAATCAATTTTAGAAGTGTAGCCCTATCGCTCCTTTGGTATCTGATGCTTTGTACATGCTCATTAAATTTTTCGTCGTGTTCACCCACCACATCAAGAGAAGTATACGCCTCCAAGGACTTGATGAGATTGTGATGTGCAACCGACACCCCACCAGTTGCCCGTGTGATGTCGGCTGCATAGCGTTCACTTTGCAGAACAAGGATTTTCAATCTCCGGGAGGCATCTGTTTTTGTCACAGACCTATCCGTTGCCAGATTTGAAAAAAGTAACCCACGCCCCTCCATTGTCCCCAACGAATTCAATGCCGCAACGACTGCCTCATTGCCATATTTCTTACCAAGCTCCTCTACGATCTCTTCACTTGAAAAGAGTGGACAGAGATCCAGAATCTCCCAGACAACCTTATCAATTGCCAACACAACGCATTGGCTCAGGTCAGCGACATACAGACGGTTTCCCTGCTGGAATTTATGTAGATGCGTGGTAGGTTTCGGACATACTAACATTATACACCCCTTCGCTAACGGCAAGTTTCTTTTACTCTTCCACGCCAAAGACTACCGTCAATAATCCGTCCATCAATGACCAAAGTCGGGGAGCCTTTAATATTGAGTTCCTCCGTCCTTTGTACCTCTTCAACAAGATCCAATGTTATCTTTTTCCCATCTACTGCTTCCGCAATCCTGCCTATATCCAGTCCAACCTTCTTCGCACAATTCACCCATGCTTTCTCAAGGTGATCCGCACGGCACAAGAGATAATCAAAAAGTTTATCTGGATAGAGTTCGGCAATGACCATTTGTCGTTTGTTCTCAATGAGTTCGGGTTCACCGTGTAGACTTGTAAATTTGATCTGTCCATTACCACTTTCCGTAGAGGTTTCTTCTTTACCCACAATAAACCGCAACTTGAAATCAATTGTATCCCCATACTTTTCAAAAAACGGCAGCAATTCTTGTTCTGCTTGCACACCGTAGGGGCAATACGACATCACAAAAAGTTCAACCTCTGGTTTCATGGGTCCACGCATGCGCTGCTCAAGGATTTGTTTGAGACTCGGCTGAGGCCGACTGTGATCAACCTCAAGCATAACCTGTTCGATAAGCTGATTAAATCCAGGAGAATGTTCCGGTGTGTGGCACTCCATACAAACTTTTTCGGGAACTTGACCGCGGATATTCTCCTTCAGTGGTGTGTAAGCGTGTTGTTTGCCAGGACCATGGCAGGTTTCGCATCCCACATCAACCAGATGTTCGCGACCAGAATTACCTATCTGGTAACCGCTTTCATACCCCGAACCAGTAACGTGGCAAGTGACGCATTCTGGATAATACTCCCTGCCAACGGTGCGTAACGTGTTAAACGCCGTTGCGTGCGAGGAGTGCGACCATTGGGTGAACTCTTTCTGATGGCACTCTTGGCAGGCTTGAGAACCGATATAACTGTTTTTATCCTCCTGCTCAAAAGGTTCCGAAGAAAACAAGCGATAACTGACGGTCTGCAATTGATGGTCGGTAGCGACTTGATGATAGAAATCATCCAAGAGTTTCCTAACGTTCGGATCGTCGGAGACATGCTCGGTTAGGGCAATTTGCTGAACTTGGGAGGAAATGTTCAACTCTCCATCTGTTAGCAGCAACGCACCCAGTGTCTTTCCCTTAGAATTACAATACGCCAGCAAGACATCACCAATTTTTTCGCTTTCGCCTTCGGCGGGACTCAAGATCGCTGAAAAATTCGGATATTTCCGTGCCAACATTCTATTGATCTTTGGAGGGGAATGACTCAGCCCAATAATAAAATTACTGTTTTCCTGAACTTCAGACATTACTGAATTGAATTTCTTAGAGATAGACGCTATCTCCGCGGAATCTTTCAGGTCCAATGCGACCAGCGCAATCCGTTTCTCTCCAATCGTTTTTATTAAATACGAGTCAGAATCTTGGGTCAAATCCGAATCTAAAAATGTAAACGACACATCAACTCTCTGATTCTGAACAATCTCAGCTTCTGCAGCAAAAGGAAAAAAGGCATCATACCCCATCATCTCCATCGCTGTAAGGGTCGTTTGCACGCGCTGCCGGTCTCGCATAATAATCTCATCGTCAGTTGAAAGGGCATCTGATTCAAACGAATGCGGCTTCATGCTTGGAGGTTGAGAAGGTTGGATGCCACCGAGATCTACTAATAGTGGAGAAAAGCCATTTTCCCGAATATGAGTTATCGCTTCTGCCCGTCTTGGTAGCCCACCTGATTGTCCAATGAAACAACCGCACGGTTCAAGCTGCGCTTGCGTGTTCCCCGTGAAAAGAAGCAGCTGCGTGCTATCTGGTGACATTTGTTTCAATTGCTGTAGATAGTCTGCTAAAGATGTCGCATGAATCTGAGAAGCGAATTGTTTCGTCTCTCTAATGTGTTGCAATCGTTTCGCCTCGCTCCATTGCTGATAAACAAACGGACCTATAACAACAACAGTCAGAATCAGCGTAAGCAATATGTATTTTTTCACAAGAATTTCCTGTCTCCCCAAGTTTAGACAGTTGTAGCAGTCGTTAATCCCCTTGAGGTTGTCTTTGATGTTGTGCTTTCAACACATCCCAGCGTAGGGACACTATGCTGTCACTGCGCGGAAGTCGGTATTGAATACCTTGATACTCGTAAAAAATTCCCAAATTTCCCCGTATTCCCAAAGACATAAATCGTACCGTTGACTGCCTCTGTACCAAAAGGCTTAAAAGATTTTGGTATTGATGGGATATTGCCCCACTGGTCTGTCTCTGGATTATACACGTCCACTGTCAGAACATCCTTAGTGCGCCTGTCCTGCCAAACAAAACCACCGATTAGATATATTTTACTACCAACAACGACCGTCGAAAATGACAGCCTGGCATCTGGCATATTTTTTACCTTTCGCCATCGGTTGGTTTTTGGATCATATTCCTCAATAACTGTAACAAAGGTACCGCCTCGATTCCCAACTTGTTGCCATCCACGTCCACCAATGGCATAAACCTGATCGTTTACAATTTCTACACCCAAAGCAGCGCGTTTGGTTAGCATATTTGCGCGCTTTGCCCAGGTGTCGGTGGCAGGGTCGTAGACTTCTACAAGATCAATGCCCCATGGATCCCCAGGCTTTTTGCCTCTTGGGTGAACAAACCCACCAATGGCATAGATTTTGCCGGCAACTACACCGGCTCCAAACAAGGCGCGAGGTAAAGACATATCCTGTTTTCGTTCCCATGTGTCGGTTTGCGGGTCATAAACTTCAACAGTTTTTAGAACTTTGAAATTTTCACCTCGATTGTCTATCCCCGCATATCCACCCATAACGTAGATTCTACCATCAATCACCGCCGTTGTAGAGGCTGCCCGGGCTGTCGGCACGTCCGCGCCCTTCCTCCAAATATTGTTTTCTGGATTGTATATCTCTACCAGTGACATTCCAAAAGGCCCCTTCCTGCTTCCAAGGAGGGTACCGCCGATGAGATAAATTTCACCATTGACGACAGCAGTGGAGAAATCCATTCTACGTGTGGGAAGTTCAGATATAACCTCCCACCTTTCCGCGGCAATGTTTTCTATTGTTAAAAAGCATAGAACAACAACTAAACTAACAATACCCCATCGTAGATGTTGGAGTGCTTTGAACATCATCGGTTCTTCCTATCAACGTAAATAATCGGATTGCACCACTCGCGACAGTGCCAGCGACTAAAACATTCTTGTGTATGAAAGGATCGGGTTTACACAAATTTAGAATGCGGAGTGAGATTTACTATTTTTCACCCCTAAACCTATTTTATTTACTGGATTTCTAAACCAACTGTGTAAGTCCTAAGGATAAAAACTCATGCCCAATCAGAATAGGTTAGCGAAAATCACCAGCACGGAAGGTCATCTTTACACTCAGCAACACCAAAGCTAGTGCAACAAAATTGATCATCCTCACAAAACACAGCGTTTTCAGGATCACCGCACCAATAACCAGCGGATGCTGTCTCAGGGGTAATTAACATTGAAGCGAAGATTGCTCCTGTCGCGACAGCCCCAGCGACTAACGCATTCTTATGAGCAACATGTCCATCCTCTTTAACGAAAAAGGCACTAAGACGTTGCTTCGTCAGTTCTGCTATATGAGTTTGCATTCGATTTCACCTCCTTTCTTTATCAAATAAAAGTTTAACTTATAGCCTCAGGTTTCTGACACTAAGGTTGAGGTGTACGTTTGCCTTTAAGTTCACCCCAAAGCGTGGATAGTTTGTTCATCGCCTCTACGGCACGAAAACCGGTGTCGAATACAATGACGTTGGTGAAAAATTCCCTATTTTTTCCGATGCCCCCTAAGACATAGATTTCGCCGTTTACTATCGCTGATCCTAAAGGCCTGAGTGGGATCGGCATTGGTGGAATATCACGCCATTCCTCTGTCTCTGCGTTATAAGTATCCACAGCCGCAAGATACTCAAGAACCCCGTTTTGCCACATATAACCTCCAATAAGATAGACCACATTCCCAAGAACAACCGTCGAGAACGATACCCTAACATCTGGCATCCCATTTTTCTTTTTCCAACGGTTGGTTTTCGGGTTATATACCTCAATGCTCGTCAGAAACGGACCCCCATTCCAAAATTGTGGCCATCCACGTCCTCCAATCGCATAAATGCGATTCTGGACAACGCCAACACCGAAACCATCGCGGCGGGTGGGCATATTTGCACGTTTTATCCACGTATCGGTGACAGGATTGTAAACCTCTACAAGGTTAATACGCCCAGGATTCCCAGGCCTTATGTCCAAGAAGTGAACAGCCCCACCTATACTATAGATTTTACCAGCAACAGGACTAACACCAAACTGTATACGAGACGCAGACATGTCCTGCTTTCGGGTCCATGTATCATTCTGCGGATCGTATGCCTCCACAATATCCAGAAATTTGATATTCATCGCACGATTGTCTATCCCATTATAGCCACCGAAGACATAAATAATCCCATTGACAACTGCTGTTTCAGGATTCGAGCGCGGCGTTGGCATGTCTGCCCCGCGATGCCACATGTTTCTTTGTGGGTCATACACCTCGACAGTTGACAGACCATAGGGACCGCGCCTATTTTCAAAGAGCGTGCCACCGATGAGATAAATTTTACCATTGACCACCGCAGTAGAAAAATCCCTTCTATGTGTAGGAAGTTCAGATATAACTTCCCAACTTTCTGCGGTAACAATTCCTATGGTTAGAAAAAATAAAACAATAACCACCCAAACGAAAATCCATCGTAAATGCTGGAATATTTTGAACATTATTTTATCCTCCATTAACTAACACAAATAGGATGTCTAAGGATGTGTGGGAAAAGTGGAAATGTTCCCTTTACGGAATTCTTCCGCACTTATAGTGGCACCCTAAAAACAAGTAGACACAAAATGCCCTGTTACCGCTGGCGAGGTTTGCGGCGTAAGTTCACCTACGGAATGCTACGCATTTTGTGTTGATTTAGGCGATCTGCATTCCTAACCTCGCCTCTGCTAATGTCGACTTAATTCTTAGGGACCACCATAGTTTAGATCAGAGGTACTTATTCAGTGCCTATTATACTACAGACATTGATACCACCATTCACCGTTGTGTTGGTGTTGACCCGATATACACACATCGTCTATGTCGTCGCACCAGGCATCACCACACCAAAAACCATCAGCCAATGCCGGCTCAGGCGTAAGTAACATTGAGGCGAAGATTGCCCCTGTCGCGACAGTGCCAGCGACTAAGGCGTTCCTATGGGCAACATGCCCATCTTCTTTGACGAAAAAATCGCTCAAACGCTGTTTCGTCAGTTGCGCTACATGAGTTTGCATGAGGTCTTATCTCCTTTCATTAGATTGGATAACGGTATTGCTAAAGACGTGGTAAAGATACCTCTCAAGGCAACTTCAACAGCCAATAGTGATATTGCACATTCATACCACTTCGCAATACTCTCTTTACCCATGATGCAATTTTCGTGCCAATCCGAAAAACCGTATCATTAGGGGATCTTCGCAAAATATCAACTACGCAAATTTTTCGCAGTCGGCAAATTTTGCGTGCCTTACCCTGCAGATTTTGCGTAGTTTCCAAAAGTATTGGTGTGGGCGCGTAAATCTCGGATACCGGTATAAAAGACGAAGAACTATCTTGTTTATATAGAATCACTCTCCCCGAATTTAGGGCGTTACAAAAGATTGTCAGTCTGTCTAAGGTTGCGTTAGGTGTTGTGCCTTGAGTTCACCCCAGCGAGTAGAGAGTTTCCCAACTGCTGTGACCGCACGAAACTCGGTATCAAATACCTCAACAGTAGTAACATACACTGGTTCTTTGCCTATGCCTTCTCTCCACCTGCCTCCGAATATGTAGATTTTGCCACCGACTGCCGCTGCACCGTGAGGGATAAAGGGTGTTGATATCGGGGATATATCGCTCCATTGCTCTGTCTCTGGGTTATAAGCATCCACAGTCGCCAGATACTTCAGATCCCCGTTTTGCCAAACGAAACCTCCAATCAGGTAGATGATTCCATCAAGACTCACCGTCGAAAATGAAATCCTGAGATTTGGCATATCGCCTCGCTTTCGCCAGCGGTTGATTTTCGGGTTATATTCTTCAAGGATCGTCAGAAAAGGACCCCCATTTCCAAATTGTGGCCATCCACTTCCACCGATGGCATAAATGCGGTTGTTGACAACGCCCACACCAAACCCATCGCGTTGCGTTGGCATCTTCGCGCGTTTTGCCCAGGTGTCGGTGGTAGGGTCGTAGACTTCCACAAGATCAATACGTCCCGGCGCACCTGGCTTTCCCTCCAAAGGGTGAATAACTCCACCAATAGTATATATTTTATTTTCAACAGTGGCGGCACCAAACCCTATGTGAGGAGTAGACATGTCTTGCTTTCGGGTCCACGTATCATTCTGTGGGTTGTACGCCTCTACAATATCCAGAAATTTCATGTTCTTCAGACGATTGTCTACCCCGTTATAGCCACCACAGACATAGATAATTCCGTTAACAACTACTGCCTCAGCACTCGTGCGTGGTGTTGGCATATCTGCGACTCGTCGCCACCGGTTCGTTTTTGGATCATAGACTTCTACTATTGACAGACCATAGGGACCACGCCTATTTTCAAAGAGCGTGCCACCGATGAGATAAATTTCGCCATTGACGACTGCCGTGGAGAAACCCTTTCTATGTGTAGGCAGTTTAGATATAACTTCCCAACTTTCCGCGGTAACAATTCCTATGGTTAGAAAAAATAAAACAATAACCACCCAAACAACAATCCATCGGAAATGTTGGTGTGTTTTAAGCATGATTTGTTCTCCTTAGTAATCCCAAACAGAACGTCAGTGGTATGTGGGAAAAGTGAGAATCCTACCTTCACAAAATTTTCCCACACTTGAGCGCGTGTTACTTACTCAGCACCCATTATTATAGGCAGTCATACCACCATTCACCGTTTATGTGTTGGCCCGACATGCACCATTCATCATCAGCACACCATGCATCACCGCACGGATAACCATGATGTGCTGCTGCTGGATCAGGGACAAGTAACATTGAAGCAAGGACTGCCCCTGTCGCGACAGTGCCAGCGACTAAGGCGTTCTTATGTGCAACATGCCCATCTTCTTTGACGAAGAAATCGCTCAAACGCTGTTTCGTCAGTTGCGCTACATGAGTTTGCATGAGGTTCTATCTCCTTTCGTTAGACTTGAATAAGTGGTTGCTATAACCATATTTAATTTAGCAATTTTTGTGCCAATTGGAAGGACTCTACCGTCACGACATTCTTAGGAAAATGTAACTACGCAAATTTTTCGCAGTCGGCAAATTCTGCATACCCAACTCTGCAGATTTTGCATATTCCGAAAACAACGGTCTTAGCGCGCGATATCCCAGAAATAAATGCTAACAACAAGCACCGAACCTACACCCAAGCAGCATATCCACTATCCACCATCCTTCGATTAATGTACAAGCCATCTGAATGCCGCCAGACGTGGGAGACTGCGCGACCGTAAAGATCAATAGCGACTGGTTTGATTCTGACGCGTTTCCCTTCTATGAGAGACTTCAGATAGGCAGTGGCACCTTGCCCTTGTGGCGTGCTGCTTTCGGGAGCGTTTATATTTGCCAAGCGAATTATTTGGGTTGAAACCTTAAAAGTATCACCATCAATCACAGACGTAACATGGGTTGAATATTCATTCATCTCTCCACCCCTGTCTCAACAATAGACTGTGTGCTTTTGTGCTATTTGGTGAAAAATAGAGGTCTTATAGTATAATAACGCGTGAGGGGAATTAAAAGGTTGCAGAAAGTGCAATTCTTAAATAAAAAAAGGCGCGTAAGAGACGCGCCTTTGAAAAAGATAATAACAGTTATGGTATTTTTAAATCTTGACAGAAGGAGAGGGAGATGTTATGATACTGCCAAAGTTTAGTTGTTCTCGGCACCCGCATCGATCCAGTCGATGAAGAGTTGGACCTGATCGGCATCAAGCGGGGGTGGAATAGGGGGCATACCACCGCCGTCGATACGTCTAACAACAAGGCTGCCTTTACCGTTGCCAGCGTCGAAGGCAACACCACCGTTTCCGCCTTGTTTGAAGGTGTCGTATTGGCTGAGGTTAAGCCCCGCGATTCCAGGAGCAGCGTGGCATCCGGGAATGGCACACCGTTCAGCGAGGATTGGCTGAATATCGTCTTTAAAAGAGACCTGCGGTTCTTCAACAATAGGTTCCTCAACTACCGCTACGGCTTCTTCCGCTGGAACCGGTGGCGGCGTGGTAGGTGGCGGGGTCGTGGGTTGGAGTACATCGGTCGTCCCTGTCGTGTCCTCCGTGATGTCGCCTTCGTCGCCGCAGCTCGCAATGAAGATAGCAGCAAGAAAAAGACTTATGGCGAAAATAGGAATAGAAAGGACTCGGGGCTGCCGGTTACGTGAACGCACCGCAAATGAATCAATCACAATAGTATTCTCCTTTTTTCAGAAATGTGTCTATTATGGTAGATCTTAGAATTAATTAGACATTCAGCAACGGTGCGGTTAGAAACCGCACCTACCAGGTAGGGGTAAAATGTCTGTTTATTTTTCAGGTTTACCATAGTAAAAATTTCGTTATTTTGTACATAGAATAGCACGAGAGCCAGGAGATGTCAAATGAAAATTCTGATTAACACCGACACTACAGCAGAACAACAGCAGCAGATCGCATCGGTTTCCGATACCCTTTCGCTTGTCTGTCCACAAAATTCAGCAGAAGCGTTGCAGGAAATTGCGGACACCGATATTGTCTTCGGTGGGTTTAACCGTTCGCTCTTTGAAAACGCGAAGCAGTTGAAGTGGGTACAAGTACTTTCAGCAGGCGTTGATGGTCTACTGTTCCCCGAATTTGTCAAAAGCGATGTGGTTCTGACAAGTGCGAAAGGATTCGTCGGACCGCATCTGGCAGATCAGACGTGGGCTTTACTGCTCGGACTCCTACGAGGCATCGGACGCTCCGTCCGCGAACGGACATGGGACAACCGGATGTCCATCCGTCTGGCGACGTGGGAATTGAGCGAACAGACACTGGGGATCGTTGGACTCGGCGGTACCGGAATTGATGTTGCGCGTCGGGCACAAGGGTTCGATATGCGCGTCATCGCCGTCGATCCAGAGGCGGTTGAGGCACCCTCGTT
>JAJECD010000120.1 GCA_022822215.1 Candidatus Poribacteria bacterium | reverse complement strand
ATCCGTTCGGATTTCCTCGTATTTATCACGGAAAAGCCGCTTGGTGACGCGTTTGATGCGTTCACCGGTTTTTGCGGACATCAGTACAATCTCAAGAAACCCTTCATTTCCTGTGACATAAGCGACAATATCGCCGCTGGGTGACCAGATGGGTTTAATATTATGTGAATATTTCGATTTCTCGGTCAAGTTCTTTGAGACGAGGTCAGGCAACTCTCTATCCTCAATGAGGGGCCAATAGCGTTTTCGTACTGTCTGCCGCCACGCCTTATCGAATTCCTCAAGTTCTACACCGAGTACCTCTATGAAAACCTGGTTGATGTCCTTCGTCCGACTTTGTCGCAAGCCTTGCAAGATCTCAGCGATTTTCTCGCGTCCATAGGTCTCCGTGAGATACGCTACCGCCCATTGCCCCAACTTATACCCGACAAAGGGTGAACTGAGTCGATTGAAATTGTGGAGTTGCGGGAGGGGTACAATATTGTTATTCATACTTGCATCGCGAATCACCATTTCGCCGATGGCATCGTTATCTTCGGCAAAGTAGTCCGCCATCCCTTCTATGAACCAGATAGGAGCGGAATAGAGAAACTCGCCGCTATAGATACGTGCATGCGGTTTCTGGTAGATGATGTCGTACTGAAAAATATGAATGAGTTCGTGGAAGATTACTTCTCGAAACGCTTCAAGCGAACCGGTGAAAGGTATAACGATGCGATGTTTAAAGAGTTCAGCGAACCCACCGATGCCCTCATGGAGTTCTTGGAGGATTATGTTGGTTTCCTGAAAATCTTTGTGGGATTTGTAAAGGATCAGGGGTGTCCTGTCTCGCAGCTCATGTTCAAAATCGGCACTGTGTTGCTCGTAAGCCTCCTCAGCAATCGCAGCCATGATAGGGACAAGTTTTGCCTCGCTCGGATAGTAGTAGATATCGAAATGTTCTGTTTTATGGATGTGCCACTCGAAACGTTGTGCTGTAATTTTATTTTTCCCAAAGCTCTGGGCCCACGTGGCAGAAGGCATAGCAAATAGCAAATAGCAAATAGCAAATAGCAGCCTGCTAATCGCCGATAGCCACCGTGATTTTTTTTCTTGCTTCTCATCTTTTTTTCCTGTTTCTATTTTCCCATAAGACGCAAACTAACAGTTTTGCGGTGTACTCACCCCGGTTCATGCCCATAAGGCATGAATACCGTTGATTCATGCGATGTGCATCGCGCTACAAATACGGAATTGCATGTCATTCTACCAAATATCTGTCTTCGCGCTCATAGTGTGGGGAAATTTGACGTGTAAACTCCGATACGGCACGTTTGCCAAGTTCCCGGATCGTGTTTGCTTGGGGTCCGACCTGCGAAAAAATAAAAGAACCGATGGTATGTGCCTCTGCCGTGCTCCGTCGGTAGGACTCATCCCAAATAATCTGCTCGGTCTCGACATCAATAATCATTACACGCAGCGAGAGCAGATATGTCTTCTGCATATAGTCCTGATAATCCATCACGTAACGCTGCCGTTGTATGGAGTATCGTTCCCCATAATAGCGTCTGGGTCGGCTATCGGAATAAAATCGGAAACTCCCGACGATAACACCTTTCACCTCAAAATACTCACCGAGTTGGCTGAGATGCTTCGTATCAGCGAGCCACTCTTCTCCGAGGGTTTCACCGGTAAGGAGTCTTGTGGTTTCCTGTGTACTGACGACCTTGAAACTTTTTTGGCGTGCTAAACCTCTACGGAGTATTGCGGCGATATCTTCACCGACCTCCGGTGGCAGTTCTTCGTTGCGCTCCGCCTGTTTTTCATTGACAAAGGGCAAAACGGCGAAGTTGGAATACCGGCTAATGTCGATTTCAGATTTGACCTTCACTGGAATTGAGACCCGCGTGACGGCACTACCACACCCGTAAACCGTTAGGATTGCCAAGAGGATTGTCATCTTCTTCGCTATCTGCATACCTTAGTCTCCATCATGCTCTTCTGTAGGGCCGCCATGCTCTGTAAGTGTGGAGTCGTCTTCTTCTAATTGCGGGACCTCTCCATCGTCAGCCCCGCTCCGCCGGATATGTATGCGACACCGTCGATAGTTGAGCCGATAGTATTTATTATCGGGTTCTAATTCGGTTGAGTGCTGGTAAGCAGCGACAGCCTCATCGATGTTTCCGAGTGCTTCGTAAGCGACACCGAGGTTATTATACGCTTTAGCGTTCTCTGGGTCAACGTCAATAACTTGCTTCCATCGGAAGACTGCCTCGTTCCAGAGTTGCGCTTGTGCTGCTGTTATGGCGAATTGATTGTAAGCCTCAATCTGGTCAACATCGCGCGATATAGCACACCCCGACAGAATTAGGCAGGTAAGTATAGCGATAGACGCGAGTCGATTCGTCCTTTGCACGTTTATCACCTCAAGATTTATAATATTGGTTTCCGAGCTACGCGATATATATTACATTGTATTCGTCTTTTGTGTCAAGGGAAAAATGGGATGGTTGGCTATTGGTTGTTGGCAATTGGCAGTTAGTTATTGGCAGTTGGTTGTTGGTAAGGATTGCTATCAGCACTAAAATTTCACAGTTTTCACAGTTAAATGGGAAATTATGAAATTTGTGAATCAGGTGTAAACATAGGTGGGGACTGGGTTTATACGGGTTTTTGGGAAGGGGTACTGTGAAGGGTA
>JAJECD010000250.1 GCA_022822215.1 Candidatus Poribacteria bacterium | reverse complement strand
GGTTGCGATGTCCTCAAGATTCGTGCCTTGCATGAGCGTAGGAATACCACAGGCGACCTCGACGTTCTCAATGGCACGGCGCATTTCACCCTTTGCTTCATCAAGCGTTTTACCACACTCCAAGGTGATGGTTCTTGCGATGTCGTCTAAGTTGTCCTCTAAGAGATTTTTCAACTTGAATAGATATTGAATACGTTCGACGGGGGGTGTGCGTCTCCATTCTTGGAGTGCAGTCGCAGCGGCAGCGACGGCTTCATGGACTTCGTCGGCTTGTGAAAGCGGGACTTGCGTGAGGACTTCGCCATTCGCTGGATTCGTAACGTCCAGCAGTTCATCTGTCGGAGACTGCTGCCATGTGTTGTTAATGTAGTTCAGTAGTGGCGTTTGGACATCGGATAAGACTTGCGAGCCGCCTTTAAGAAGATTTGCGTCAGGCATAGGGATTTCCTCCTTTAGGGTTCACAAACTAACAGTTTGTGCTACAAAAGAACACAGGCTAACGGTTTCCTATGCTACAAAAGAACACAGGCTAACGGTTTCCTATGCTACAAAAGAACACAGACTGACTGTTTGTGATACATTAGTTCCGCTTTGCGAAGAGTTCAAGGACTTTTAATTGCTCCATAGCAGCGACGATTTGTGGGTCATGTTCGAGTTCGTCCTCAGAGGTTTCAGTAATCTGTGCGAGTGCGTATTTAATACCGACATCGCTCAGTACAATCTGCTCCTCAACGAGTGCGTCCGCGAGGAGTTGGTAATTCCGTCTGAGTTTCGCTGCTTGTCTGTCATCACGAGATGCATGGAAGGCAACATTGAGTTGGTCCAAGACATCATCACCGTTTTCCTCTACAAAGGTTTTGAGTTTTTCGTGATTGCGGAGTATCACATGCATTTGCTGCTCGGAACGACTAAACCACGGAGATTCAACATCGGGCATGATACCGATTTTGTCAATATCAACATCGTTGGGTGTATAGTAACGTGCAACGGTTAATTTGACAGCAGCTTTTGTACCTCTCAACGGAAACACGCGCTGGACAGATGCTTTTCCGAAGGTCTTAGCACCCATAACGAGTCCGCGTCCGTGGTCTTTGATGGCACCGGCGACAATTTCTGAGGCACTCGCACTCCCACCATTGACCAGGACAATGAGTGGAAATTCTTCCCTTTTCTCGCCTTTCGCCACAAAATCCTCACGCGTCTCAATCCCTTTACTGTAAACAACGAGTTGGCCGGGTCTGAGAAAATCACTGGCGATATCAACAGCCGAAGAGAGCAATCCACCCGGGTTCAGGCGGAGGTCAAGAATAACGCCTCGGATATTCTGTTCCTTGAAATCAACAAATGCTTTATCTACATCGTAAGCCGTGGTCTGGAGGAATTGATTGATTTTAATGTAGCCAATCTTATCCCCAATAATGTCTGTTTCCACGCTCGGAATTCGGATGACCTCACGCGTGACGGTGACCTCAATGGGGCGTCCCTCGTTCTCACGAATGATTGTGATAGCAACCGGTGTTCCGGGTTCACCGCGTAATTGCTCAACCGCCTCGTCCAAAGACATGAGTGCTGTGGATTCACCCTCAATATGGCTGATAACATCCCCGTTTTGTACACCGGCGATCGCAGCGGGACGATTCTTAAAAGGCGTAATTACAGTGAGCATATCTTCCCGAATCCCGATCGTCATTCCGAGTCCGCCGTAATTGCCGCGATTGTCGGTCTGAAACTTGGTGTAGTCTGGAATAAATTGGCTGTACGGGTCTAACTTGCGAAGCATGCCGTTGATGGCACCTTCCATAAGTTCTTTGGTGTCGGGTGTGTCGAGATGCGACTGTTGGATATACGCCAATACCTGTGAGAAAAGGGCGAGATTTTCGACGAGTTTCTCGTCTTCATCCGAACTCCAACTGAATGGCAGTAGTGTACAGATAAGGCATATAGATAGCAAGATGCGAAAACAGCTTTTCGCTGCGGCTTGTGGCTTTTGAAAGCGTGTTATCAAATGTTTCATGTTTTGTGTCCTCTATAAATAAAAATAGTTGCGTAGCCTTTTGATGCTGGGAATGCGGAAAGCGATAAACGCCGCAACGGCACCGTAAAGCAGATCGATGCGGCTCATGCGTGACTGCATCAGTTCCCAGACGGACTGTCCTTTAAATAAGGTTGTGGCGATGGGCATCGCTTGTTCCAAGGATATATTATTCTCTTGCTGGAGCTGCGCTGCGATTTGTGCGACTGCGTTCCACTGGACATCCAGATACTTCCCGATAAAGATACCGAGTATCGCGAAAAGTGCGGCGGCGGCACTGACGACACGCCACATCGTTTCTGCGTCGCGCGCGAGGCTTCGGCTACTGGTGAAAAGTATACCGAGTCCAGTGAGGACACCGATACCAATAGCAACAAAACCAGCCGTGCGTCCGGTCCACTGGATATACTTTGCCCAGAGTACGCCACCTATTGCTGCGCCGAGAAGTCCACCAAACGGTGCGGTTATAGCATTCATGAGGAAGTCGCTCCATTCACGCGCATCTGCGGTTTCTGCAGATGGTGATCTGTATTTTGCTCGAAAGTATAGGCGACCCGTAAGACCTTCTCTTCTGCGAAAGGCGCACCGAGGAGTTGCAATCCGACAGGCAACCCATTTTGCACCAAGCCACAGGGAACAGAGATACCGGGCAGCCCGGCATGGCTTGCGGGGGTCGTCATCACATCGCAAAGATACATTTGCAACGGATCTGCGGTGCGTTCGCCTATTTTGAATGCGGGGGTCGGCGAGGTAGGCGTTGCGATAACGTCAACCTGCTCAAATGCGGCATCAAAGTCAGATTTAATAAGCGTCCGTGCTTTCTGTGCCTTTTTATAATAGGCATCTTGGTAGCCTGCACTAAGCGCGAAAGTCCCGAGCATAATCCGACGTTTTACTTCCTCACCGAACCCTTCGCTGCGTGTCTTTTTATACATATTAATGAGGTCTTCAGGGTTCTCTTGCCGGTATCCATAGCGTACCCCGTCGTACCGTGCGAGATTCGCGCTGGCTTCGGCGGGTGCGATAATATAGTACGTCGCGATGGCATATTCGGTGTGCGGTAAAGAGATTTCTTCAACCGTCGCGCCGAGTTGTTCAAGAACAGTGATCGCTGTATGTACGCGGTCTGCGACTTCCGTATCCAACGCCGGTGTGAAATACTCTTTGGGTATACCGATTTTCATACCCTCTACATCGTTGATAAGGTTCTGTGTGAAATCAGGGACAGGGACATCCACAGAGGTCGCATCCATGGCATCGCTGCCACAGATGGCATTGAGCAAGAGCGCGCAATCGGTAACATCTTTTGTAAAAGGACCGATCTGATCGAGTGAAGAGGCGAACGCGACCAAACCGTATCGCGAGACCCGTCCATACGTCGGTTTCATACCGACGACACCACAGAGCGCAGCGGGTTGGCGAATGGAGCCGCCGGTGTCTGAACCGAGGGAACAGATAGCCGTATCCGCTGCTATGACTGCAGCAGACCCACCACTGGAACCGCCAGGGATCGTGTCAAGGTTCCACGGATTGTGTGTAATCTGATACGCCGAGTTCTCGGTAGACGACCCCATCGCGAACTCGTCCATGTTCGTTTTACCGAGGACAACAACCCCTTGTTCGTGAAGTTTGCGCATGACGGTGGCATCGTAAGGCGGGACAAAGGTTTCAAGGATTTTAGAGGCGCACGTCGTACGTACACCTTTGGTGCATATTACATCTTTAATGGCGATCGGGATGCCAGCCAAAGGCGGCATATCCTCCCCTTTTTGGAACCCCGCATCGGCAGCGTGTGCCTGTTCCAAGGCAAGGTCCTTCGTAAGCGTTAGATAGCCTTTGACGTGGGGCTCGACTGCATCAATCCGGGCATGGAGAGATTCTACCAGTTCTACGGCGGTAATTTCGCGAGCCTTGAGTTTCTCGTGTAGGGCGTGTGCGGTCAATTCGTATAACATTTTTAACAATTTAATCTGGTCCCTGTTCTATACGGGCTGGGTAACCCAGCCCCTACGGTTTCACAAATCAGAATCAACGGTATTCATGCGATGTGCATCATGCTACAATTTATAGTGTTTAAGTCGAACCGACGTTAACTTATAACCAACCACCAACTGCTAACAGCCAATAGCCATTTAGTGGCTGCGATCGACCACTCTGGGGACTCCGAAATAGCCTTCTTCGGGTTCAGGTGCATTCGCAAGGACTTCCTCGCGTGGATACGACGGTTTGACGACATCCGGCTTCGCGACGTGAGAAGCCTCAGTTTGTGAACCCATAATAACGACTTGGTGCGGATGAATGTGTGATGTCGGCGGTACATCATCTGTATCCAGCTCGTTTAATTTTCCGATATAGTCAAGGATTCGGGCGAGCTGCTCGGTGAACTGCTCTGTTTCTTCGTTATTAAATTCGAGGCGTGCGAGATTTGCGACATGGCATACGCCTTCGGTGGTAATGGTTGGCATTTTTTCTCTCTTTATTATTACGCTGAAGAAAATAAGGGATGCACAGGAAACTAACGGTCTCCTATGCTACAAAGAACACAGGCTAACGGTCTCCTATGCTACAAAGAACACAGGCTAACGGTCTCCTATGCTACAATAACATTAATCAGACACTGTTTGCAAGGGTGCAGCGGAAACTGCGAGTTGCTTCGTGCCAGCACGATTGAATCGAACGGTAACATAAACATCGTGTCCGGTCTCATTGACCTTTGTTACTTTACCCCTCCCGAATTTCGGGTGGAGTACAATCTGATTGACGTAGTAGTCTGGCGAATCTTCTTCAGAAACGATTTCATACAAACTCGTTGTTTCACGGAACGGAGAGCGGTAGCGATCAACATGTTTGATGAGATGCTCTGGGATTTCGGAGATAAAACGAGACTGGGTGCGATATTCTATTTCTCGAAATGTTCTTCGCGAAGTGGCATGTGAGAGATAGAGTTGCTCCATTGCGCGTGTGATCCCGACGTAACAAAGTCGCCGTTCTTCCTCTAATTCCGCTTGGGTCCCCAGGGAACGTTGATGCGGTAGATAGCCTTCTTCCATACCGACGATGAAAACGAATGGGAATTCTAATCCTTTCGCGCTGTGCAAGGTCATCAAGGTTACCATATCGGTGGTGTCTGTTTCCATAGTGTCTATATCCGCAATAAGTGCGACGTTCTCTAAATAGTCCGAAAGGGTCGGTTCGGCGTGGTTTTGTTCATATTCGATAACGGCGTTAATGAGTTCCTCAATATTTTCGACGCGATTTTGCGCCTCAATCGAATCTTGCTGCTGTAAGTTTTTGAGATAACCGGTTTCCTTTAGGACATAATCGAGGGCATCCACAGGCATTACAGTTGCGTCGAAGTCATCAAAGATTTTGGCGAAACGCCGGACTTTTGCCTGAAGGCCGCGGTTGATTGTGGAAATCTCATCAACTCGATGGACAGCGTCGAAGAGCGTTATACCCTCTACGACCGCAAAATCAACCAACCTTTGAAGCGTTGTACTCCCGATGCCCCGACTCGGCACGTTTATGATCCGCCGCAGACTCATAGAGTCGCTGGGATTACACATTACACGCAGATAGGCAAGCAAATCTTTAATCTCCATCCGGTCGTAGAAACCGACACCGCCGACAATCTGATATGGAATTTTCGCAGTTCGGAATGCCTCTTCAAAGATTCGAGACTGTGCGTTGGTGCGATAAAAGATAGCGAAGTCTTTGTAATCAACACCTTCGGCGTGCCAATCCTCAATTTGGGTGCCGACGTACCCCGCTTCATCGTTTTCGTCCATCGCCTCATAGCAGGTAACAGGTTCACCGATGTCGTTTTCAGTCCAGAGTTTTTTCGCCTTGCGTTCGGTATTATTGTGGACGACACCCCACGCTGCATCCAAAATGTTTTGGGTGGAGCGATAGTTTTGTTCCAAGCGGAGGACACGGGTGTTGGGATAATCCTTTTCAAAATCGAGGATATTTCTGATGTCGGCACCGCGGAAGGCATAGATGGACTGATCATCATCCCCGACGACACATACATTCTGCTTCGTACCGGTTAGCAGCTGCACGAGCTCATACTGACATCGATTGGTGTCTTGATACTCATCAACGAGGATATACTCGAATTTGTTCTGATAGTACTGGCAGATTTCTGAATTTTCACGCAAGATCTCCACTGCGAAAAGGAGCAAGTCATCGAAATCAAGGGCATTGTTCAGACGGAGCGCGTCTTGGTAAAGTGCATAGACTTCTGCAACGACCCTCTCAAAATAACCATCAGCAACACTCTGGAATGTCGCGGGTGAGATAGACTCATTTTTGGCACGACTGATATTGCTAAGGATGGCGCGTGGGTTGAACTGCTTATCGCTGTAGTTGAGCTGCCGGAGGACATCTTTGACAAGCGTGGCTTGCTCACCTGTATCGAAGATCGTAAAGTCACGGGTGTAGGCGTGGTCTCCGGGGCGGGTTACACTTTCAGTTTCTGTCCGCGTGCCTAATTTCTCAATATCTCTGCGAAGGATACGGGCACAGGTTGCATGGAAGGTTGATACCCAGAGGTCCCGGCTCACACTGCCTTGGACGAGTACATCCAAGCGTTCCTTCATCTCATTTGCTGCCTTATTTGTAAAGGTCACGGCGAGGATACGGAAGGGAGAAACATCGTGATGCTTGATGAGATAAGCGATTCGGTGTGTGATGACGCGCGTTTTGCCACTGCCTGCACCGGATAAGATGAGGAGCGGTCCGTTGGTGTGTCGGACTGCCTCGCGCTGGACATCGTTTAGAGATTTTAATAGGTTGTCATTCATGCTATACAGTATATACAATTTGGGATTAATTTTGCAAGGGGAATATATAATGGCTGTCAGCAATTGGCGGTTGGCTGTCAGCAGTCAGTGGCGAGGTTGGGAGACCTCGCCTACCTATTTCTACGGAAAATGGAAATCAGACGAGATACTCTTTCAAAAATTGACCGGTGAACGAGGCTTTGACTTTGGCAATGTCTTCAGGCGTGCCGTGTGCCAAGACCTCTCCACCTTTATGTCCACCCTCTGGACCGAGATCGATGACATAATCGGCAGTCTTGATGACATCGAGATGGTGTTCAATCACAATGACCGTGTGTCCAGTATCAACAAGGCGATTGAGGCTGTCTAAGAGTTTCTGAACGTCTGCCATGTGAAGCCCGGTGGTCGGTTCGTCTAAGATATAGAGGTTATGCTTTCCGCGTTTGATTTTGCCGAGCTCACTTGCCAACTTGATCCGCTGTGCCTCGCCCCCGGAGAGGATCGTGGCGGGATGCCCAATCTGGAGATACCCCATGCCGAGTTGGTTGAGGACGTTTAGTTTGTGATGGATTAATCGCTGATCGGCAAAGAATTCAACACCTTCCTCAATTGACATCGTAAGGATTTCGGAGATATTTCTGCCGTTGTAGGTAACGTCAAGTGTATCGTCGTTGTAGCGCGCCCCTTTACAGGTTGGGCAGACGACTTCAACATCGGGCATAAAATGGAGTTGGGTGGTAATCGTGCCTTCACCGTGACATTCCTCACAGCGTCCACCTTTGACGTTGAAACTAAATCGGGAGGCGGTGTAGCCTCTCTCAGCGGAGAGCGGTGTGCTGGCGAAGAGTTTACGGATGTTATCGTAAAATCCGATATAGGTTGCGGGGTTAGAACGCGGCGAACGCCCGATGGGTGACTGGTCTATGTTGATGACATCGCTGATGTGTTCGTGTCCGTCCAATTCATCGTGTGCGCCATAGAGGGTTCGGCTGTCGTGATAGAGCGCATAAAGTTTCTTATACAGAATCTCATTGACGAGCGTGCTTTTGCCGGAACCAGAGGCACCGGTAATGCAGATAAAGACACCGAGCGGTATATCCACATCAATATTTCTGAGATTGTTCTCCTTTGCCCCGGTGATACTTAGGAATTTGCCGTTCAAGTCGCGCCGCTGCTCGGGCAGCAAAATCTCACGTCTCCCGCTCATATAAAGCCCCGTCCAAGACTCAGTGCAGTCAAGGATTGTATCAAGGTCGCCTTGGACGACGATATGTCCACCGTGGACCCCCGGTCCTGGTCCGAGTTCGATGATGTGATCGGCGGCACGGATCGTGCTTTCATCGTGTTCAACGACGATAACGGTGTTGCCGATGTCCCGCAATTTTCGGAGCGTCTCTATCATCTTAGCATTGTCTTTGGGATGCAAGCCGATACTGGGTTCATCAAGGACGTAGAGCATGCCCATTAATCCGGAGCCGATCTGTGTAGAGAGACGGATCCGCTGCGATTCACCGCCGGAGAGTGTTGCGGACCGTCGATTGAGGTTGAGATAGTCGAGTCCGATGCCGAGGAGTAAGCTAATTCGTGCGACAAGTTCCTTGACAACCCGCTCCCCTGCTTCCCGCTGTTTTTCGGGCATCTCTGTGATACTCAATAAGAAATCTCGCAATTCTTCAAAATGCAGCTCACCGACATCGTGGATTGTCTGGTTCTCAATCGTAACGAGCAGTCGTTGTCGCTTGAGCTTTGCCCCGTCGCAATCCGGACAGGTGCGCTCTACCATCACTTTTCGGAGATACTCTTCCATGCCGGAATGGGCTTCCCCGCGTTTTCGGTAGTTTCGATAATGTCTGTCGATGCGAGTGGCGATGCCGTCAAAACGGATTTTTCGCCCGAGGTGGCGCTTTTCGACGGGTCGCCCGCCTTCGGGTTGCAAGATGGGAAATTCTTCGCCGTGCGTGCCGTAATAGAGGATATCAACAATCTCTTCGGGTAGGTCTGCGAAAGGCGTATTCAGGTCAAAGTCGTAATGCGCGGCGAGGCTGTACATTGTCCTGCCGTCCCATCGATCCGGATCGTAGTTAAAGGCTTGATGGACGAACGCGCCCTCGGCGATACTCCGGCTCTTGTCAGGGACCAATAAGTTCGGATGTACCTGTAAGTAGGTACCGAGTCCGGAACAGGTTACACAGGCACCGGTCGGTTCGTTAAAGGTGAAGTGGTGCGGTCCGAGTTCAGCCATGAGTACGCCGTGTTTCAGACATCCAAAACCTTCTAAGAGTTCTATGGCATCCGCTTCGGCATCGTCAGGGAATTTGACATCAAACCGCATGAAGCCTTCACCGACAAGCATGGCGTGTTCAAGGGAGGCGAGAACTTGTCTATCAATATCTTTTTTGATAAAGAATTTATCGACGATGACCTGTATGTCGTATTCGAGATCCGGGTCGAGTTCAATTTCTTCGCTGATGTCGTGTTCAATGCCATCAATTCTGACGTGTCTGCAGCCTTTCGTACGGATGTCGTCGAAGAGGTAATCATAATCCTCGCCGTAGATTTTAAAGACGGGTGCGTGGATTTCTACCTCGGAATCCTCAGGCAGTGCGAGCAGGCGTTCCAAAATTTGATGGTGTGACCGGATGGGAATCTCGGCTTCACAATACGGGCAGTGGGCGACACCGATGGTTGCGAAGAGCATACGGAGGTAGTCCTGCAAATCGGTCATTGTGCCGACGGTGGAGCGCGGGTTCATGGTGATCGTTTTTTGTTCGATAGAAACAACAGGGGACAACCCGTCAATGAAATCGACATCGGGTTTTTTGAGTTGGGTGATAAAGCGTTTGGCATACGTGGACATCGATTCAAGGAATCTGCGCTGTCCTTCGGCGTAGACGGTATCGAATGCTAACGAAGATTTACCGGAACCACTGATCCCTGTGACGACAATGAGTTGGTTCCGTGGAATTTCGACTTCAACATTTTGTAGATTGTTTTCGCGGGCACCTTTAACGGCAACAGTTTGTCTCATTTGTCCCTCCTCCTCTACGGTTTTAGTTCTTCCAATCTGATACCTCACGAACGGTTCCAACAGGGAATTTTGTCCGTAATGCAATTAACTGACCGTAAGCGTCGTTTGTCTCAATCTGCGGTACACTAACAGTTTGCGGCACGTTGTTTAAGTCGGATTTACGTTAAAAATGTTACACTAAATGTTACATCACTTAACATTTAATAACATTATCATCTATTGGTAGAAAACCCAGTGTCCGTAAGGGTTTATAGGCTTTTTTTTTCGATTTTTTCTTGTGTACCAAAAAAGCGATTTGGCGAAAAGTGTAACATTTTGGCTATTGTGGGTTTTTCAAGATTGGTGTCAAACTTACTTTCAGTATAGTATAAATTATACTATATTTTTGGATAGATGTCAAGTTTTTTTGGGTTCTTTTTAAGAGAATTTGGGAACTCTGAACTATAAAAACGGATTGTTTGCGTCGTAATAATATGATGGTTCCTCTACAGAGACTTGGCTGTCCATTGTCAGACGAACGGGTGCGGAGAACTGTTCAATAACCTCTTTTTGCACCAGCCACTCGCATGCCAATTCAAAAGCGAGTCCACGACTGCCAAAATGCATACCGATGTCAGTTATCGTCCGCGTCTCGCCTGATTCCTCCAAGAAGTCAAGCAGCGGTTTGAACAACAACTGTAAATCGTCTTCCAGATACTGATCAACGCGCGCAAGTGCGTCGCGGAGCATCGCTGCATCTTTGGGTTTGTCTATAAGGTCGATGAAAACGGCGTTGAAAAAGTCTGGGTTGTGTTTGAGTGCTTGATAGATAACCTTGCGCCTGGGTGTTTCGTTGTGTCTGAGGACTTCAA
This sequence comes from Candidatus Poribacteria bacterium, assembly GCA_022822215.1. Lineage (GTDB taxonomy): Bacteria > Poribacteria > WGA-4E > WGA-4E > WGA-3G > WGA-3G. Next base: position 1,043 of record JAJECD010000250.1, on the reverse strand, counting down.
TACGCGCCAGCTCCCTGATAGCGTATTTTAGGTAGAGAAAGGTGTAATCAACGTCGTGTTTGAGGTATAACCATTTCTCGGCTTTGGCGAGGATAGCAGTTACACCAGCGGCGGCATTGAAAAGTTGGGACTGCTTATCTCTGTCCCCAACCTGCAAACATGCCGAATCCCCAACAGGAAAACTCGCATCGCTGTCCACAGCGAAAAGGCTGTCCTTGGAAAAGAGGACACGGCTCTCGGCAAGGATTGAATGGAGTCGGCTGCCCTGTAGCGTCCTGTCCAACAATTTCTTATAGTCGCTGCGGGTATAGAGTTCAACCCGGAACGGGATTCCATCTTCAATAAGTTGAAATTCTTTTTGCCTGAACTTTGTGCCGTCTCGGAGAATCAATGTTATGTGAACAGCCGTTTTTTCCCAGACGTTGTCCTCGGCGAGGTTGTTCGTAAGAACCGCAGCGAGGATGTAGCGGTCCTGTTCGAGTGTGTCTGTTAAATTATTGAGTGCGTTGTGAATCTGCGTGTGGATGTCTTCGCGAGTGGAACTCGCTCCTACAGATTCAGAGGGATCGCGAGTAGAACTCGCTCCTACAGGGATGCTGTCGTAATAGTAGGCGGGTTCCTCCACAGCGATTTGGCTTTTTACTGTGAGATTTAAAGGCGTTGCGACTTGCCTGATGATTCCTTTCCATGTAAGCCATTGGCAGACAAGATCGAGGGATTCCTCATCAAACTCTGATTCCTCTTCACTTTTACCATGCGGACTGTGCCCCAAGTCGGCGTTCAATTCGGTGCCAGTGCGGGGGGTCTTCTGTTCTTCAAGATAATCGAGAATCGGTTGGAAGATAAACCGCCGTTCATCAAGATAGGCGTTAATTGCATCAAGCGCGCCCTGAATAACAGATTCATTCTTTTTACAATTGATGAGTTCTGTATAAACATGGTTGAAGAAATCGGGGTTGTATTCGAGTGCGGGTTGGATGACCTCGCGTGCGGGGATTTGGTTATTTAAAAGGACTTCTATTCGTGCTAACCCATCTACCGCG
>JAJECD010000364.1 GCA_022822215.1 Candidatus Poribacteria bacterium | reverse complement strand
GCCATCGCATGAAACATCGGCACAACCGGCAGAACGATATCCATCTCCGTTAATCCGAAGACATCGGCTTGATTGACCGCCAACGTGTGGAGAAACATAGACCGGTGCGTATAGAGAACACCGCGCGGTTCTCCTTGCGTCCCACTGGTGTAGCAGAGCCCCATTGCCCAGTTCTCGTCCTGGATATCCCATGTATATGCCGGTTCAGCTTCACGGAGCAGATGCTCATAAGAGGCAGCGTAGCACAAACCGTTAGTTTGTGTCGGGACATTAAAGCAGATAATTTTTTTAGAATCGATTCTCTTTTGAAGTTCTGCAAACCGCTCAGCGAATACCCCATCAACAAAGATGAGCTTGTCCTCGGCTTCACGGACAATCTCCGCTAACTGTACAGCAGAAAGGCGAACATTGAGTGGGTGGAGGACAGCACCAATACACGGAACCGCATAGTAGAGTTCCAGGTGTTGATAGGTATTAGCAGCATAAGTCGCGACCCTATCGCCGCGTTGAACCCCTAACGCTGTGATGGCACTCGCGAGCCGTTTCACACGTTCATATAGCGCAGTATAGGTATAACTATGCACATCGGAATTAGGCAGCAACGTCTGGACACACTTATCACCATGAATGCGGTGTGCATGCTCCAAAACCTGCGCGAGCGTCAATGGATAGTTCATCATCAAACCGTGCATGCGCTATAACAACCCGGTTTCCTTCTGTCTTTCGGTAACGGAAAAAGCCATTTCGATGTGTCTTATCAACCTGGAACAATCAAACGCTATCCAACAACTATTTTAGCACAAAAGCAGACTTTGTGGTGAAAAAACTAAATATCCCATATCTCGCCATTTTAATTTGCATTTTACAAAAAAAATAATAGATAATTAAAGTATATTGTAAGCGGAAACTTATTTGGAGACCTCACATTTCCACACCATATTCTTTATACGACAAAATAAAAAAAGGAAACTTTATGTTAATTTCAGATAACAAACGGTATTTCTGGAGCTTCGCTGCCATTTTATTCGGCATCCTATCCGTAATACCGACAGCAGTGAGTGCTGAAACACTTACAGTAATCGTCAAAGATCAGAATGGAAGTGCTGTCCCAGAAGCCAAAGTACAAATTGGGACCCAAGAACAGACAACAGATGAATCCGGAGTTGCTACGTTCGGCGATGTGACAGGTGCGCAAGCCTTGACCGTAATGGCACTCGGATTCTCAAGCAAACGAATCAATATCCCCGCCGATCAAACCGAGACCACAGTAACACTGGCTCCCATTCAAACCATTGAATCCGTTGTGGTCGTCGGGACCCGCAGTATAGGTAGAAGAGCCTTACAGGCTCCTGTACCAATAGAAGTCGTTAATAGAGAGCAGCTCACCATTACCGGACAATCTGAAACCGGCAGAGTTCTTCAGATGTTAGTGCCATCCTTTAACTTTTCAAGTTCAACCATCAGTGATGGCACGGACGCACTACGTCCAGCAACACTACGTGGCTTGGGACCCGACCAGACGCTTGTGCTTATTAATGGCAAACGCCGTCACAAAAGCGCACTACTACACGTCAATACTTCAGTCGGACGCGGCACCGCTGGAACCGACTTCAACGCGATTCCGTCAGCAGCGATAGAACGCATCGAAGTTCTCCGAGACGGCGCAGCCGCACAGTACGGGTCTGATGCCATTGCTGGTGTTATTAATATCGTGCTGAAAGATGATACCGACAGCGGTGATGCTGACCTCTACTGGGGACAAACATACCAAGGTGATGGGGACACATGGAACGGAAACGCCAACTACGGGGTGAAAGTTGGCGAATCTGGTTTCCTCAACCTTACCGCGCAATGGCGCGACAGAGCGCGCACCAATCGTGCCGGTCTTACAGGTACACAACAATACGATTGGATAGATATCGGGCAAGGAAAACCGGCGGATAAGGTGCTTGAAATCGAAAACAACGATGGCACTGTAACAGAGAAACCTGTCTGGTTCGACCCACGCGAATACACTTTTGAACGCCAGAACTTCCGAATCGGGGATGCTGATTCATCGCAAAAAATCGGATTTTATAACTTCGGACTTCCGCTGAGTTCAGGCATGGAACTCTACTCTTTCGGCGGACACTCTACTCGTCAAAACAATAGTGCAGGTTTCTACCGCAGAGCCAACCAAGCCGATCGGACGGTGACCGAAATCTATCCAGATGGATTCCTACCAGAAATCAATACCGATATTGGAGACACCTCGCTCGCGCTCGGCTTAGCGTGGACCCATGAAGCGACAGACCTAAATGTCGATGTCAGTGTTAATCACGGATTGAACACATTCGACTTCTTCATTTCCAACTCGCTGAACGCCTCTTACGGCACCAGCAGCCCAACCGCCGCGGATGCCGGGGGATTTGAACTCTCACAGACCACCTTTAACCTGGATGTTACCTATCCGTTGGAATACCAATCATCGTTGGTTAACCTCGCAGGTGGCCTCGAATTTCGTAGAGAAGGCTACGGTATCCACGCAGGTGAACCCCTTTCATGGATTAACGCAGAACTCGGCGCACCGGGTGCCGCTGGCGGTATCCAGGTTTTCCCCGGCTTCCGACCCGATAACGAAGTCGACGAAAGCAGAACCAATATCGCTGGCTATGTAGACTTTGAATCCTATCTCAGTGGTCAACCCGGGACTGGATTGCTTGTCGGTGCAGCTGTACGTGGCGAACAGTACAGCGATTTCGGGGCGACTGTCACAGGAAAAGCGACTGCCCGCTATGACCTAACGCAACAGGTTGCAGTCCGTGCCGCAGGTAGCACAGGTTTCCGTGCACCCTCATTGCAACAACTCTATTTCAATAACATCAGCACGCAATTCAAAGTAGATGCCGACGATATTGATGGCGATGGAAATACAGATGAACTGGTACCTCTTGAGGTCGGGACATTCCGCAATGACAGCGATGCTGCGCGTGCCCTCGGTATCCCCGAACTCAAAGAGGAAGCCGCATTCAACGTCTCTGGTGGTTTTGTGTTGAAACCGCTTGAGAAGATGTGGTTCACTGTAGATGGCTTTCTTATCCAAATTGACGATCGTATTGTTCTGAGCGGGAGTTTCAGTGCTGATAAAGTAGCAGGTTTAGCTGCAGCAGGCGCCAGCAGCGCGCAGGTTTTCACAAATGTCGCACAGACCCGCACACAAGGTGTTGATGTCGCTGCAGGCTATCTTTACGCCTTCGACAACGAATCCCTCCTTAATTTGAAGATTGCCTTGACGTGGGCAGATACTGAAGTTATCGGCAATGTGGATGCACCAGAAATCCTCGTCGGACTTGAGGATACCCTCTTCCCATCACAGGAACGCTCTATGATTGAGGAGTGGCAGCCGAACACCCGCATTAACATCAGTGCCGATTATATTATCGGCGATCTTACGCTCGGAGGTGCTTTGCGTTACTTTGGTAGCTACACCGTTCAAGAAGGCAGCGGTGCTGACCCAGCACGGCAGACTTACGGTGGAAAATGGCTCACCGATATCCAAACCAACTATCAACTGAACGCAGCACTCTCCCTCACGATAGGTGCCAATAACCTGTTCGATCAGGTGCCGGACCTCAATGAGATCGGTCAATCCCGCGGTGGAACATTAACCGACAGCACAGGATACGTCATTGCGGATTCACCGGGGGTATTTACCTACTCCAGAAGGTCTGCCCCATTTGGGTTTAACGGCGGACTTTACTACGCCAAGTTGTCCTATAGTTTCTAAACGCCAAAAACGCACGCGTAATTTCCAACCGCGGCTTCTCATATTTTTATTGCACCTACTTGCAGGATGTGCTAAATTGTAGCGAGATTTGCACACAACTTGAACTTAAAGGAGAACTTATTGAATGCCTCGAAATTTCTTAATCTTCTGCACAGCGGTGTTCCTTGTAGGTGCCGTTATTGCGATGAACATTAATTCAGTCGAAAGCCAGAGCGATATGGCACAGCGTGGAAAATATCTCGTGGAAACGGTGGGTGCGTGTGGGCACTGTCACACACCTCGCGCCGGTGCTGAATATAACATGGATATGTACCTTGCTGGGCATCCAGCAAACGCTCCATATCCGCGCTACAATTTCAGTATGATGCAACAAGGCATTTTTATCCTCACATCGCCACAAATGAGCGCGTTCTCCGGTCCGTTTGGAACGAGTTTCGCCTCAAACCTGACACCGGACAACGAGACCGGCTTGGGGGAATGGACGGAGAAAATGTTCATCGACGCACTGCGAACAGGACACCACCAAGGCGATATGAACAATCGGCAGATCTTCCCACCGATGCCCACAAAGCATTATGCCGAGATGAACGATGCGGATCTCAAGGCAATTTGGGCATATCTTAGGACGATTAAGCCCGTCAAAAATGAGGTGAGTCCACCCCTGAATCAACGCGGCCGTCCGTATTGAAAGGGTTACCGGTTGTCGGTTATCGGCTATCAGTTAAAAGAGACTTCTGTCTAACTAAAAGCCCCGGAGTGTTAACCAATTCCCTTTTCGACAACTGAAACCCTGGGAAGCAGTCGAATCGATAACTAACAACCCTTCAACTGATAACTAAACATTTGGAGAC
>JAJECD010000099.1 GCA_022822215.1 Candidatus Poribacteria bacterium | reverse complement strand
ACAGTGCTGTGGCAGCTCGAAAAGCGCAGCAACGAAGAGCTTGCTAAAGCATTAGACGCAGGATTTGACGCGCTCCTCACCCGCGCCGAAAACGAGATGAAGCCGGAAGGATTCATGCCCGATCAACTCAAAGTCAATCGTTCACTTGATATGCGGTATGCAGGGCAATCTTACGAACTCAATATCCGTTATCACCACGGTATCGGAGTTACAAACCCCTCCCACAACATCGGAAAAGAGATACAGACGCTTGTTGAGAGATTCCATGCTGCACACGCTCAACGGTTCGGTTATGCCCGCACCGATGCGCCAGCTGAGGTGGTGAACCTCCGTCTTACAGCCATCGGCGAAACCGGCAAACCGCCCATCCAACCGACACCCCTGGTTTCCGATGCGAACCCCTCTGAAGCGTGTATCTCTCAAACTCCCGTCACCTTTGAGAACGAATCGCTCTCCACTGACTTCTATCGTCGCGAAATGTTGCGTCCTGGCAATCGTATTGTCGGTCCCGCGATTGTAACAGAATTTAGCGCGACGACCGTAATACCTCCGAATTTCTTCGTCATCGTTGATGCCTACCAGAATCTTGTTTTGGCGAAAAAATAGGGGAAAAGTCGGCAAATTCCTTTGACAGAGTCCCTCCCGTTTGGTATACTTAGGATTTACGCATCACCCTTACCGAACCGCAAGGAAAATTAAAAATATGGAAATTACAGACGTTAAAACAATTCTGACAGCACCCAACGGCATTCGTCTCGTTGTTGTTAAGATCGAAACGAGTGAGCCAGGTCTATATGGAATTGGTTGTGCCACGTTTACACAACGTCCACTCGCTGTCGCCACAGCAGTTGATGAATATCTCAAACCCTTTCTCGTCGGGAAAGATCCAGCCAACATAGAGGACATCTTCCAAACCAGTTTTGTCAGCTCTTATTGGCGGAACGGACCCGTCCTGAACAACGCACTCAGCGGTGTAGACATCGCCTTATGGGACATCATGGGCAAACGCGCGAATATGCCGGTCTATCAACTGCTCGGCGGCAAATGTCGTGAGGCTGCAACGCTCTACGCACACGCAGGCGGCAGGACTTTTGAGGAGGTAGAGGAGAGCATCCGTGGCTACATGGAACAAGGCTATCGCTATGTCCGCGCACAAGTGGCAATACCCGGTTATTCGACATACGGGGCGGGACGCGGCAGGCGCAGCTCGGATGCCTTTGAACCGACCCCTTATGTGAACACTGTTATCAAACTCTTCGACCACCTACGTACGCAACTCGGTGAAGAGGTAGAACTCCTCCACGATGTACATGAACGCATCCCGCCCATTCAAGCGATCAACCTCGCCAAAGGGTTAGAACCCTACAACCTCTTTTTCCTCGAAGACCCATTTGCACCAGAGGACGTAGACTATTTCCAGCTCATGCGTCAACAGACAAGCATTCCGATTGCGATGGGGGAACTGTTCAACAACCCAAACGAGTACATCAACATTATCAAAAACAGACTCATAGACTTTATCCGAGTGCATATTTCGCAAATCGGTGGTATCAGTCCTGCGCGCAAACTCGCCGCCTTCTGCGAATTCTTTGGTGTGCGCACGGCATGGCACGGACCGGGGGATGTATCTCCAGTCGGACATGCTGCCAACGTTGCATTGGATTTAGCGTGTTACAATTTCGGTATTCAAGAACAACACGTCTTCGGTGAGAATACCAAAGAGGTCTTTCCCGGCTGCCCCGAAATTCGAGACGGCTGCTATTGGGCAAGTGAGGCACCGGGACTCGGCATCGACATAAATGAGGAACTCGCGGCACGATTCCCGTTCCCTGAACACCCGCTTAACGGGGGGTGGGCACCGGTACGTCGGATGGATGGCACGGTTATCCGACCGTAATTTAAAAAAAATATGAAACGCATCGTCTACGTCGCTTTCGCACTCTGGGCAAGCCTCACATACGCAGAGATTCTGTTTACACGGGTAACCGACGAAGCCGGTATCCAATTTCGTCATTTTAATGGTGCAATGGGCGAAAAACATCTCCCTGAGACCATGGGGGGTGGTGCGGCTTTCTTTGATTACGACAACGACGACATGCCGGATCTCTATTTCGTCAACGGGGCGGCTCTGACCGAAAGCACAACAAACGTGCAGCCTACCAACCAACTCTATCGAAACAGTGGCGACGGGACATTTATCGATGTGACACAACAAGCAGGGGTCGGCAACACCGAATACGGTATCGGTTGCTGCGTCGCAGACTACGATAACGACGGCAATCGCGATCTGTTTGTTACTAACTTCGGACACAATGTTCTCTACCGAAACAACGGCGACGGTTCCTTCAACAATGTGACATACGACGCTGGTATTACTGATGAACCGTGTTTCTCAACGGGCTGTGCCTTCGCCGATTACAACAACGATGGTTGGTTGGATCTGGTTGTCGTGAACTATGTCCTAACCGATTTAGAAACCGCACCCGACTGCTCACAAAACGGCATACCGGCATACTGCCGTCCAGAAGATTTCGCACCCGCACCGGATGTACTTTATCAGAACAACGGCGACGGCTCTTTTACCGATGTAACGCACGATGTCGGACTCACTGCACTCGGCAGGGGGTTGGGGGCGATTTGGACGGATGTCGATAACGATGGTTGGGTTGACCTTTATATTGCCAATGACCGAGAGCCGAACTTCCTCTATCGAAACAATGGCGACGGTACATTTACGGAACTCGGCGAACGCCATGGGATCGCACGCAACGAACACGGCGACGCAGAAAGTAGCATGGGTATCGACACAGCGGATTACGACAACGATGGTGATTTTGATCTGGTACTTACCCACTACCAAGCCGAAACGAATACGCTCTACCAGAATGACGGAAACGGTGTTTTCTGGGATGTTACGGCGCAAAGCCGTTTGGGTGAGCCGACGCTCTTACCCTTGGCGTGGGGGACTGGCTTTGTAGACTTTGATAACGACGGTTGGCTCGACCTCTTCTTCGCCAACGGACACCTCCACGATAACATCGAAGCACTCGAAGAAATTGGGGTTTACAAACAGCAGAACCAACTCTTTCACAACCAACAGGACGGAACTTACGCAGACATCTCTGGCACATCCGGCAGTGGCATGCTTATCGAGAAGTCCAGTCGGGGCGCGATTTTCGGAGACTATGATAACGATGGCGACCTCGACATCCTCGTGATGAACATCAACGACACACCTGACTTGCTCAGAAACGACACACCATCCGCCCATCACTGGTTGCATATTAAACTTATCGGCAAAACCTCAAATCGTGACGGAATCGGTGCAAAAGTGACCCTCCAGAGCGGAGACATGCACCTACTCCGATCGGTAAAAAGTGGAGCGAGTTATCTCTCTCAAAACTCACATCAACTCTTGATTGGATTAGGCACAACTGAACAAATTGATCGCCTGATTGTTCACTGGCAAAGCGGCATTCGGGATGAAATGGAAAACGTACAGTGTAATCAGTGGTTGACAATTCAAGAAGGCAGTGGTATTATAGCCCGCGAACCCTAAACGTTCTTGCATAATTCAGTCTATTCATTTGGAGGAAGACCGATGAACGAAAGAATTATTATCGCCATTCTGAGTTTCGCAGCGGTAGTCGTGCTTATTGCAAGCCCGCATGCAGTGGCGAAAGTTGATCCAGAAACCCTCGTTGGCATGTGGCTGTTTGAAGAAGGCGCAGGCGATGTCGCCAAGGATACTTCCGCCGCCGGAAATGACGGGGACATTGTGGGTCCCAAGAAGTGGGAAGATGGAAAATTCGGAAAGGCATTGGAATTCGACGGCAATAGTGTTTACGTACAAGTAGAAGCCAATAAGAGCATTATACTTGAAGAACTCACGATTGTTGCTTGGGCAAATTTAGAATCGTCCCAAGGTACACGTTGGCAATCCATTATGATGCGCGGTCAGAACCCACGGAATTACCTGTTAGCTGTGGATAAGGACAGTCAAACGCTCCAGCTCAGTATTACTAAGGGAGCGCCTGGGGCTTGGGGAGGCCCGACGGGCGGTCCTGTCATCACAGACGATGGATGGCACCACCTCGCTGGAGTCTTCGGTGAAAAAACAGGTCTGACAATTTATACCGACGGTGAAGAAGTTGGGACGCAACCGTACGCAAAACCGAGCCTCGATGCAGATCCTGCCCGGATGCGGATTGGTGACGGCTCAAACGGTGGGCATCAGTGCGAAGGCTTGCTTGATGAGGTTGCGCTGTTCAGCGTTCCGCTTGAACAAGACGACATCAAAACGATTATGGAAGATGGTCTCGAAAGCGCAACCGGCCTGTTGGCAGTGGAACCCGACAGTAAACTAACGACGATATGGGGAAAACTGAAAACGGGTCTATAACTTTTTATCTTTCTCGCTGCCGGATTGCCTTCAAACCTTCTTGGTAAAGCGGGTTATCCGGCGCGAGTTCAACCGCTTTTAAAATCGCCGTTTCTGCTGCTTTATAGCTGCCAATCTTGTAATATAACCACGATAAGGTGTTATGATATGCGGCAGAATTAGGTGACAATTCTGTGGCGCGGCGCGCCAATTCGATCGCTTTTTCTAAGTTGCGACCGTGTTGCCCATAGAGATAAGCGAGTCCGTGGTACGCCACTGCCGCTTTTGGTGAGAGTTCTATCGCCTGCTGATAATACGTCTTCGATGCTTCAAAATCATTGTTCGCAGCATAAAGCACACCCAACATCACCAGTGATTCTGGCAAATCAGCGTTGACTTCAAGTGCGCTGTGAAACTGCTTCAAGGCATTCTCTCCATCCCGACTTTGCATATAGGCGATACCGAGATTGTGGTAAATTTCCGCTGTCCCCAAACCGAGTTGAACCGCCTTTTCATAGCGGACAATCGCCTGCGCCGCGTTTCCCTGATCTAACGCGATCTTCGCGAGTCCAGCGGATACCGCTGCAGCGTGAGCATCCGAAGTGCTATATTTCTGAACGCGTTCAAGCGCACGGACAGCCGCTTCGTATTTCTCGTGCTTGACATAAACATTCGCGAGTCTGATCAGAATCTCAGCCTTTTCGTCGGCATCGGCAACGAAAACCGCCTCAACGCCTTTCTGGATTTCTGCATCCGTAGACTCTAAGACCCGAAACCGCTGCATCGCTTCCTCAGCTGCCAATGTATCCTCGGTTTGCCGATAGCAGCGCGCGAGTTGGTAATAAACATTCGGCAGCGTCGGTGCTAATGCAACGGCCTTCTGATACGCTTCAATTGCCGCATGCCAATCTTGCTTTCGACTGTAAAGGACACCGAGGTGATAATGTGCATCGGCAAATTCAGGATTTGCTTTGACGACTTGCCGTTGTTCAGTCATCGCTTTCTCTATCTCCCCCCGTTCCGCATAGATCCGCCCGAGATTGTGATGCGCCTCGACGATACCCGCCGTGCCTCGTTGCACTAATTCCATATACAACCGAATCGCTTCATCAAACCTACCTTGCTGATAAGCGACGTACCCCAATCCCAACAGTGCTTGTGACACCGCAACCTCGGCTTCCAAGCTGCGCGCCTCGTCTGTCTCAAAGCCGAGTACGTCCTGATAAGCGCGGGTAGCATCGGCGTAGCGACCCAACTGAGAATAGGCGTACCCTAAACGGGCAAGCGTTTTTCCATCTTTCTCGGCATCGGTAAAGTGTCGAATGGCTTCCTCATAGTCACCCTGCCGGAGTGCTGCTGCCCCTAACTCGTAAGCGTTTTGGGCAACAGCAAGATGTCCGCCTAAGGTACAGAGGCATAATATAATAGATAACCGACAAAATGAAGTTTTCATTGGGTTTAACTGAGCATCGGAAGATACCGGATCGGTAAAGGATCTTAGTCAAATCCTAACCGTTTTACTTCTGTTTGGAGGGAGATTCCTGTCCTGTCTCGGACCTGCTGTTGGATGTGTGCAACTAAGTTCAGCACGTCTTCTGCGGTCGCATTGTTAATATTGAGAATAAAATTCCCGTGCACCGTGGAAACCTCTGCGCCACCAATACGGTAGCCTTTCAACCCACTGATGTCAATCAACCGTCCTGCGGAATCGCCGGGCGGATTTTTAAACATGCATCCGGCATTCTCCTCAGCAAAGGGTTGGGTTGCGACTTTCTGCTTATAGAAGGCTTGCATCCGCTCAGTGATTGTGTCAACTTCTCCGGGTTCGAGCGTAAGTGTAGCACCTGTAACACAAAAATAGACATCCAGACCGCTGTGTCGATATTCAAAGTTCGCCTCGGCATGGGTTAACTCGACAAACTCACCCGTGTCGGTCATGACAGTAACATTTCTGACAATATCTCCGAAACTACTGCCCCACGCCCCGGCGTTCATGATAAGCGCACCGCCAACGGAACCCGGAATACCGAGGGCAAATTCCACACCGCTCAAACCCTTTCGGGACATGGTTTTTGAGAGGCGTGGCAGCGAAAGCCCCGCACCCACCGAAACGACATCTCCGTCAACCTCCAGTTTCGCTAACTCGCCGATCAACCTGACACCAATCCCCTTGAAACCAGTATCGCTTACGAGTAGATTCGATCCACGACCGATAACAGCAATCGGAACATCCCACTGCTTGTGGAAACGCGCCAGTGCTGCGAGTTCAGATAACGTGCTGATTTCGATGTAAGCTGTGGCTTCACCGCCGATGCCGAAGTAGGTATGTTTCGCGAGTGGCTCTGCGAACCGGAGTCGTGAACCGGGTTGCGTTATGATTTTCGGTAGTGCCCCTTTCCAATCCATGCTGCCCTCCCCTTTTTGTTCGCTATTGGTTATTAGAGCGATCGCTCCCGCTTACTTTCAGTTATCAGTTTCCAGCAGCGAGTTGTCAAGTGTAAAGTTTTTGTCAATTGTTTGAATCGCAGATTTTCGCGGATTACACAGATTTAGCGGATTACAGATTCCTTGGTTGAAAAGGGAACTTTCATAGAATTACCGAAATATTTATTTATACTGCATTCAATTTGTGCTGGTATGATGTGCCAACTAACAGTGGACGCTATAACGCTACGATTGGCAGATACCGCTGCTACAGCCTATTTAATCTTTAATTTTCAGATTCTGCTGCATCCACAGTCAAAAACCGATCCTCAATTTTCTGCCATACGTCAGGTGATACACGTTCTGCTGCTTCTTTGCACGCGACGATGAGTTCTATTGCACGGAGATAACGGATATAGTTTTCCATCTCCTTGTGTGAAATCGAAAGCATCTCGTCAGTAATGCCTAAAACAGACAGCCACGTTTCGTGAATAGAATCGGCTTGCAGTTCAACAGATTTTCCTGTCCCCGCTGCCTTGATGAATACCCATTGTGTCTTGAACCGCTTGACCATTCGTTGTAAATCCACTTGGTTAAAGACTTTCATCTGTTCCACGCGCTCAACAAGTTCTATCCGTTCGCTGAGTTCTCTGTCAAATCTGTCTCCAGATTTAGAGAAAATAGAAAAAAGAAAATTGCTGTCCATATAACGGTAAAAGTCATGGTAAAGGAATAGGGCTTGGTCGTGGTCGAGGTAAAGATAGGCTACAAAGTCCCGATAAAGTTCCCGATAGATGTCAAGGTAGAGCTCAAGGGGACAGTCAAGATGAAAGTCTCGGTAGAGATCTTGGTAGAGGTAAAGGTCAAGATCGAGGTCCTGGTAGAGGTCCCGATAAAAGTCTAGATAGAGGTAGGGATAAAGATATTCGTAGAGTTGAAGGTCTTGCCAGAAGTTACGGTCGAGGTCAAACTCGAAATGAAGACCAAGGTTTTGAGATTGTTTAGCCTGACACTTGTCTGTTTCCTCGACTGTTTCATGGATTTTATTCAATATCCTAAGAAAAAAATATTGACGGATCGCAAATGCTCGTTTGGCGAGTTCACTATATAGACTGTCCGAGACAGTTGTGATTCGTTCTACCCATTGGATCAGTGCTTTGAGTCCACCGGTATTGATAGACCTCGTGGTTTCGGCTTCCATCGCTATGAGTAAACTGCCTCCTTCCGGCAGCAGTTCGGAAGCGAATAAGAAGATCTCTCGCCATCGCTCGTCGTGCAAATGTTCAGTGACCAACTGCTGAATTAACCGCGTACTGACGAAATAATTTGCCGTTAAATACTCCTGAAAGGTCAAGTGAAGAAAAGAGTAGATCCCATTAGCCCTCTCGACGAAAAGCCCGGGATCAACAAGAATTGTGTCTAGAATTTTGGAAACATCAAATGTTGTTGGTATGTTAGTATTCTGTTGGGAAAATTCCTGAATTTGATTGAGGAGTTCGTTTTCACTTAAAAGAACACAGTCTGCCTTAAAATTTTTCGCTGCGATTTCAGAAAGCATCTCTTTTACAGTCAAGATATCCAAATACGAACTTATCGGTGAGTCTCTATGAACATGTTTCTCCGCTGTCCATTTTTTAAGAAAGATGTTGAGAATTCCTTCATAAAGAATCGCTCGATTTGATGGAAAATCTTGCGATTCTTCATAAATTATACACAACATCGCGAGTGATAAAGGATTCTGTGCTAATGCTCTGATTGCTTGATGTTCCGGAGCTTTCAATGTTTCCCAGCACCGTTTGGCAGTCTCCATTTCTTGGTTGGGTGCAGATGAGAACCAATTTTTGATATATTTCTCAATCTGTGAATCATCAAAGTCTGCTATCTCCACTTCAGTAAACCGTGTAAATCTACCTCTATATGCTGCTACCCTACAGGAAATGATAAAGCGGTTTTGGCTATATTGATCGACGAAATCCTCAATTTTATGAATGACATTATCAACATTTGCTGTTCGGACCTCATCAAGCCCATCAAATAGGACTAGGAGCTCACCTGACTCCAACTTACTTTTTGTCACCTGCTCAGGATAGGGATAGCCGCATGTCTTAAACTCATGGGTAATACGCGCCTCAATATCGATCTGGTCCTCCTTGAAGTTTTTCAGTTCAAGAAAGACAGGTATGCATTTGTGTTCAAAATTTTCACTCTTTTCCTTCAGTACTTCAAGTCCAAGCTTGCGCAGAAAAGTTGATTTTCCGATGCCAGGACCACCGAGTACCACCAAATACTGTTTAGCATTAGCAACTTGCATCCCGTCCTGTCGTCCATCAGAATTTGACAAGTAGTATTCTTCGTCCCCTTCTCTGAATGCTTCTTCAATGTCTTCAAGTGTTCTATACTTTGATGCTCTTTTCTTATCTAAAAACCGGACGGTTACATAAACGTTTTCAAGCGATATCGGGGCTTCCATTCCAATGCAGGAGACTTTGAGTCGGCCGTGACGCTCCTTGTAATGGTTCCTATAATCATGAGAGGCGTTTTTTGAATTTTGATGTCTGTTTTTAACCCTCTCCCAAACTCCTCTTAAAAATCCTGGAACCACTTTCGTTAAGATCCCTACT
Organism: Candidatus Poribacteria bacterium; assembly: GCA_022822215.1. Lineage (GTDB taxonomy): Bacteria > Poribacteria > WGA-4E > WGA-4E > WGA-3G > WGA-3G. The sequence goes on along the minus strand of JAJECD010000099.1, from coordinate 4,723 downwards.
CCAATTTTCTCAAGCATTGCTGATCTCCATGTTTTAAGCAGTGTTAATCAAAGGGTTATACGGCACACAGATAGAGATGGTGCCCCTACGGGGCTTAGGTCTTTCGGGAAAACGCATTTCTACAAAGATAACCCAAGTTGCTACTAACAGGTTTTGAACGTTTTTAAAGAGGTTTCCAGATACCTCTTCACCCCAGCGGGGTGATATGTCTATAGAAAATGGCGTATGTGAACTCTTGCACTCCAGCGGAGTGCTATGTCTAATCAATAATTGGACCATTTACGTTAAAATTGTCCAAACTTTAGTAATATCTATAGGAGATAATGATATCGGGAACAGTTTACAGGTTTCTATAGTAGTCTCGTATTTTGGTGGCCATAAGTTTTCTACGTTTTTCTAGAAATTCAGCGTAGTTTTCAAACGTTGCTGTCTCCATACCTAAGGGAATACAATTTTCATCAAGATTCGTTTGTAATTCCTCCGGTTTATCTATTCTTCCATAGATAGGTTCGCCTGTTTTGCATCCTTTCCATAAGTCGGAAAAATAAGTGGTTGGAGATTGATTACTGATAGCAATGTTAATTTCTTGTTGCATGATGGCTAAGTTCGCAATCTGATTGTAATCTCGGGGTGTAAAATTATTTCCCTGCAGATAATTACGTGGAAATATGTGGTGAATATCGGCTCGACCTTCAAGTAGAGTCCGCACAGTAATATCACGAGAAAGAAAACCCTTGTCGTTTGCTTTGACTTGACTGGCAAGAAAAACGTTGAAATACGGACTCTTCCGACTTGATGTTTCCATCTGTTGTGGGAGCACAATATCCCAGAAAGTATCTGAAAGATTTGTCTTCTCTACTATATCAAGATACGCTTCTGCTCCTCGATTGGTAATGTTGCGGATATCCTCATCAAAGGTGGTTTCTGGTGTTCCAGTGTATCTACCAGTTAGAATTGACATCACAAACCAGCGTCGCACCAACTGCGCGATATCTTGGGGATTTGTGCCTTCCGTACGTAGCATCAAATATAACCCATAAGCGAAATTGACAGCGTTCAATGAATTAATCATGGAATTATCTACAAATCCAGTAGACTTCAATATCATAATAAAACGTTCAAAATCGTTTTGTTTGATGTATCTGAGAATTCCGTTTCTAAGTTGCTGAAACGAATTCTCTACAATTTCTTCCTCAAAGGTCTGTGTTTCAAAATTACGACCCGATAATAGAGCAACTAAATCCCTTAAACGGCCCCGTTGAAACTCTATCATAAAACTTACCCGAAGTAGATCAGTGTAAGAGGGAATGTAAAGCTCATTTCTCCCTTTTTGAAGCCATATCATTTTAGTGAAATATTCAGTCTCAGCGAAGCTGGGGTCTATAGCTATATTGCTAAATGCTTTTGGAGAAACCGCTAAACGACAAAAATAGTCAATGCACTTGCGGATATCGTGCCCCCCATACTGTTCACCGGCAGCAATCTTGGACATAACGAAGTCTGATGCATTAAGTGTGACACCTTTGGAATTGATACGAACAAAGATTTCTGTAACTGTTTCGACATCTAGATCTGGCTCGAGTTCAATAATCCCGAGTGTGTTATTCTTGATACTCTGCAAATGATGAATGGATTGATAAGTCTCCTCTTTATCTACCCTGTCATTACCTTTGCAGTATTCCTCCAGAAAATTAAGGACTTTGAAGTCAGGATCAAAAATGGTAGAAATATCGCTAATCCATTCAGGATTTTTTCTAATAACTGGATTTGCTACTTCAAAGCGTTCTTCAATCGGGTGAAAGGCAATAATGATTCGTGCTTGCTTGTAATTTTTGTTAACTACTTCTTGTCCTAGTAAAGCTGCCTGAAGGGAAATAACTCGTTGTTGTCCATCAATCAAGACCCGCTTACCTACTGATTGTGTTCCGTCTTTAAGGCGGACATCAGGAGCACGCCACGTAATGAGATATCCGACAGGGTACCCTCGGTAGAGCGAATCAATGAAATCACGCACCCTGACTGCCTTCCAAATAAAGGGTCTTTGGATTTCAGGTATTGCAATTTCCTTGTGTTTTATCCAAGTTAACACAGTTTGAATGGGATAATCATTTACAGTATATTGTTGATTTGGCATTTTTCTTTTTTCATTTGATAAGAATATACAGAAGTCTCACCTTTAGTTTGCTCTATCAAAAACTTCATAGTTTTACAAACAGTAGATTAATTATTGTACCTCAGAAAAAATATGAACTATTCTTCTATACTAACGCAAGTTGCCACCTATTTATAGACATAGCACTCCGCTGGAGTGCAAGAGTTCACATACACCATTTTCTATAGACATATCACCCCGCTGGGGTGGAGAGAGCATCTGGAGACCTCTTTGAAAACGTTCAAAACCTGTTAGTAGCAACTTGAGTTATGCTACCAAATCGGTGTGTGCAGATATTTTCGGGATCTACTATAATACAGGCAATTTGCTAACAATATCCACTGTCTCCAAACTGACGGTAATCACCTGCCCGATTAAACGAAGAATATAATCCGGATCCTCGGCACGATTCGGATCGTTAACGATACCACTCCGTTTGTCTACCTTGATACGGTATTGATCCACGACCCACTCTAACGCCGATCGGTTGCCTAACCGATAATCGAACACTTCAAGAGGGATGCCTTCTAACGTCAGAAAATCGTTATATTTCAAACGCGTCTTGTCTTTGGAGAATTTCATTCGCTCTACAGATAAATCTACTTGCATTCCCGGGGTTTCAATCGGGTTGAGTTTGTCGTATTCAGGTTGTGATTCATAGTTGACGTGGAGGTCTGCTAATCGTTTGCCTGCTTTCGCAAATTCCCAGAAGTCCGCTGCAAGCTCTGCCCCCCCGATAAGCGGAGTTGGGATATGAGGTAAATCGCGCTTGAGGTTTTCTTGATACTTTTCGCGATAATCGTGATGATGCAAGAGGCCGTATGTATAGTGGAAGATGTCCCACTTGGTGATGGTGTCGTCTCGGTAATGTGTTCGGAAGTGTGTCAATGCCCAATCGGTGATGTTTTCGCGGCGATCCTTGCCATCTTCATCGTAAGTGTAGAAAGGGAAACATTGTGTCGGTGATCCAAAACCCCCGGCCATGACATTTACCGGAATGCAATCGGTTATCAAACAAGCAAATGGCCTTTCTGGAGTCATGTTAACACAAAAAACTCGATTTTCTTTTTCTGTATCAAGGGTTGGAAAAATGGAAGGAAACACATAAACACGTTCGTTCATTGCCCTATCAAAAAATAGGTTTGTTTTTGTAAATGGACGGTAAAGGGATTCGCGTAGTTTTGATTCAGCGAACTCTGCAAGTTGCCCACTCTTTAGTTTACGCTTTAAACCTTCACTCCAACTGATTTTCTGTGGATCCGAATCCACAAAATCGTTAAGGTTTGCCCCCGGTCTGCTTTTTGCTCCGCCCCACTCAAGTGTCTGAGCATTATAGTATTTTATCATGCGTTGGACATTTTCAGTAAGCGCAGTTCGATTGAAGTTATAAACCCAAGCGTCCCGATTTGTAGATATGCCGAGGCTGTAGGTCTTGAAAAGCACTCCCTCCACATCATTTTTACTGGCTTTTGCCTCCTTGCTTCCCATCGGAATGAAGGTGTCAAAATCAACGTGGAGTCCCTCCGTGAGCCATGTATGCCGTTTATCCGGTATTAGTTCTCTCCACGCTACATTGCCAACGTGTTCCTTTGCTTCCAGAAACGCAAAGGTGCGTTCTTTATTTATATCTGCCACTTCGTTGTTATAGTGGATTTGAAATGTAAGGTCGGGATTAGAAACCCCTTCTACCTTATACTTCGATTTCACGAGGATATTGACACTCACACCGACCTGAATGCCGAACACGTTGGAATCCCCTGACTGTCCCTTGCGGATGTTCCCGCCTAAGTCCAAGATATAGAGGCTGTCAAACTCGTCGGTGAGATATTGCCGCATGCCATCGAACATCTGCCCATCAATAAAACTGTTGTTCGTCACGAATGCAACGATACCCTCATCGTCCAATTTGTCTGTTGCCCATCGAATCGCCTTGATGTATGGGTCATAGAGTTTATTTTTTGATTGAGCATTAGAGGCAGCGGCATACGTAGCTCTCACGCGCGTGTCTATCCCCTCATGCGGACGATTTCTGTTGTTATCGTTCTCATTCGCTTGCCTCGCGTTGTAAGGCGGATTGCCGATAACGACAAACATCGGGGTATCTCTCTGTTCTTCAACGCGCAGTGTATTTTCCGGTGTAAAATACGAAAACTGTCCTGTTTGGTGGGGCACGTCCATTAGTTGGAATGTATCAAACGTATCTACAAAACAGATATGCGGAAAGGGTTCATAACTCCCGGTTCTCTCAAAATAGGCGTGTTCTATATTGAGACTGGCGATATAGTAGGGGAGTAGCATTACCTCATTGCAGTGGAGCTCCTCGCGATATTTTTGGGGTAACCGTCTCCCCTGAATCTCCTGCATGAGGCGGACGATAAAGTTGCCGGTGCCGACAAACGGATCGATGATGTGAACGCCTATATCTGAAAGCGAACGTCCAAACTCGGTCTTAAGGACGTGTTCAACACTTTTCACCATGAAATCAACGATTGGTTGTGGCGTGTAGACGATACCGTGTGTATCGGCAACTTTCACCGAAAAGCCTTGAAAGAACTGTTCGTAGACGGTATT
>JAJECD010000063.1 GCA_022822215.1 Candidatus Poribacteria bacterium | reverse complement strand
GTGAAAATGCCAACGCAAAAATCCAATGTCTATGTCCCTCAAGCGTCGCCAAGCGTTCCCCGGTTGTTGAATCCCATAACAGAATAACATCATTCAATCCATCCACACTTGCAAGGATGCTACCGTCTGGAGAGAACCTTGTGGCTGTGTAGACAGACCCTTGTTGTAGTGTGAGAAGTGCCTGCCTCCCACCCCTTGTGCGCCAGAGATGTACCCCTGTGTCAGCACCTGTACTGGCTGTACTGGCAAAAGCCACGCCATCCGCTAAAAAAGCAGCTGCTCGAATCCAACCCGTATCTCCAGTAATGAAGGATTCCTGCACTTTTGCTGTTTCAGTATTCCACACACGAAAAACACGGTCATCGCTGCCACTTGCAAGCAACCGACTATCCGGTGAGAACGCAATAGCAGTAATGTAGCCTGGGTGCGCATGGAGAATAGACTTAGATTCGGTATAGACCGTATTTGGTGCCCACAGCCTATCAATATCCCATAACCGAACCGTGTTACCTTCACTTACACTCGCAAGCGTTCTGCCATCCGGGGAAAACGTCAGAGAACGGATGGGCCGGGTATGCGCCGTGAGAATTGCATTTTGCTGACCCGTGTTTGTATCCCACAAGCGAATTGCGTCATCCTCACCCTCACTGGCAAGAAGTGTTCCATCCGGCGAGAACGCAATTGCAGAAACAAGCTGAGTAGGTTCAATGAAATTCCAGCGCGACTGATGCGTACCCATATCCCATAAATGAATTCTATTGCCTTTATCTCCACTCGCAAGCGTTTTACCATCCGGGGAAAACGCCAGCGTCAACACCTCAGGTCCCACGAGAATAGCGTCGTGTTCACCCGTAGCAACATCCCACAACCGAATCGTGCCGTCCCGACTGCTACTCGCAAGCGTCCTACCGTCTGGGGAAAACGCCACAGCCGTGACACCTCCGGGGCGTCCTTCAGCCGTGACACCTGCGTGCCCTGTAAAGGTCGCACGATGTCGGGCAGTAGGGACATCCCACAACTGAACGGCATCCTCATAATTCGCACTACTCGCAAGTGTTCTACCGTCTGGGGAAAACGCCAGTGTTATGACCCACCGCCACTGCTCATGTCCTTTAAACGTAGTGATGAGTTGTCTCGTGGAAACATCCCACAAGAGAAGTGTTCCGTCCATCCCACCACCCGCAAGTATCGTCCCATCCGGCGAATACAGACATGACCGAACCCCACGCACATGATCCGTGAGTAAGTCAATTTCCTGCTCTGTCTGCGCATCATAAAGCCAGATACCTATGGAACTTGCCACCGCAATTTGGGTGCCATCCGGCGAAAACTGGACATCCGTAGGGCTGCCTTTACTCAGGCGCGCCCTGGTACCTTCAGGTAAATGCCACTGTGTGGAATTTTGTGCATAGGCATCCGAGAGAAACAAAATGGCAACTAAAAGCAACATCACATTGAAAAATCGGGACTGAATACTATCAAACAGATATACACGCATAGAAAACGCCCTCATATAAAAACGCAATTGTTTAGCGTCCATAAGTTGGCTCCTATTGTCCGATATATTGTGCAACGAGAACTAAATCCAAAATGTTGACGATACCATCTCCATTAACGTCGGGTGAACGCTCTCCAAAACGTGAGGCGAGAAAGGTCAGATCCAAAATATTTACAATGCCATCACCGTTGACATCCGCAGGTCTCTGTCCATGCATCAAGGACTGTAGTTGGATTGTCCCATCAAGACTTGCACTCGCTAACATACCACCATTGGCATCCGGCAGAAACGCCAACGCAACAATCGGTGCAGCATTACTTTCAAAAGTCGCCTGCAGCTGCCCGTTGTATGGAGCCCACACGCGAATTGTGTCGTCCCAACCGGCACTGGCAAGTGTTTTACTACGAACATCTGGTGAGAACGTCAAAGCAAAGACAGGAGTGGTATGGTCTTCAAAGGTGGAAAGCAGCTGTCCTGTGTGTGGATTCCACACACGGATTGTGCTCTCGGCATCTGGACTCCAATAGCCACCACTCACTAAAATTTCATTATCAGGTGAAAAGACGAGTGCCTGAATTGAATCTGTGTGTGCCGAGAGACTGTGCCGGAGCTGACCGGTTTGGACATCCCACAACAAAATCGTGCCGTAAAAACTGGTACTCGCAAGGGTTTTGCTGTCCGGCGAGAACGCCAACGTGGTAACCATATCTCGGTGCCCGTGAAGGACAGTCGCACGGGGTACTTGCTCCAAGGTTAAGTCCCACAAACGGATCTCTCTAAAACTCCCACTGGCGAGTGTGTTCCCATCGGGTGAGAACGCCAAAGCGACAACCGGATCGGTGTGTCCTATGAGCTCTGCTCTATGTTCACCCGTTCGGGCGTCCCAGAGACGAACAACTGCGTCTGCACCCGCCCCCGCAACTATTTGCCCACCATCCTTCTCTCCAATAGGCGAAATCGTAAGCGCATTTACATCATCTACCAAAAGAGGGAACAGCGTTACGGCATTTCCACTATAAGTATCGTATAACACAACACCGTTCGCGTTTGCGACAGCGATTTGCGAACCATCTGGGGAAAAGGTGATAGCATTTAGGGATGTTGCGCCGAGGGGTGTCTCGCCACTATAAGGCACGCGCCATTGCCCTGTATTTTGCGCGAAGCCGCTGGATAGGAACAAGGTATAAGTAAACAGAAGGGTAAAGAGGCGAAATGTGCGTGCCATCAATTTTTCGGACTTCGGAAACCATCAGAGACTTTTAGACCCTTGTTGTAGCATACGAGGAATGCCCTCAGGCATTCATACTGTTGATTTACGGCATGAATACCGTTGATTTAAAGCCTTTAGGCAGCAACTGGGGTTACTGATAACTGAAAGGATTGCGCAATAATCCGTACTGACGACTGACAACCATTAAAGGATATATCTGCTTAAATCTTGATCCTCGACAATATCTGCTAACTCTGATTGCACATAGCCGGCATCAATAACAACAGTGTCTGTATCAAGGTCTGGGGCATCAAAAAACAGATTTTCAAAAAGTTTTTCCATGATTGTATGGAGTCGCCGGGCACCTATATCCTCAACAGATTCATTCACCTTGAACGCAAGCGCGGCAATCTCATCTATCGCATCCTCTGTAATTTCCGCTGCTATCCCTTCCGTCTGGAGCAGCGCAGCATATTGTTTCACCAAGGCGTTCTTAGGTTCGGTGAGGATAGATTTAAAGTCGCTCTTATTCAGGCTTTTTAGTTCGACGCGGATCGGGAAACGTCCCTGTAGTTCTGGGATTAGATCCGATGGACTCGAAACATGAAACGCCCCGGCAGCGATGAAAAGAATATGATGTGTGCGGACCGCACCGTATTTCGTCGTTACTGTGCTACCCTCAATAATCGGGAGAATATCGCGCTGTACACCCTCGCGGGAAACATCGGGACCGTGCCGAGACTCTCTACCGGCAATTTTATCAATTTCGTCGAGAAACACGATCCCCGAATCCTCAACGCGTTGAATCGCTTCACTGACGACGGCATCCATATCAATGAGTTTTTCTGCTTCTTCCTGCATCAAAATCGTCCGTGCCTCGGATACCGGCACTCGCCGTTTCTTCGTCTGATTTGGGAGGATATTACTGAACATGTCCTTAAAATTAATATCCATCTCCTCAATACCGCCCGGCGAGAAGATTTCCACAAAGGGCATGCTCTGATGCTTAACGTTGATCTCTACAGGTTTATCCTCAAGTCTACCCTCGCGGAGCCAATCCCTAAATCTTTCACGCGTTTTCAGATACCGTTCGCGTTCCTTTTCGCGTACCTCTTCGGCTTCGGCTTCAGGATCCGGACCGAGATCGAACGGCAATTGAAGGAGTTCCTCTTCCTCCTCACTCTCCGATTCTTCGAGCACATCATCTTGTAAACGGGGGCGCTGCTGCAATGAACGTGGTACGGGGAAAATATAATCAAGAAGCCGTTCCTCGGCAGCCTCTCTTGCTTTTTCCTCTACCGCTTCCGTCTGTTCAGATTTCACACGACCAATAGCGGTTTCTGTGAGATCCCGAATCATCGATTCAACATCACGACCCACATATCCTATCTCAGTATACTTTGACGCCTCTACCTTGATGAAAGGAGCATCAACCAGCCGTGCCAGCCTGCGTGCAATCTCAGTCTTACCGACCCCTGTTGAACCTATCATGATAATGTTCTTTGGTGCGACTTCATCCTGTATATCTTCTGCCAACATCTGGCGCCGCGCACGGTTTCGGAGCGCAATCGCAACAGAACGCTTCGCTTCAAACTGACCGATAATATACTTATCCAACTCCTCGACAGTCTGTTGCGGCGTGAGCGCATTCGCTAAAGTGCTCTTTTCATCTTTCACATTCGATTTCTCCAAAAGTAACCTCCCGACATCGCTATCAGTGGTCAGTACAAGAAAATTTGCAAGTTGAAAGTTATAAAGTCCGTGATACTACCCAACGCCTAAAGGCGCGGGCTTCAGTTTCATAGCGACTGCGTTCTTCCGAAAGGGTTGAACGTCTTATTGTCGCTCCACCTGCGGGTTCTTATTCCGAATCAGATCGGTTTTATCTGGTTTAGGTCCAGGGTACCCCAACCCGCAAAATATTGATAGCAGCGTTTACGTCTCGGTCGTGGTGTGACCCACATTCAGGACACGTCCACCGTCTATCTGAAAGTGTTAGCGTTTTGTTGTGATAACCACAATCGGAACAAGGTTTTGTTGTGGCAGTCCAACGCCCCGCTTTCAATAAGGTTTTTCCGTATTTGGCACACGTCCATTGCAAGATCAAAGCAAATTCACCGAAGGCAATATCAGAGATTTTGCGTCCCCATAGGCGTTTCATGCCTTCAAGGTTTAGTGTCTCAATCGCAATCCTATCGTATTTACGCACAAGACGAAGTGCGAGTTTAAAAAACCAGTCGCGTCTACGATTAGCAATATCCTTATGCACACGAGAAAGGTGGCGTTTGGCACGAAACCACCCATTCGATAGATACTGCTTGCGAGAAAGTGCCTTGTTTGCTGAACGCACTGCGTTGAGACTTTGCCTGTAAAACTCTGGTGACTCTATCTTTGTGCCGTCTGATAATGTGAGGAATGTCTTACTACCAAAGTCTGCCCCTGCCTCATTACCGGTCAGTCGGAGTTTCTCGGATGGTTCACAATCCTCACACGTTAGGTACAAATAGTAGTCGCCTACATTATCACGTTTGATTGACACCGTTTTTATTCTGCCAGTCCAATCTCTGTGTTTCCAAAAGGTGAAGGACTTTTTAAGGCAGCTAATTGTAATACGATTGTCTTTTATCTCATACCCCGCTTGCGTGAAAGTGAGAGAGTTATATTTATGATTAGGTTTTATCTTCGGTTTACCAACTTTACGCCTTGTGCTAATTGTTTTTGCGTGATTTGAGAGGAGTTACTTTTTTTCTCTGAGTGTATTCATCCTTATGTTATCCTATAAGTTCACCTAACCCAAGGAAACATAAGGATGAACTTGCATTCTACTTTACAAGCA
>JAJECD010000291.1 GCA_022822215.1 Candidatus Poribacteria bacterium | reverse complement strand
TAGGAATTCGATGGCAAAAACTGCGAATACAAACGTCATCAAAGTCGAAACTGTTTTTTTATGCCGTCCTCCGCGAAGTTACATTAATATATAATGTTCCATAATATATAATGTACCGTGCATGAGAGAACATGTCAATCTGCTATTCACCTACCTCTTTCCAATCCAAGATTTCTTGATTCCATTCAAACTCTTGTAGTGGCCCAAATTTGAGATTGACCGTTAAGCTCTTCGGCGTTGGTGAACTGTCGAAGAGATTGAAATCTCGGACGACGACATAGGTGTGCTGTCCATCGGTAATCGTTTTGCACGCTTCGATAAAGTCATCAAGGTTGCGAATCTGTTTTCCATTTACGTCAAGGATGACGACCTTAGAGTTCCCATTTCGTTCTTGCAAGCCGACCCGCGAGAAACTGCTACCTGCCACGGCGTGTGGTAAATAAACGCCGTCGGCTTCTAAGAAGAGTATCCGACGCAGTTGCGGGGTAATATCGTGAAAAACGGCACCCCCAAATCGAACGAATCGACGGACTTTCTTCGCCTCCAAATCCTCCACAGGGACATCGAGATTCAAGTTTTCACCGTTGCGGTAGACCTCCAAGTTGACCTCTTTTCCGACCTTCTGATTCAGGATAGCATCGAAGGTATAGAGATCATCCCTTATGAGTTTGTTGTTGATACGGTAGATGATGTCGGATGCGCGAAGGATCGTTTCACCGGTTGTCCTCGGAATAATTGACTCAATCTGAATGACCTTAGGTGTTCCGGCTTTAGAGGGACCAATCTCTTTCCGTAAGGCTGCAGGGAAATTGAAGTGTTTAATGGCTTCGCCAATAGAAATGAGTTCTAAATCAACGCCGATTTCACCGCGTTGGATTGCTGCCTTGTTCCGAATCAGTTCAAGCGCGTCGTGGAGATAGTCGATGGGCAGCTCAAAGCTGGAGGTATCCGTTCCACGTGCGTGAATAGCGATCACCTCACCGGCAGTATTCCAGACCGGACTTCCACTGGATCCACCTGTCCGGTCGAACGTGGTGTGGATGTAACTGGAATGTCGATCGCCTTTGTTAACGTTGAGGTTCGTAATTCTTCCGAATTTGATTGTGTATTCCTCTTTTTCGTTGTTGCCGATGAGGAGGAGTTCGTCGCCAAGGGAGAGTGCATCCCATTCACCAAGTTCGACGGCTTGAAGTTCAAAATCGACTTCTTCGGGATTAATCTGGTAGAATCCAAAATCGTGTGTTGGGTCGTAGTAAAGGATACGCGCTTCAGTGAAGCTGCCGTCGTGGAAGTTGATTTTAACGTAAGAAGGGCTGCTGCCAGTGACATGACGGTTCGTGGCAATAATCCCACGTTCCGCGTCTACAACGAAACCTGTAGCGAAATTTGTGCCTTTTGCTTCCGTTTCAAAGACGACCTCGGAAGAGGTTTCAATGTTTACCACCATCGGTTTGTAGGCAGCAACTTGTTCTGTCCAGTCGTGTTGTGCGTTGGCGTTTGCAATCAGTGTGAAGAGCAGGGCGATCGCCAAGACCGCGGTGCTTGTGTGGGTTTTGACCACACCTCTAAAAATCTGTTTCATGGTATTCCTTTTTGGTTTTGGAGTGTTTTTGATTTTAAAAAGTTTAGCACGCGAATTCAGAGATGTCAAATGTTTTTGGAATTTGTCAACGCTGTTCAGTTGTCTTACATTTAGCGGCAAAATCAATATCTCTATCTTGACAACGCCTCTCAAACATGGTATATTGCTCACAAACCGCTCGCAGAAAAACAAGAGAGGAATGAAGATATGGCAACACATCACTTTGAACCGACAATCTATCACACAGCAATTGGCGCGCACGCACCGGTACTCCATATCGAAAGCGGCGACACTGTTTTCACAACGACCGTGGATAACGCAGGCTACGATGCCACGGATACACAAGTTACCCCCGGTGGCAACCCACAGACGGGGCCTTTTTATATTGAATCGGCGGAATCCGGTGATACGTTAGCAGTCCACTTTGATCGGGTCCTCCCGAATCGAAAAATCGGACGGACTGCTACCGTTGTTGCCCCGAATGTTCTTGATCCGCACTATGTAGCGTCCGAGATGCCCGAAGGTGGACGCGCAGAGTGGCATGTGGATGTGGAAAAGTGGACGGCGACCTTGATAACCCCGGAGACACAGTTGGGTAGACTCACGCTCCCGCTTGAACCGATGGTCGGGTGTTTCGGTGTCGCGCCCCCGCGTGGGCAAGCGATCTCAACGGCGACCTCTTCTACGCACGGTGGCAATATGGACTATCGCGGTTTTCAGGAGGGTGTTACCGTCTACTTCCCGGTTTTCGTCCCCGGCGGGCTTTTTCACCTCGGTGATGGACACGCTGTGCAGGGTGATGGCGAGATTGTCGGCACCGGTGTTGAAATCTCTTTTGATGTGCAATTTACGGTGGAAGTCCTCAAGGGAAAGCGCATCAACTGGCCCCGCGCAGAAAACAGTGATTATATTCTCGCAGCAGGCAACGCGCGTCCCTTGGATCAGGCAGTGCAACACGCGACGACGGAGTTGCTCCGATGGTTGGATGATCTCGGTTTGGAGAAACGCGCAGCGCATATCTTACTGGGGCAGGCGGTGGAGTACGATATGGGGAATGTCTTTGATCCGGCGTATACGATGATTTGCAAAATCAAGAAGTCGATATTAAGGGATATTGGGGTTTGGAAGTAAATGGTTTGACATTTAGATATAAGCGGCACTGCATTCTGGTACAACGATTAACATCGTTGTTTTGCTGTTTCTGTTTCCCTTCGACTAAAGGAGTTTAGAGTTTGCAGTCAAGATAGGAATGTCCTGGGTTATAAAATCGCTATCGTTTGTTATTAATGTGAATCCGTTGTTCTTGCAAATCTCTGTTATGACCTGATCGTTGAAGTCGAAATTACCAATATCGTAATCAGCGATCAGAGCGTCCATTTCCAATATTGTAAAGCAACTTTCTACCCGTGAACAATGTTTCATGATTTGCTTTACAGCAGCGGCGATACCCTGAGCAATCAATTCAAAGTCTGGGCTGCTACGAAAATTTTTGAAAGAGCTAAGATGCGATTTGACAAGTTCATACTCTTGTTCAGTAAGTTCACGTTCTTGTTTAGCAAGTTCCAGTCCATCTTTGGCAAGGGCATATTCCTGTCTAGCAAATGTGTTGATAAATTCTGAAAGGACAAGAACATCAATGTAAATCCGGCTTGAGGCATCCAAAATACGGTCAAAAACATCCGAATAGGTATTCACCCAAAAGCGTCTTGATCCTTGCGGACAGTACAAATATAACCATATATTGGCATCCAGGAACAACTTATCTTTTGAAGTAAAGTTGTGTTGCTTCACTGGTATCGCTTTACGATTCATCATCCCCATTTCCCTGTGTTTCTTCAACCACTTTATCAAATCTCTCTGGATTTTTGAAGTACAACTTGGCATTGTCAACGACACGCTTTAAAAGTGCGAGATCATCTTGCTCCATATCTTCTACTTTTAACTGAGCCCGAATTTGCGCTTCATTGAAAGTCCCATACAACTGACCAATCGCTGCATTCAGGAAAGCAGAGGTGAGTGTTGTAACATTGTAAAATGAGAGTGAGACAATCCTATTTGCCTTAAGAGCAGCATTAAGACGGTCATAAACCTTCTGTCCATCACTGGAAGCGACACATAAATGTCTGCCTACGACTTCAAATATGGATATTTTAATTTCCTCTGACATGCCGTTCTCCTTAAAAGATGTCTTCTGGGTTTAGTTCATCAGAGATAAGTTGATAGATACATGTATCTGCTGTGTTGATTTCTACACTTACGACTGTACCCGGAAACGGATAGGTTAGTGGCTTGGTTGTGGTTTCTCCTCTTTCCCGCTGCCAATACCCGCTATCTGACACGATCCGAATACAGCCTCTGTTCAAATCAATAAATTCACAAAGTAACTTCAATCCCAATCCTCCGGGCACTCCTGGCAAGTTACCGCGTTTGGTTGTATTAAACTCCTCAGTGGCCCAACTAATCGAATCTTCTGGTGAAATATTGGATCCAGTATAATCTTTTACATTTTGATATATTCCAATCCCCAAATCTGCTACTGTAAAATCAAGCCGATTTCGATTCGGGAAAAATTGTCCGCAACTAAAAATGCCCAATTCAGCCCTTGAATGTAATATTGCATTGCTGAATATTTCAAAAATGCTTTCTCGGAATCTTTTCAACAATCCCGGCGACATTTCAGGTATCTCAGAACGATATATCAGCTCATCCTCAATATAGTTAGCGAAATAGTGGTCATCTTCAATATCAAACCGTTTGTCAAGGCACCCACAGCGTAAACGCTGGGGCTTGTGCTTCATAACAGTTTGCCATCTTTGGTCTTACATCTGCTCCACAACGGGATCGCAAGCAGCCCGTAAAATGTTTATCGCAGCGTTGATGTCTCGGTCGTGGTGAGAACCACATTCGGGACACGTCCACTGCCTCTCTGAAAGAGAAAGATTTTCGTTGCGGTAGCCACAATCACTGCACGGTTTAGTTGTCGCAGTCCACTGTCCAACT
>JAJECD010000316.1 GCA_022822215.1 Candidatus Poribacteria bacterium | reverse complement strand
CTGAGTCGGTAGTGATACCTTTTCTGAAAGTGAAGATCGCCTAATGACTTTTCTGAAAGTGAAGGTGGTGGCACAAACTAAAAGTTTGTGCTACAGCACTTTGAAAGGTATTGCATTAGATAGGACTTACGCCGTCCACTGCTCCCTCAATAAAAGCCGCGAAACGCAATAACTCCTTGGTAAACCCCTCTCCAAAAATTCGAGCAGCGTTGATGCTGACCCCTTCCCATTTACACCCCAACGTCAATGTGAAGTCACAAAAGTCTACCCTAAATAGCCCCGACAAATAAAAATTGATTTTGATTTCTTAATAAAATATGATATACTATTAACTACCGCAAAAATGATACCCTGGCGGTAATCTTTTACCGGAGGACTTTCCTTGAATAGGAGTGAGAGTGATTATGTGTCATTAGTGAGGATCCCGCGAAAATGGTTCCGTCTTTTTGTGTGGATTTTTTCAAGTTTGGTAATCCTCAATGTTTCAGCAGAGCTTTTGTTAGGTTGGGCTTGGGAGGCTTTGGGTGAAACGATATTAACCCGCATGGCGGTTCTAATGACACTCATAGTCGGTTGGTTTTTCATACTATCCCATGTATGGGAGGGCATCATGTTAGGATATGCGAAACTCTATAGAGATAGGATCCGTGCCGAGGGCATAGAAATTGGTAAAGCCCAAGGTCTTGAGCAAGGCAAAGCCGAAGGCATCAGACAAGCGTATCAAGAGATCGCTGATTGGAACAAGCGTCGACTTGAAGCGGAAGCCAAAGGCATCCCGTTCGACGAGCCGCCTCCTACAGGCAACGGCAGTAACACGGATTCATCTTGACAATAAAACGCAGCACGCATCAGCGTCCGAATCTGCACGCCAGCGGGGTGCTATGTCTATAGAAGATTTTTATGGACAAAACACATAGAACCTTTATGAAACGCACTTTGGATTTAGCGCGTCGAGGACATGGACGTACAAGCCCAAATCCGCTTGTAGGTGCGGTTGTTGTAAAAGCCGGTCAGATTGTCGGTGAAGGGTACCACCGGAAAGCAGGAACCCCACACGCCGAGGTCCACGCCTTGAATGCTGCCGGTGAGAACGCGAAAGGCGCGACGCTTTACGTGAACCTTGAACCGTGTTGCCATTGGGGACGGACACCGCCTTGCACGGAGGCACTCTTGCGGGCAGGTGTTGCTGAGGTCTACGTTGCAGCGGTGGATCCGAATCCGAGTGTTGCGGGTAAAGGTATTCGCCAACTGCGAGAGGCAGGGATTCGTGTCCATGTCGGCACATGTGCTGAAGCGGCTGCGCAGTTGAATGAGGTCCATCGGAAATACATTCAGACGGGTAAGCCGTTTGTGATTATGAAAACTGCCATGAGCCTTGATGGGAAAATCGCCACCGGGTCGGGTGAATCGCAGTGGATTACCTCGGAGGCATCACGGCAGCGCGGACATGAAATTCGCGACGCAGTGGATGCAATACTCGTCGGTAGAGGCACGGTTGTTCACGATAATCCTGCGCTAACGACGCGGCTTCGAGACAGAGAAGGACAGGATGCAACCCGGATTGTGCTGGATTCGCACGGAAGAACATCTTTGGATGCCCGGATCTTCAACTCGGAAAGCAGTGCCGGTGTTATCATTGCTGTAACACCAGGTGCACCAGCGGAAAAGGTCAATGCTCTTGAAAAGGCGGGCGCGGAAGTGATCGTCGTCCCAGCGGCAAAGGGTAAGGTCTGTTTCAAGCGTTTGATGGCACTATTAGGTGAACGTGAGATAACAAGCGTCCTGATAGAAGGCGGTGGCGAAATTAATGCCGCAGCGATAGCCGCAGGTGTTGTTGATAAGGTTATGTGTTTTATCGCACCGAAACTCATTGGTGGACGGGATGCCCCTGGACCCATTGGGGGTGACGGTATCTCCAGTTTGCGTGATGTACCGCACTTACAGCGGGTCAGTATTACACCGATTTCTGATTCTGCCGACTTTCTGATTGAGGGGTATCTGTAGCATGTTTACTGGGATCGTTGAAGAACTTGGCACGGTTAGAAGTATCCAACGCAAATCCGAGGGTGCGATCCTCGAAATTCAGGCGAATGAAGTCCTCACGGATGCGAAAGTTGGCGATAGTATTGCCGTTGATGGTGCGTGTCTTACGATTGTTTCTCTCACACCGACGGTGTTCGCTACGGATATATCTGCTGAAACCTTACGGCGAACGACGTTAGGTCAACGCACAGTGGGTGAACAGGTTAACTTGGAACGTTCGCTCCGATTAAGCGACAGGTTGGGTGGGCATCTGGTCCTTGGACACGTGGATGAAGTGGCGACAATCTGCGCGTGGAAAGACGAAGGCGATGCCTCTCTCATGCGGGTAACGATAAGCGACAATACCAGACGCTACCTCACTTATAAAGGTTCTGTTACCGTTGACGGTATCAGTTTAACGGTGTCAAATGTCTCTGAAGATTCCTTTGAAGTCGCTTTAGTTCCGCATACCAAGCAGGCCACAACCTTAGGAACAAAACGAAATGGTGCCAGCGTCAACATTGAAGTTGACCTGATTGCGCGTTATCTTGAAACACTTCTAAAAAATAGTGGGGCGGAGACAGGTTGGACTGAACAAACCGGTTCCGAGACACTCAATTTGCGTTTTTTAGCGAAACACGGGTATATTGATTAATCGTCGATTGTCAGTTTTTGGTTAAACGTCTGGTGTAGTAGCAGGCAACTTTTTTAGGGGAAGCCTTTCATCACCCAAAGGCGGTTAGACTTAACCGAAAACCCGGGGAATGCCACACGGCATTCATACCGTTGATTAATGAAACGTAGTGGAACGGTGACCAAATTTAATAGTTAAAAATATGTCAAATACATTTAATACCATTCCTGAAGCACTCTCTGCAATCCAAAATGGCGAGCTGATTGTCGTCGTTGATGAACCCGATCGTGAGAACGAAGGCGATCTCATCATGGCGGCTGAAAAGGTGACAGCAGCGACTATCAATTTCATGGCGAAATATGGTCGTGGCTTGATATGTCTACCGACCAGTTCAGAGAGACTCGCTGAACTGGAACTCTACCCGATGGTCGCATCGAATACCGCGCAGATGCAAACCGCCTTCACGGTTACAATTGATGCGAAAGAGGTCACGACCGGTATCTCGGCGCAAGAACGCGCCTATACGATTCGCAAATTCGTTGAACCAAACGCTACACCTTCAGACTTTGTGCGACCCGGACATATCTTCCCATTAGAGGCGAAACCGGGGGGCGTACTCAGGCGCGCCGGTCATACGGAAGCCACTGTGGATTTAGCGCGTATGGCGGGACTCTACCCGGCGGGTGTTCTCTGTGAAATACTCAACGAAGATGGAACCATGGCGCGCGTTCCTGAGTTGCTGACGTTTGCAGCACAACACCAACTGAAAATTATCACGATTTCGGATCTGATTGCCTACCGCCGTCGGACTGAAACGCTGATTAGGCGCGTCGCTACCGCTGATATTCCGACCGCACACGGCGAATTTAAACTTTACGCATACGAAAGCACAGACACCGCCGGAGAGATCGTTGAAGCCGATAAAACCCATATCGCACTCACGAAGGGCGATGTCGCCGATGCCACTCCTGTCTTGGTCCGTGTTCATTCCCAATGTCTGACTGGTGATGTCTTTGGATCCCTCAGATGCGATTGTGGTGAGCAGCTTGAAATTGCCTTGCAAACAATTGAGAAGGAGGGTAGAGGCGTACTCGTCTATATGCGACAGGAGGGTAGAGGCATGGGGCTCAAAGGCAAAATCCGCGCCTATCAACTCCAAGACAGCGACGGGTTGGACACCGTTGAAGCGAATGAGCACCTCGGTTTCCCTGCCGACCTCCGAGATTACGGTGTCGGGGCACAGATACTCGTTGACTTGGGTGTTCGGAAGATGCGACTCATGACGAACAACCCACAAAAAGTTAAAGGGTTAGATGGACATGGACTCGAAATTGTTGAACGTGTTCCCTTGCAGACCGAACCGAATCCCTTTAACTGCCGATATTTACAAACGAAACGTTCTAAACTTGGACACCTCCTCTTGGACGAGGAGTAAATTTCTGTCTGAGAGCAAGCATCCAGATTCCGGCTGACTTGTGACCAGATTTAATAGCTAAAAATATGACAAATGTTTATGAAGGACACCTTCTTGGTGAAGGTCTCACATTCGGGATTATTGTGAGCCGATTCAATAGTTTTGTGACCGAAAAACTCCTTGGGGGCGCATTAGATGCGCTCAAACGACACGGTGTTGACTTGGATCAGGTTGATGTTTTTTGGACATCCGGTGCCTTTGAGATTCCCGCAATCGCCAAACGTCTTGCGGGCAGTGAAAAGTATGATGCCGTTCTCTGTTTGGGGGCTGTCATCCGAGGCGCGACCCCCCATTTTGACTACGTTGCTGCTGAAAGCGCGAAGGGAATTGCGCAAGCATCCGTCAACACAGACACGCCGGTTATCTACGGGGTCATCACCACAGATACAATTGAACAGGCACTTGAGCGCGCCGGGATAAAGGCAGGGAACAAAGGCTTTGAAGCCGCGGTTTCTGGAATTGAGACGGCGAATCTTTATAAAACGATTGACAAAGTTCTAAGTTAAAAATATGGTTGCAATTATAGATTACGATGCCGGTAACCTGACGAGCGTCGCCCGTGCATTGGCATATCTCGGAAACCACGAAAATCAGATTACATCTGATCCTGAAACGATAGCTGCCGCTGCGCGCGTTATCTTCCCTGGGGTCGGCGCAGCAAAAGCCACGATGGAAACCTTGCAGAGGCGTGGGCTCGATGCGGCCTTGATCGACTTTTATCGGACCGGCAAGCCGATGCTCGGTATCTGTATCGGTATCCAGATTCTTTTTCAACACAGCGAAGAAGAGGATGCAGAGTGCCTCGGTCTCCTATCGGGAGACGTAAAGAAGTATCCGACGACGCGAGCAGATGCCGGGACAGAGGTACTGAAGGTCCCACAGATCGGATGGAACGAAGTCTACCAAACGGCATCACACCCAATCTTTAAAGACGTTCCGAATCCTGCCCACTTCTATTTTGTCAATTCCTATTATCCTGTCCCGGAGAAACAGGGCATTGTTATTGGAAAAACGAAGTATGGGCTTGAGTTCTGTAGCGCGATTGCGCACGATAATCTCATCGCAACACAGTTCCATCTTGAAAAGAGCGGACGCGTTGGGTTAAAGATGCTCAATAATTTTCTGACGCTGGGCTAATTTTGTTGAAGGATGCTAACGTTTTTTCTTGCGCTTCTTGTACTACTCATCAATGTGGGTACACATCTGTTTCAGATGCAGGAATATTATATCGCGGTGAGTCACTGCTACTATGGCGTGATGATTCTCGCTGTGATATATGCTCGACCGCGTGAACAAAACGTCCTTTTGGGCATTACGGCAGTCGCCAATTGGATTTACGTTTTCCACTATCCGACGCACACTGAGAGCACGATTGTCGCGCTCTTTTATCCGTTTCTTGTATTCGGTATTATCCGTATTATTCGTCAATTCCAGACCCAACGCCGGAGTGGTGCCGCGGAAATAGAAGAGATAAACAGTGTCAATGCGAATTTAGAGAAACAGGTGCGGGACATCTCTACACTGTTTGAGGTAAGCCAAGCGGCGAACGCGAATCTTGAGTTGAAAGGTCTCTTTCAGCGCATCATTGAGATCCTCTCTAAACGGCTCGGCATATACCGCGGGGCGTTGCATCTCTATGAGAACGGGAAAGTCGTTACTGAAGTAGAAACCGTTTTAGGACTCACACCCGCTGAAATGAAACGCGGCACTGACAATCAGATAGAAGACATTCAGCGGCAGGTCCTTGAATCCGGTAAAGCGATCGGTGTGCCGCAAACGCGGAGCCCGCGGACCTACGTTAAACTCTTTGAACCGGAGAGCGTTGAGTCAAAAGATATAATCGCCTTCTGGTGTATCCCGATTATTATAGAAGAGCAGGTCATCGGTACATTAACGATTGACAAGGCATCGGACGAATTTTCCGCAGCGGACGACCGACGACTCTTGACGATTATTGCTTCAACCATCGCACAACGGGTCAAGATTCAACAGACAATTGACGCGCTCGTCGAATCGGAACGGATGGCAACGCTTGGCAGATTGGTCCGAACCATCGCACACGAGGTGCGGAATCCGTTAGGGAGTATCCGACTGGGGACCCAACTGCTTCAACAGACGGATACGGTGGAAGCAGATTCTCAAGTCGAGGCTTATTCTGATCAGGTCCAGCTCTCTGAAAATGAAATTAAGGAATACACGGAGATCATTATCAAAGAGGTGGACAGGCTCAACCGGTTCATTGAACAGTTACTCGCCTTCAGTAAACCGGCGATGCCAGCCGCAAAACAGACGGACATTCATCAACTGCTTGAGAAGAGTCTCGCTATCTGTCGTTCCGAATTAGAACATCGAGCAATCACAATAGCCACCCAATATGACAGCAATTGCCCGTTGGTGAAAATAAATGAAGATGGGATTACACAGGTGCTTCTCAACCTGTTTTACAATGCGATTGCGGCAATGGATACAGAAGGAATATTGACGATTCAGACAGAATACCTAACCCAGACCGGGGTCGTTCAGGTGCGGATTCAGGATGATGGTCCCGGAATCCCACCCGAAGATATGCCAATGCTATTTGATCCATTTTATACGACTAAACAGAAGGGGACGGGACTTGGGCTTTACATTAGCCAAAAAATTATCGCCGAACACCAAGGCAGCATTGAGATTGATGTGGAACTTGAGGTCGGCGCGGCGTTCATTGTGTCTCTTCCTGTGTATTAGCATGAGTTTGATGGATGGTTTACTTGTACCGCAAACTAACAGTTTGTGCTACGATTTTGCCAGAAACCACCGAAACGATTTTCTAACTATGGAAATCTGGTCACTGCTCCACTCCGTTTTGCAGTCGTTTTCAGTAGCTTTCAACCTGCTCCAGGTGTTCAAAGGTTTCTGACTGCACCAGAGACCATCGTGGAATGTAATGGAACGATGACCAGATTTAATAGCTAAAAAAACAGATTTATAGTAGATCCTAAAAATAAATACACACTTTTGGCCCAGGCCCGGTAGGTGCGGTTTCTAACCGCACCGGTGCAGAGTGTGCAATTGATTCTAAAATCTACTATAATAATTAAAAATATGGCGAATGTAGTGCTTATTGCTGACGATGATGACAGTCTTCGACACATCCTCGCGGCTACCCTCGAAAAAGCAGGATATGAGACCCTCAGAGCGCGAAATGGGGGCGAAACGTTGGCGTCCGTCAAGCGCGCCGATATTGATGTGATTCTGCTCGATATTTGGTTGGGCGATGTCAATGGACTGGAGTTAATCGAAGAAATCCAGAAGCCTAATAGCACCGCCTCAATCATTGTAATTACCGCACACGGGACGACGCAGACGGCGATTGATGCGGCGAAGCAACGGGCGTATGGGTATCTGACAAAGCCGATTGATCAGAAACAGCTCCTGGATCTTGTGTCGCGCGCTGCTGCCGCTACGAACCAGACGAAGGATGTCAAAACGTCGGTGTTGCCTGATGTCGATAGACAAGGCAGGATGGTCGGACAGAGTTCGGCGATGCAGGAGGTATATCTTAAGGTTGGGCGCGCTGCGGTTAGCGACGAAACCGTTCTGGTTTTAGGTGAAAGCGGGACCGGTAAGGAACTGGTCGCCCAATTGATCCACCAAAACAGCCATCGGGCGCACAATCCTTTCGTCGTCGTAGATTGTGGTGCTATGCCATCGAGTCTCATAGAGAGCGCGCTCTTTGGGCATGTCAAAGGGGCGTATACCGATGCACACGCTGCAAGGACGGGGAAATTTCAGCAAGCAGATGGCGGGACGATCTTTCTTGATGAAATCGGAGAGTTGCCGGTTGAAGTCCAGATGAAACTGCTCCGTGTGCTACAGGAGCGCGAAGTAGAGCCGATGGGAGGGACAGAAACCCATGCGGTTGATGTCCGTATTATCGCCGCGACCAACCGCCGCCTTGAAGATGCGATTGCCCAGAAGACGTTCAGAGCAGACCTTTACTATCGTCTCAACGTTATTCCGATTTCTCTGCCACCACTCCGAGAACGGAAAGAGGACATCCCGGAACTGATAGATTTGTTTAGGCACCGGTTCGTCGAGGAATACCAGCTCTCGGAAATCCATATCTCCACGGAAGTGGTCAAACTCCTCACGGCTTATGAGTGGCCCGGCAACGTTCGCGAATTAGAGAATGCTATCAAGCGTGCCTTAGTAATGTGTGCAGGACAGATGCTGCTTCCTGAACATTTCGATCCGATCCTGAATGAACCGAGTGCGTTGAGTCCGGGGCAGCAAGGAAACCTTGATACACAGATTTATGGGGTGCTTCATGCATATATGGAACAATACATAGAATCTGAAACGCCGCCCGGTGAACTTTACGCTGAAATCCGCGCGATCTTTGAGAAACCCCTCTTTAAAATTGTGCTGGAACACACCAACGGAAATCGAAGTAAAGCAGCGGACATCCTCGGTATTAACCGAAACACACTCCATACAAAGTTGGTTGAATATAAGTTGGTTTCGTAAATGGCTGTGGAGAGGATGGTTATAAGTTATAAGTTATAACCCTAAATAAATTGAAGCATAACGAGGAACAATAAAACTAATGGATTTAGGAAAAGTTATTGGAACTGTCGTAGCGACCCGAAAAGATCCGAGTTTGGAAGGCACACGTCTCTTGCTTGTCCAACCTTTAGACGAGAAATATGAGCCTATTTCTGAACCGCTTGTGGCAGTCGATACCTTGCACGACGCAGGCGTAGATGAAATCGTCTACATCGTTACCGGCGGCGATGCCGTAAGTGTTATACCAGGAAAGCGGATGCCGGTTGATGTCGCCATTGTTGGTCTTGTTGATTCGCTTTCTCTGCTTGATGAAGTAGACACAGGTTCGGAATCGGAAATGGAAAAGTGAAAAATGTACCTTGCCAAAGTAATCGGAAAAGTCGTTTCTGTCGTTAAACATCCTGCATACCAAAACCGGACGCTGCTGCTGGTTCAACCGCTGAGTCTGAAATCTCAACTTGTTCGTACCCCGACGATCGCTATTGACTATGTCGGTGCGGGTGAAGGGGACACCGTGATTGTAGGCGCAGGTCCGGGTGTCGCACAAGAAGTCTTCGGTGTTGAAGATGCACCGATTCGTGAGCTCGTCATGGGCATCGTAGACCATTTTGATGTAACTTTTCAGGAGGAGAAAGGATGAAACGCGTTATTACACTTTTCGGGACGCTTTTATTGCTCTGCTTACACTTCAGTGCTTGTAGAGTGGCACAGGTGTTATCGACCCAATACAGCCAAAATATTGCACAAGCCTCCTACGGCACGGAGTCAAACCACCCGGGTATGAACGACGGGAATCTCGAAACGCTTGCCACGCTTCCCGCGGAAAATGAGCGGAACTTTGTTATCCGGTTTGCCAATATCCATCCCGTGCGAAAGATAGTCATTCACAATGAGAATCTTTTCCGATTTGAAATGCAATATTTGAACGATGAGACGGGAGAGTGGGAGACGTTTGATACGATTATTCAGCGGCGTAATATTGGCGATGAACGCGCACAAGCCGAATTCGTTTTTGATAGATTGAACTTTCAGACGCGGATGATTCGCATTGTTGTTACCCGAACTGTTGATGATGTCATCGTGAATAAGATGATCGCCGAACCCGATGATAAAATTGTTGACCAGCGGAAAACGCTTGCTGGTTTCTACTACCCACATTACCGTGTCATGCAGCCCGCGATTGCCCAAATTCGGGAAATTGAGATTTATCATCTCGCTAATCGCTAATCGCTTTACGTTTTTCGTTCTTTATTCTTTGCGGTTTGCTAATCGCTGCTTCGCGGACCGCTATGAGCTACTTTGGAGTGAGTCTTTGATGCGAATTCGCCCGATAAAGCGTTGCATAATTGCCTGTTTTGTATGTGTTGCCCTTCTCTGTTTGCCCGAAACAGATCCTTTTTTCTCTTCCACCTACATCGGTTCGTCCGGTAATGCAGCTGCAGCACCAATTTCGTCAAGCAATCGGCGCGCCAGAACTGCCGTGCGTGAAGGCGTAAACGCGCAGCGAGAGATTGAATTGGTACGTACAACCTCGCAAGGTGTAACGCTTCAACTTTTCATCCCAGCGTCCGATTTTGAAATAGGAACAGAAGTCGATAGCAGCGATCCGTTGCAGCGGTCTCGTGTCGAAACGCAGACTGTCTCTTTTCCAGGATGCCGTTTTGCTGTCCGATCTCCGGGTGCCCTGCGACTCCCCGTGCAGTCCACCCTCATCAGTGTGCCCGTGGATGCCGATTTTCAAGTACGGATTGTTGAGCAGGATTTTAGTACACGTGAGATCGCAGTAGATGTGCTGCCTTCCGATTTTCCATCCTCCCATCTGAACGCCGATAGCCGTAAAACCGACCGCTTTTTTCCTGCCAATCTTGCGGAGATAAGAGAAGCGGGCTGGATTCGAGAGAACCGCGTTCTTCCGATTCAACTCAACCCCGTTCAATACAATCCTGTGCGTCGCGAGCTGCGCCTCTATCACAGGCTTATCGTTGAGGTGCGTTTTATCCGGTCCGGTGAAGCGTTGTTAGCACAACGCGGACCCCTGATGTCTGAGTCCGCTGCTTACGATGCAATTTTTGAAAGCGTCTTGGTGAATCCGCAAGATGCCAGGCAGTGGCGTGGAACGACTTTCCGGGTGCCACAAGCACCGAGTCTTACTGCCATAGCCCCTCGCCATAAACTCAGTGTTACGCAGGATGGAATGTATAGCGTTACTGGACGAGACTTGGAGACAGTCGGTGTTGATATAGGCGCGATTACACCCAGAACGTTGACAATGACAAACAGAGGGAAACAGGTGCCAATCTTTGTTCGAGGTGAGGGCGACGGAAGACTCGATCCGACAGATGAGATTATTTTTTACGGGGAGCAGCTCCATGGCGAGGCGAGTTATATCAACCCGTTTTCTGATGAGAATGTGTATTGGCTCTCCTGGAACGCCGGACGCGGAAGCCGAATGGGAACGAGGACGCTCCTCGATGAGACCAGCAGTGCGGAGATCCATCGCCATTTTCTCACACGCGCACACTTTGAAAAAGATAATCACCGTCGACGGTTTCCCAATGCGAATCTGACAGAAAATCAGAGATATCAAGAGTTTAGCCAGGGACTACAGGAGCGTTGGTTTACTTTAACGGAATTACCACCCCTACCTAATGATAGTTGGTTTTGGGCACAATTGACCGCCCCTGAGTCAAAGCCGTTCGGTGTGACGCTCACTGGGGTCGCGAACACTGCTGTACCGGCAACAATACGGATCGGATTTTACGGCAGATCTAATACGGAACACAAAGCCGATGTGTGGCTAAATGACGAAGTGAACCTTGGCGAGGTACGTTGGAATGGTGAAACCGAATACCAGTTTCAGAATCAACGCCCGCAATCGTTTCTCCAAAATGGACGGAATGTCATTCGTATCATCAATCCCGGAAGTAGCGATCAATTTCTTGATATCATTCTGCTCAACTGGATCCAGATTGACTATCAACGGAGTTTTGAAGGGACGGGGAATGTGTTACCCTTTGCGATCACGCCCTTTCCTGACGAAACAGGGACTGTTAACCCAAACTTTGAGGTCGTTTTAGAGAATTTCTCTACCCCTGACATCGAAATTTATGGTATTGACGGGACCCGTTATGTCGGTTTAGCACCTATTGTTGATGAGGAGAAGCCGGGTACTTACCGGCTCCCGTTCCGTTCAACGCAAATTCGACCTAAGGATGTCGACGATACCGCCATCCAATATATCGCACTCACGCGCGACCGATTCCAAAAACCGAAAATTTCCGTGGATACGCCGTCTGACTTGCGTAGCACACACAACGCCGCAGATTACATTATCATTACACACGAGAGTTTTCTTCAAGATGTGCAACCGCTTGCCGATTTTCGTAGCCAACAGGGGCTCCGTACGAAAGTCGTTGATGTCCAAAATATCTACGACGAATTCAACCACGGCATCCTCAACCCGAATGCGATCCGTGAGTTTCTGAGTTACACCTACGACAATTGGCAGCCGCCTGCCCCGACTTACGTCTTCCTCGTCGGCGATACACATATCGATCTTAAGAACCAGCGCAATTTCGTTCCGACAACGCAGGTGCAAATTCCAGGATACGGTGCTTCGGCAAGCGACCACCAATTCGTTACTTTTCGAGGTGCCGACAGTTTTCCAGATATGCTGATTGGGCGGATGCCTGCGAACAATCGTGTGGATGTCCGTATCTTTGTTGAACGGACAATCAACTATGAAACAACTTCACCCCCGGGCCCCTGGCGCAAGCGGCTTCTCATGCTTGCGGGTTCGGAGTTTGTATTCCACTCCCAGACAGACCGCCTTATCTCGCGTAATCAACTCAGCGGTAGGTATGAGACTGAACGTATCTATGCGCCGTACACAGAGGAAGCGAGTTTCGATGAACGGATCCGATCGCCTATCGCGAGACGCGTTATTGACGGTTTCAACGACGGTGCCAGTCTTGTGAACTATATCGGACACGGGGGCGGTGGTATCTGGTCATCCAGTCGAATGCTTGACTTTGAAGACCCGGAGCAGAACTTAACCAATATTTCACAACTCCCGTTGGTTATCAGTATGACCTGTTACACGGGTTCCTTCGACAGCAACACAAACAGCCTCGCTGAGGAGCTCCTGCGGTCTGAAAGCGGGGGAGCAATTGCAGTTATTGGGGCAACGAGTATCGGACTGTTAGACGGTGATTATCTTCTTAACTTAGAAATTTTCGATGTTATCTTCAACCAACAGACGCAACATATAGGGGCCCTTCTCGCTGAAGCGAAAACGCAGTTTCTTATCAACGCTCCGGGGTATCTTGATCTGGCTGAAGTCTTCACGCTTTTCGGGGACCCAGCGACTCGGCTGAAACTACCGGACAAGCAGATGCAAGTTGAAGTAGAAATCGGGACTTCGAGGAGTCAAGAGACTTTACTGACTGTCTCTGGAACGTTACCCGATCGCACTTTTAGCGGAGATGCCGAGGTTATTGTTGTTCCTACGATTGAAGAAGCGGTTGACATCCCGTCGGAACGGGAAAACGCCACTGTCACCAACGGACGGTTTACGGCACAGATAGAGGTGCCCGCGAGTGCTGAATTTGATATCGGTGATGTACAAGTTTATGCATGGAATGCCGATGAGGATTTAATCGGTCATGCGTCGTATAATATTTTATCGCGATACGTTGATAATGTCCGTATTGCGCCATATCCGGTTGAACCGCATCAACCTGTTCACCTGTACACAGAGGTACTGGATGAGAGCGGTATTGAAGAACTGACTCTTTTTTGGAGTTGGGATGCTATTGAGTTTTTCACGATTCCTGTGAGCCGTCAGACCGGGACAACCTATAGAAGCGAACACCCTATTCCAGGGTACCCTGAAGGGGACCTCATCGATTATTACTTAGCGGTGAAGATAGGAGATGGACGGACATTGCAAACAGAGGTCGTCACTTATGAGTTCGGAGGGGTTGGATATGAGATCGATCTCCTCCTTTTGGATCAGACGATTGCTTGGACGACAGCACCGCCGTTTGTGCTCTCGGCACAAGTCCGCAATCAGGGCAGCGCACCTGCCCAAAACGTCCCAGTCCGCTTCTATCTCCAAACCCTGAGTCCTGAAGCCGCTGCCGCTGTTCCGAATACCGTCGCCGTCCCGAAGATCGAAGACTTACAGAACGCGACCTTGCTGGGAGATGTTCAAGTTATTTCCGAAATCTTACCCGGTAGTCAAGGTGTGGCAAGTGTGCCGTGGGAACCGACACCCGGCGAATATCTTATCACTGTCTATGTAGATCCACCATCTGAGGGACTTCCGCGTGGGAGTATCCTCGAACAGCGAGAACTGAATAACAACGCAGCGAAACGATTTACCGGTAACCGGTTCGTTCTTACGCCTGATACGCTTGATCAACCGATCCAAAGTCCAGATGGCACTTTCCAAGTTACTGTGCCATCGGGGAACCTTCAAACCGCTACAGTGGTGACCTATTCGGAAAGAGCCTTGACGATTACAAACCAACCCGATATCGCTGCGATTTCGGAATCTGTGCCACAGGTTGCCTATCAACTCGATATGGCTGAACACGCAGAATTGGTGGCAACCGTTACTTTCCTAAAAAAGGAAGCCAGCGATAATGCATACATTTATAGACGGGACGACGATAACGGCAATTGGATTCGGGTGGGTGAGGAGACTGCTGATGCGGAGAAGGTCTCTGTGGAGGTTAAACTGCCGGGGACATTTGCGATGTTATCCCATAGTGATGCAACGCCCCCTTCGGTCGAATTAACTTTTGAACATCAGGGGTTCATTGATGGAGATTATATTTCTGATACGCCTGTTATCTCTGCGCGGATTGAGGATGCGAACGGTGTTGACGCGCGTCCGGCGCACATCGTCCTGACAAAAAATGGACAGCGCGTGCCGGAAGACGAATATGTAATTGCCGCGTCACCGACGAATAACAATCTGTTGTGGGTGACCTATACCCCTGTTTTGGAACCCGGTGAGTATCGCATCCGGCTACAGGCACAGGACGCAAACGGCAATGTATCAGACACAGCGCAGACGGGAACGGTCGCTGGTGAATTTGAGATCGCGAATATTGCTAACTTTCCCAACCCTTTCACACCCGGCAGCGGCACGCATTTCGCTTACTACCTCACGGAGAGTGCTGACGAGGTTCGTTTGAATATCTACACGATAACGGGGCGGCGTATTACAGCGATTGACACGCTCGACGCGTCTGTCTCTTACAACGAATACCACTACGATGGCTACGATGCGGACGGTGAACCGCTCGCGAACGGTGTCTATCTCTACAAATTCACAGCGCGCAAAGGCGATGTCCAGAAACAGAAGGTCGGGAAAATCGCCGTGCGGAAGTAGTTGCGGCGTATGAAGGCATAACTTTCCCTGAAATAGGTAGGCGAGGTGTTTTTGCTTGGGTGTTTCCCATAGTAACCTCGCCGGTTTGCAGTGTCCAAGCGATTCTGAAGTCCACTATAGGCCTATCGGCTCCCAAGGAGTACTTCAATAATCCTTCCAAAAGGCTTATCTGGAAACAGAGAGGCAAGTTTCTGTATATACGTCGCGGGTGTAAGTTCCAAAATCTCACCATCTATTTCATGATCTGTTTGCAAAGCATTTTTGATGTTTCTGAAAGTTCCTGATATCAACGCAACTTGGAAAAAAGAAACTTGGATATACCATAAGGCAGCCCCAGCGGGGCGAAATGTCTATCTACTAAAAGTTGTCCAAAGTTTAGTATAATATAATTAGGACTTACGCAGCAGCGATTTTTATCCCAGGAGATTTCAGTTGTTGACAAAGGGAATTAATGGCAGACTTTGACACTATCTCGAAAACACACGCCCGAGCATATCCCATGGACTTCGTCAACCATTGTTTGGACTTTGAGCAAGATGATGTTACTTTTGTCCAACTCATTACGCCCGAGCAACCTACCATTGAAATGCACCAGGCAGATATGCTTATCAAAGTGGATCTCAACGGTGAAGAGGCACTGATACATTTTGAGTTTCAAAGCTGTCTTGGGCAATTTAATTTACGACCCAGAAACAATTTCAAATATCATTTTGGAGGAAACCATGAATCAAC
>JAJECD010000317.1 GCA_022822215.1 Candidatus Poribacteria bacterium | reverse complement strand
GATTTCTTGAATATAGGCGCGGCGATTCGCGTTGAGTGCGTCAAGTTTTTTCAATTGGACGGAAGCGATGCCGATAGCCAGTGGATGCGCACGAAATTTAACGCCGAGTCCCATCGGTGGTAGGTACGGGTAGCGCAATTCATCTGGTGCCGCGTCGCTTATGGCGTCAACTGGACGATTGACCTGACCGAGTAGACACACCCGTTCAAAGATCGCTGTATCGTTGGTCGCAAGCATTCCGCCTTCACCGCCGCTGACGGGTTTATTGCCCTGTAGACTCCATGCCCCTACCTGACCAATGCTTCCACACGGCACGCCTTTGTAAGAGGCACCGTGCGCGTGGGAGCAGTCTTCGATAACGGCTACCCCTGTCTCCGCGCTGAGTGCCATCAGCGCATCCATGTCGCACACATTGCCCCAGAGGTGGACTGCCACGATTGCTTTTGTGCGTGGCGTAATCCGTTTCCGAACATCTGCCACATCAATGAGCAGTGTTTTCGGATCCACTTCACAGAAAACCGGTGTCGCCATCAATGCCAACGCCGGTGTAATTGAACCCATCCATGTATACGTTGGGCAGATAACTTCATCTCCGGGACCAACACCGACCCCAAACATTGCGCTCTGTAGTGCCGCTGTGCCGTTCGTGAGACTCAAGGCGAACCGAATTTGATGACGGTCGCGCCAAGTTTTTTCAAATTCCTGAACAGTTGGAGACGCACCGGAGAGTTCGTTCCGTAAGGTCATTTCATAAACGATCTGCGCTTCTTCTTCGGTGATTTGTTTCCATGCGTCTAATTTCGGATACGGCGCGTCAGGAGATGTCTCAAAGACCGGTGTGCCACCTAAAACGGCGGGAAGCTCCTTTGGGTTCGTCTTAAGATGCGGCGGTTTCGCTCTGTTCATCTCCATAAAGTTCCTCGGTGTTTCTTTCTCAAATTGTTTTTAATCTGGCACCCGTGCTATACTAAGAGTTGTGTTGTAGATAGTTCCAATAGTAGGCATAATAACATGTTTTAATCGCTTTTGTCAAATTTTAGCAGAGAGATTAAAAAATCTTGAATATCCAAAAGGTACTCGCTTCCCTGTTACGGGACAGAACATCTCAAATCAAAAATCTGTTTGTTAATTACTGCTTACCGCCCCTCCTCGCTCTCTTTGGGTTTTTTCTGTTGTGTGGCATTGTACTCCAGATACGCCAGCAGAGTCCCCTTGAGTTCTACAGCATTATCTTTGTGAGCGCATTTTCGAGTCTTGACGATTTCGGTTATGTGCTCTTTAACGCGACACCGCTGATTTTTACAGGGCTTGCTGTGGCGATTGCCTATAAAAGTGGACTGTTTAATATCGGTTGTGAAGGACAACTCTACGTTGGAGCATTCGCCGCTGCTTATGTAGGTATCCACCTAAACCTCCCCGGCTTTTTGTTAATTCCGCTGTGTATAGGCAGCGCTATGCTTGCTGGTGCTGCATGGGGCGCAATCCCCGGTTTCTTAAAAGCGAGATACGGGGCACATGAAGTCATCAACACAATCATGATGAACTTCGTCGCGTTTGCACTCATGAATTACCTCGTTACGTCTGTGTATCAGGAACCCGGACAAATGATACCGCAGACTCCTCAAATTCATGAAGCGGCGCAACTCCCACGCTTAGCATCTCTATCCCCAATTCTGCCTCTCAGCAATCCGTTGAATTTGAGTTTCTTGTTTGCCTGTGGATGTGCGATTTGCTGCTATATCTTTTTAACATATACCCGTTGGGGATATGAGCTTCGGTTGTTAGGAAATGCACCAGATGTTGCCGCCTATGGCGGGATTAACCCGCAGGTTGTGACGATCTGGGTAATGGCACTCAGTGGAGCAGTCGCAGGATTAGCCGGAGTTGCTGAGGTATTAGGATACCGGTATCGATTTTTGGATAATTTCTCGTCGGGTTGGGGATTCACTGGTATTGCAGTCGCCCTCTTAGGTAGAAATAACCCTTTTGGTATTTTGGTGGCGGCTATCTTGTTTGGTCTGTTGAATAAAGTCGCCTTAGATATCGAGATTTTGTTGGAAATTCGGCGAGGTCTGTTTCTTGCCGGACAAGGTGTATTGATTATCTGGTTGGTTTGCACGGAAGGTATTTCACGGAGCAGGAATTGATGTTTGACTTAATCCCTACCACTTTGCGAATGGCGACACCGTTAGGGTTTGCTGCCCTCGGTGGAATTTACTCCGAACGCACTGGGGTGATTAACCTTGCGCTTGAAGGGATGATGCTCATCGGAGCCTTTGGCTACATTGTCGGAACACAGGTTTCTGGTTCAACATGGATCGGGCTGCTTGTCGGGATGAGTTTCGGATTCTTGTGTGCCTTGTTACATGCCGTTGCGACTATTACTTTTCGAGCAGAACAAATCGTCACTGGGATCGCAATTAACATCTTGGCGTTAGGGATTACAGAGTTCCTTGTCCCTACACCTGAACAGGTCGGCGGCCTTCCACAGTGGAAGTTACCCTTTATCGGTGCCTATAGTTTTCTTGTCTATCTATTACCCATATTAGTAGTAGTGAGTCATATTCTCTTGTTTAAAACACCGTGGGGTTTGCGGTTGTGTGCCGCCGGTGAATCCGTCGAAGCACTCGCAACAATGAGTCTGAGCCGTACGAAATGGCAATACTTAGGCGTTCTGCTAAGCGGGGTCCTCGCTGCTGTTGGTGGGTGTTTTTTGGCATCTGAGGTCCACTATTTTACAAAAGGGATGACGGCAGGGCGCGGGTATCTCGCACTCGCGGCGGTCATCTTCGGAAATTGGCGACCTTTGAGCGGCATCTCAGCGTGCTGCCTCTTTGGATTCGCTACGGCTTTAGAACTTGCAAACCGATGGGAGGTGCCAGTGCAGCTGCTAAATAGTTTGCCCTATATCTTAACAATGGTTGTCCTTGCCGGGTTTGTCGGGAGATCGCGACCCCCTGCGAGTTTAGGGAAGATGGAATCCTAATCTTAAGTTTCGCTCTCTTCGTTACCGGGTTCATGGTAACTGGAATGACGACTGTAGTAGCCGTAGGACTTCGCCTGTTTCGGATCAATCATATTGCAAAGGACACCAATCCCTTTCGTTGGGAAGGCTTCTGTCAGATCCCGTATACCCGTGAGTATGTCAACCCGTCGGGTTTTCGTGATGTCAAAGACATAGACGATAACGTCAACGATATTTGCCAAAATCATCGGATCCGCCACAGCACGGATTGGCGGTGAGTCGATGACGATCACGTCATATTCCGATTTTGCAAGTTCCAGCCAGTCGGTCATCATTGCTGAGTTGAGGAGTTCGATCGGGTTGGGGGGGACAGTGCCGCTGGGAACTAAGTGCAAATTGGGAATGCCTGTCTGCTTGACTGTTGTGCGCAATATATCTTCAGCATTTTCGGCATTTAGATGGATGAGTGCCTCGCTCAATCCCGGCTTACGAATATCAACGCTCAACGCAGTGGATTCAGAATGGGAGGTATTTCCGGGGTCCTCAGATTGAAGCGGTTCGTCTGTTGGAAAGATATTGTGCTGCGAGGGTCTCCGCATATCGGCATCTATGAGTAGAACCCTGTTTCCTCTTTGTGCCAGCGCAACGGCAAGGTTGGAGGAAGTCGTACTTTTGCCTTCTCCACGCCTCGCACTCGTAACAAGGACGGTTTGCACCGGGGCACCCGGGTTCAGAAACGGCAATTTCGCTTGTAGGACGCGAAACGCCTCCGCTGACCTTGATTGCGGCGCATCGTGAACGATGAGTGGAAGTCGATAGGCTCGGCGTTTTTTTATTGACGGAAGAATGCCCAGAAAACTCGGCGATTCAGGCATCGCATCCAGTTGTCGCACTGCCTCCTCTAATCGCAGGTATGTATCTTTGAAGTAATTTTTCGCGACGGCAAATGTCACGCCGAGCAGCATACCAACGAAAGCACCTAAAGCGAGGTTAAGTTTTAGCCGTGGTTTCAACGGTTCTTCGGGTGCCCGCGCTTCGTCCAATACCTTAATGCTCTCTGTGCGCGCTTCGGATAAAATCTCGGACTCCGTCATTCGCGTCTCTAAAGCGACGACTTGCGCGTTATAAATTTCAATATCCCGCTTGAGGCGGTAGAACTTCAGTTGATCCGGCGACCATTCTTGGAGCTCGGTGAGGTGTGCTGCAATTTGGGTAGTGACTTCCTCCTTCTGTTCCTTGAGGCTAATAAAGCCTGCCTGTGCTTCGTTTACTTTCTCTGAGAGGACTTGATAGAGCGGATTATAAGAGGAAGTTGTGCTTGTTATCTGTTTTTCCTCTTCAGCGAGCCGTACCTCTGTCTCCCTAATTTGCTCATCTATAGAGGTGACTTCCGGGTGCGTCTCATCATATTTGCCGAGAAGCGCAGCACGGTCAATTTCATACTGGTGCAAGCTATCTCGTAATTTTGCGTGGGAAGGATTTTGAGCGACTGTCTCTGAAATGAGGTCCTCTGATAATTCTGCCAACTCCTCCTGATAAGTGGAGAGTTTCAATTCCGCACCTGCTAAGAGATTTATCAATTCATGTTCTCTAACTTGGAGTGCCAGGATGATTTGTGCTTGCGTGCCACCTTCTGCGTTTATAGTAATCTCGGGGTGTTCTTGCTGAAAGGCAAACAGTTCCTCTACTGCTTTTGTCAGGTTCTCTTTCGTCTCACTTAACAGTGTTTGCGGAAACGGTTTTTGCCACCAGTCCATCTGTTCCGCAGTTTCCGCTTCGACGACATCCTGAAATACCGCTGCAATCCTATTAACTAAGTTTTGTGCCCGTTCCGGTGTCTGTTGTTTCACAGTAACCGTAATTGTGTTTCTATCAAGGACCTCTTCGATCTTTAACTGCTCATCAATAAGGGTCTTGATGAAGAAGTCTTCCCACTCAGTAATCGTAAGTTCGCCTTGTTCCGTAGCATTTGGATTGAGTTCAATATTGAACAAGTTGGCAAACCACACCAAGGAACGCGCACGATGGACGGGTAACGGTTCAAGTAACCCTTCCTCTCTCAGTTGTCGCACTGCTGGAGCAACCACAAGGTCTCGCGACTGTAATTGAGCGGCGTGAGCACCTAACGAGGTACCCTTCAATAGCCCAGATATCGTTAACTGTGAGAGTAGAGTCGAGGCGGGTTGGCTGTCTATCATACGAATCACTGTTTCGGATTGATAAACGGGTGCCGTGAAATCCGTTATGAGGAACGCGCCAAAAACAGAAAGCACGAAGATAAGAAGCACACTCCACTTATTCCTAAAGAGGATCCAAAAGTAATCTGATAATCGGATTTCTCTAATTTCTTCAAGGTGTCTATCAGTTGTCTCTCGCATCTCTAACCTTAACCTCTAATTTATCTTGCAAAAACGTTGAAAAGTAGATTCACAAATGATAAGGACGCTGAAATTATCCGCCAATCTATGCGTATCCGTTCACGAACTCGGATCTGATCTTTCGGATGTAGGTAAATCTCCGACTGTACCAGATCGAAGTTTATCTCTTCTTCTGTCCCGTCTGCCCGCGTTAAGAGGCATTTTTTCGGATTCGCTCTATCCTCATCAAACCCACCTGCCATGACAATAGCCTCTCTTAAAGGCACGGGTTCAGTGATTACGTATTGCCCGGGTTTCTCCACGGCGCCTGTAACGCTTATTTTAGCATCAGCGAGCGGGATGTACAACG
>JAJECD010000205.1 GCA_022822215.1 Candidatus Poribacteria bacterium | reverse complement strand
ATGTTCAGTGCGACAGAACGTCTGCCTTCATAGCCGTCTACTGCTGGTGATCCACCATCGTTAATGACTTGGAGCATATCCTCAATTACATTGTTCGGATAGGGGGTCAGTTCGATTTCCGGTGCGTCGTCATCAGCGAATTCCCATACCTCCGGTCCGAGACCGATAATGCCTTTTTCGCCGTGGACGTGAATCATTGAGACGTTACCACCGGGGTATGTTGTTGTTGTTAGGACGTGACCGAGGGCACCACTTTCAAATTCGAGGATCGCTGAAGTCATGTCCTCAGTTTCACAATTTTCGTGATCGTAGACATCGAAGTGCGCGCCGATAATCCGTTTGACCGGTCCCATGAACCAGAGCATGAGATCAACGTAATGCACACCTTGATTCATGATAGAGCCGCCGCCGTCGAGTTCCCACGTGCCGTGCCAACCGACGTAGTAGCTATCCGGACGTTTCCACTTCATACGGAGTTCACACAGGAGCGGTCTGCCGATAGCACCTGTTGTGAGTGCTTTCTGGATGCGACGATTGTGCGTCCCGTAACGTTCGCCGAAATCGACGAGGAGTTTGACATCGTTGTCTTCACATGTTTTAATAAGGGAGTTGCAATTTTCAACGCTGACGTCCATCGGCTTTGTAGTGATGACGTGTTTGCCGCGGCGCGCCGCTTCCTCTCCGAATTTTCCGTGGAGTCCACTCGGCGTCATAATCATCGCCACATCTATATCGTCGCGATCAAACATCTCAAGCGCATCATCGTGGCTTTCGCAACCGAAGTTTTCTTCAGCCGTCTTGCGCCGTTCTTCGACGAGGTCTGCCACAGCGACGAGTTCGGCACCATCTGTGCCGTGAATCATACGCGAGCGGTTCATGCCCATACCTAAACCGACAACACCAAAACGTAGAGTATTAGCCATTAGAAATTCTCCTTTTTTATAAGTCGTCAGCGATCAGGACGGGTTGTTACATAACCCTTTCAGCAGTTAGAGGGAATGGTGGTCAACATGCAACAGTTGTATATCATTTTTTGTCGTTCTTTACTGACTGCTGACCGCTGATAGCTGACAGCCATTATACCATATACAGAGACTATGCGTTACAAAAAATTGACGATACAAACAGTGCGTCTCCTTCTCGTTGTCTTTACCTTTCATGTTCTGAATGGACAACCGGCGTTTTCACAAGCGGATCCGGTCGGTTTCACTGATATGACAACGGAACTCGGTATCGAATTTCGGCATGTGAACGGTGAGAGTGGACAGAAATACTTCATTGAACCGATCGGCAGTGGGGTTGCCCTCTTCGATTTTGACAATGACAACGATTTAGACCTCTACCTCGTCAACGGCAACGACTTACCAGGGATGATCTCTCCAATCTTGCCGACAAACCGTCTCTATCGCAACGATGGTAACACCTTCACCGACGTGACAACACAAACAGGTGTTGGCGATACTGGGTATGGATTAGGGTGCTGCGTCGGCGACTACAACAATGACGGTTTTACGGATCTCTACGTAACGAACTACGGCGCGAATGTCCTCTATCACAACAACGGCGACGGCACTTTCAGAGATGTCACTGCGGCTGCCGGGGTGGGTGGCGATCGGTTTAGTAGCGGTTGCGCTTTCGTAGATATAGATGTAGATGGCGATCTGGATCTCTATGTCGTCAACTATGTTCAGTTTGATCCAGAGACGAACCCGGAATGCACTCGACAAGGGATTTGGACCTACTGCACACCGGAGGCACTGCCCGGTGTTTCAGATGTGCTTTACCTTAACAACGGCGACGGCACTTTCACAGATGTGTCGGAGGAAACGGGGGTAAGCAAAGCGATGGGCAAAGGGTTAGGGGTCGTCTGTGGGGATGTGGATAACGATGGAGATGTGGATATTTTTGTTGCCAACGATACCACACCGAATCTCCTCTACCGCAACACGCCAAACAGCGTTGAGATGACAGAGGACGCGCTGTTCTCCGGGGTCGCATTGAGTGAGGAGGGACGCGCTTATAGCGGAATGGGCGCGAACCTCGGCGATTTCGACAATGACGGGTACCTCGATATTGTAATCACGAATTTTCAGGACCAGACGAATAGCCTCTATCACAACGCACAAAGCCGTTTCTTCAATGAGGTCAGTTTCGCCAAAGGTATCGGTGAAAGAAGTCTTCCTTATTTGGCATGGGGTGTCGGTTTTGTGGATTTTAACAACGACGGTTGGTTGGATCTGTTTATTGCCAATGGGCATCTTGATGACAATATTGCCGAGA
Organism: Candidatus Poribacteria bacterium; assembly: GCA_022822215.1. Lineage (GTDB taxonomy): Bacteria > Poribacteria > WGA-4E > WGA-4E > WGA-3G > WGA-3G. The sequence continues at coordinate 8,830 of JAJECD010000205.1, read as the reverse complement.
TTGATCCGATTGGCACATACCCACAACCGAACCAACTTTTTCTCAACAACGGCGGGGTTAATTTTTCGGAGCTCACCGATGGGGCAATAGCGATACCAAAAGTTAGCCGAGGCACAGCGTTCGGCGATACTGACAACGATGGTGATATAGATATCGTAGTTTCTAATCTGAAGGATTCACCGACCCTCTTGCGAAATGACGGCGGCAATGCAGCGCAGTGGTTAGCGGTCAAACTCGTCGGAACGCATTGCAACCGAGATGCTATTGGCGCGCGGGTAACGGTTGTTTCTGGGGACTTGACACAGATCCGAGAGGTCAAGAGCGGTTCAGGCTACCTCAGCCAAAACGACCTCCGATTGCATTTCGGATTAGGCACCGCGGCATCGGTTGATAGGTTAACGGTGCGATGGACCTGTGGCAAAATCCAAACCCTCCGCGACTTAGAAACCAATCAGATGCTTGTCATTTCGGAGAAATAGGACATATCTCAACTGCTCCTACGGCACGGCGTAATCGTCTGGATTGTTCTTCCGCCAGTTCGGGAGATACCCCTCCTTGTGCCCAAAGCCGTAGGAAGGTCCGATTTGATTCACACTCGACCACGGCCATGCCTGTCCACCGATAAGACGGAATTCATCTCCCTTACCGCAGAGCCAATAGAAGATATGTGCCACGTATCTCGCAACGCCGTGTCCACCATACTCAGCCATTTGAAAGTCAAATTCGGGTGTTTCTTTCCAATCCCTTGTTGGTGGTGTCGTCCGCCAATAACTGTATTTCAGCATGTGGCGCAGACCTTCCGCAGTCGATTCACCACGCCGATGCAGAATACTTTGCGAATGGATAACGAAAGAACCTGCAGGTCCTTCACTGGAAACGCCTTTCTCGGCTATGTCTCGGCTGGTTGCGTGGATATGTGAGCCGGGCAGGAGTTCTGTGGGTCCGAGTTCCAGCGGCGTATCTTGGGGGAAGTAGAAAACCTCGACGAAATTAGTTTCGGGTCCGAAGACGTGATCGGCATCGTGGTGCCATCCCTGTGCGGGCATCGGACACTCCACACGATGGTTGCTTACCAGTACCGGTAACCCGACGTGCTTACCAAGTAGCGATCGCAATGCCCCGGCGAGTTCGCGATTCAGCAGTACGTGTTCAATGTACCAGTCTTCTAAGAGAATCGAACTCGGTTCGTGTGTATCCCGCATCCGCTCTAAATCGGCGTGCGTCATACCTTTTGGGATAAAGCACGGATTTATCGGCAGATCACCGTTGAGGTAATCACATGTACGCTGATTAATCTCATCAGGGACGACCCCTTGGAGTTGCAGATAGCCGTCTCTGCAATACTGCAGCACCTCTGTATCCGTAAGCGTCGGTTCACAGTCAAAGGTTCGGTTTACTTTATCATATTCCATTGTTAGTTTCCTCAGATTTTCTTGGCTAATGTCAGAAACTCCAGCTTTCCCTTTCCATGAATCCTTGTAGGTTTGTGCAGTCAACTCCAAAATGCCGACAGACGTTAGGTATTTTGGCAGCGTTCGGTTTTTCCTTTTCCTCTGTGACAACGCAACCTTTTATGACCTTTGCTAAGGCGATAACAAATGGATCCGCACACGGGCGACCAGCTAAACGGTTTTTCTCGTTCACTAATGCTTGGAAATGTGGTATCGAAAAAATCCTACTAACGAACTGCGTTGCTGCTGCGTTCGGTGTCGTAAAAATATTTCTGTGTTGTTTTATCCAATCAGATAAATGAGCAGCACTGGCATCTTGGTCTAATTCTCTGAAGACTTCTCTTACAGAGATTATCTTTCCAATTTCTACTGCTTGATCAAATTTGTTCCAAAAACTTGGAAATTGTTGTGGATAGTAGTGACCTATTACTATGAAACTACTTGTGTCAAATACATAGACCATTAACGGAGTGCCTTTCTCAATAGGCGATCTTCTAACTGAGGTAAATGTCTAACCTTCACATTCAGATGTTCGGCAAGTTGTTCAACGGAGCAGTGTCCTTGACGGTATTTTCCAAATGCCAGTTCCATAAATCCGTAACCTAAGTATGTAGCGAGAGTGTTATAATAACTCCCGCCGCTTGGAAATTTGCTATCTTTCGTTTTTTTCATACCGCGTTCATGTTCTTTTGCCCATTGATTTATTTTTTGCCAATAGCTTTTCCATGTGTAAATTCCACTATTAACGAGTTTCAGCAGGATGACTGGACGGCTTACCTTATAATGCTCTGCTAATTCTTGTATTACCTCATCATTATAAACAGAGAAAGTGAGGTGAGTTTTCAAATCATCAGATGGCACCAGGAATTCAGCGGCAAATTGGTCGCAAAAATTCTCTATTTTCCCACTTCCGCTACTGATGCCACGCGTAACGTCATTTTCACCAAGTAAAAGGTGTGCTAACTCATGAAAGAGTGAGAAAATCTGCCTTACAGCTGGTCTACTATTGTTTAAATAAATTACTGGAAACTCATCATGGACAAGGCAAAAGGCATCAACAGAATCATCTTGAAAAGCTTCTTTGAAAACGAAAATACCTGCTTCCTCAATGCTATATCTCCAATTTTCGAGTGCCTCTGCTGCAGTCTGCCAACTTGCTTGTGTGTCAATACTTATGTCGAAATAAAACCTCGTTTGTTGTGCTAACGCTGTTGCCGAGTCCAAAGGATGTGCATGTAAATCGCGGAAAATCTTCTTTGCCGATAGGTTCGTGCCGAGGTTGAGTTCCATCAAAGAGAGTTGTCGCGCATGAGCTTGTCGTAACAGAAAATGGATACGTGGTTCCAGGTGATCATTATCAGAGCTTCGTAACGCGAGATTCTCAGCAATATTCGGTTCTTCGGGAGGCTCCGGAAAGAAGAAAATGGCAATGGGACGTTTGTACTTATCCGCTAATTTCTCAAGTTGAACATACGTAGGGGCGCGTTCCCCCGATTCCCAATCGTTGATGATTGAGGCACCTTTTTTCAAAAACGCAGCAATCGCTTCCAAACTATAGCCGGAACGTTCGCGCGCCCATTTGAGGATGTCGGGGTTAAGCCCATTAATGTATTCAGCCATGACGATAATCTTAATGATGAAACTAACTTTCTCAGAGGGAAACTAAAAGACACTACCAGTTAACAAAATGAAACTGTGTTTATATATGATAACATTATTAAAGATGTTGTGTCAAATTTCCAATCAGCGATTATGTCAACATCCCTAAGTTCTGCTCTAACAATTTCCATTCTTGTAGTCTTCTATGATAGGGTCACGTTATCCTGTTTAACGAGGTCCTTTATTTCCCATTCTGAGCCATAAGCCGCCAAAGCTTTCGTCTCTGGCGAGAGTCTATCCATCACTTCGGGTGGAAAGGGTTCGCGAAGCCCACGCTCATCTTGAAAAAACTGAGTTTTATACCGCAAAATCAGGAAGCGTCGATCTCGGTCTTTCGGTTTCCACACCAGCACACCGTGCGTCAGCATCTCGGTCATAAGCACAACGTCTCCCGCTTTCGGGGTTACATTGACGAGAGCCGGATGGAGCGGAGCATCTGGGTTGTCGGGTTCGGGAAAAAACAGATGCTCTGGACGTTCAAATCCACTTTTATGGGAACCCGGTAGGACGATCAAACCACCGTCACCTGGATAGACATCCGTGAAATAGAAAAAGCAAACAATGTCGTTCGTGAAGATCTGGTTGTGCTTGACACCATACCGTCGCGTCCAGCGAAAATCTTCACCGCCACAGTGAAGCCGTGTCATCTCCTGTCGTTCGTGTGTATTCACAACAAGCGATCCACGATTGAAACGAGGTTTATTCCACGTTAATTCTTTAATGATCGGCCATGTGGTCGGATGCAGCGTCAGTGCCTCAAGCGATTTGTCAGCGGAGAACCCGTTTGAGAAACCTTCTCCACCGCGACTAATTCCAGCGGGTAATTCATCTGGCGATGCTTGCACGAGTCGTTCGATTGTTGTTTGTGCGTTGCTAAGTTCTGCTGGTGTTAGGACGTTCTCTAAATGCAGATAGCCGCGTAAGTCAAAAAGATATTTCTGTTTCGGTGTCATGTCTGTCCCTCAAATGAAATGACGTTATCTTTTTCTTGCCAAACATGATAATGTGTGTAAAGTTTTTGACACACAATTGTTACAATGGATAACTTGTAGCATAAACTGTTAGTTTGTGCAGGCATTTCCCAATCCTGCAAATCCATCAATCCTGTAAATCCTGATTCTGACAACCACCCGCCAAAATATTTACACACTGGAATGGAGAGATTAGTGAAAGTGACTGACCGTATCGCATCATACGTTGAAGGTATGACTCGCAGTGCGTTTGAGGCAGATCAGATGCGGGTTGACGCTGTTATCCGAAACCTTCAAATTATCGGTGAAGCAGTCAAGCATAATCCTCCAATTCATCCCGCAGCCTCTCTAATTCCGCTTTCAGTTCCGTAACAACCCCCGCATACGCCGGGTCTGCGTAGACGTTCTGCATCTCGTGCGGATCTTTCTCCAAATCGAACAGTTCCCACTCCGGCGGTGTAGAGCGGTCAATCGCACCACCTGATTCCAATGCCTCACCGTAATAGTAGATGAGTTTATAACGTTCTGTCCGCACGCCGTAATGCGCCGGGATATTGAAGTGCGCCAGATGCATCCAGTACCGATAATACATGGATGTCCGCCAATCCGGAGGTGTCTTACCTGCTAACGACCTGCGGAGACTCCGGCCTTGTATATCATCTGGGATTGATATACCCGCGTAGTCGAGCAGGGTCGGTGCGAAATCAACGTTTAAGGCAATCTGTTCACTGACACCCGCCGCTTGAATCTCGCGTGGGTACCGAACCAGCAACGGAATCCGCATCGATTCTTCGTACATGAACCGTTTATCATACCAGCCGTGATCCCCTAAGAAAAAGCCGTGATCTGCAGAATAGACGACGATCGTGTCTTCCGCTAAACCTTCCGCGTCCAGATAATTGAGCAGTCTTCCGACGTTCTCATCAATCGCGTGCGCGCAACGGAGATAGTTCTGCATGTAGCATTGATAGTTCCACCGTTTCAAGTCGTCGCCTTCCAAACCTTCAGGTGTCGGTTCCGGGAGATGATTTTTCCGTTGCATGATACTGACCTTCGCTGTGTTCATTGCGGCACCCGCTGCCCGGTTTTCGTAATCGTCATTGAAAGTCGGTGGTTCAGGGATTTCGTCTGTGTAGAGGTGTCGGTGCTTCGGATTCGGAAAAAACGGGTCGTGTGTCGCTTTATAGGTCGTCATCAGAAAAAACGGCTGATCTGCTTCCCTATTTTGTAGCCAGTTCAGTGAACTGTCCGTCACGATGTCTGCGGAGTATCCCTCAAATTTTTTCCGTTCCCCCATCTCAATCATTTCAGGGTCGATGTGTGCCCCTTGCACAGGAAACACATTCCAGTAGTCGAACCCGTGTGGATCGCTGACCCCACCGTGTCCGAGGTGCCATTTTCCGACAATCGCCGTCTGGTAGCCATCTCCATGCAGTCGTTGCGCGAGCGTCTGTTCTTGCGTGTGATCAATTGTATCGGCGAGGGTTTTGATACCGGTCTTGTGGCTATATTTTCCCGTGAGGATAGAGCCTCGCGCTGGTGTGCAGATAGCGTTTGTACAGAAACAGTTGTTGAACCGCATCCCACCCTCCCCGATTCGGTCGATGTTTGGGGTGCGATTCATCTCGCTCCCGTAGCAGCTAATTGCGGGCGCGGCGTGGTCATCGGATACAATGAGGAGTATATTCGGTTTGTGCGTTGTTGACATGGCTTATTCCCAAGGTTTAAGGATGATCTTAGAACTTTCGTGAGATGCGGAGGTCTCAAATGCTTGTTGGATCTCGCTCATCGGGAAAATATTGCTAATGAGCATATCCAGAAGGGGTGAACCTTCGATGACCTTCATCAATCCAGGAAATTGATTCAAGTTATAGTGCCATGCGCCAGCGAGACGCAACCCTTTACCGATAAGGTCAGGACTGACGTGGATAACGGTGTCGTTTCCGCCGCTTTGACCCACGAAGGCGATGGTGCCGCGTCTGCGCGTCGCGTCGATACAGAGCCGATGTGCGTGGACGTTCCCGGAACAATCAAGCGCGAAGTCGACACCGCGTCCGTCTGTCGTGAGATCGCGAATCTGATCGACTGCATCCTCATCCGTTGGATTGATAACTGCTTCGGCTCCCATCTGTTTTGCGCGTTCCACACGCCACGGAATCAGTTCCGCTGCGATAACTTTCGCACCACGGAACCGAGCGTTCGTGATTGCACCAAAACCGACGGGTCCTATCCCTGTGACGAGTACAGTGTGCGTCGCATTGACCCCCATCTCGTCGAAGGCGCGATATGACGGGCCCAAGGCGCAACACGCAAGCGAGGCGTGTTCATAAGAGACACCGTCTGGAATCTTGGGAAGCAACCAAGACGGCTTGAGGATATACTGTGCCATCGTTGCACTCCCGTAAGCAGATCCGACGAATTCCTCGAAGTTATAGTTGTTCTCGCAGTGGATGTAATCTCCATCAGTGCAAAGCACGCATTTCCCACACGGATATTGGGGCATCACAACCACCCGATCGCCGACTTCTACTTTTCCGGGTTGCGCAATATCAACCACCTCGCCCGCCGCTTCGTGTCCAAGCCAATCGGTTTTGTGCCCGTGTTCAAAAGCGTGGTATTCATTACACATCGGGGAGGCGTGAATCTTCACAACGACCCAGTCCTCTTTCGGAGTCGGGTCTGGTGCGTCAATCAAGCCTGCCTGTCGTTCACCTAAAATTGCTGCTACTTTCATGGCTGTTCCTCGTTCTTTACTGCTAAAGATATAAAAGGACTTCGGTTAAACCTCCACCCATTTTAGCATAAGTTGGTCTGCAAGGCAAATTATTGTGAGTGTGTAACTATTTTGTCATAGGTGTGGGTCGGAATTCTATCGCTCAAGGGGACGAACATCTCTTACAGTGGTCAGAGTAGTCGGAGTTATTAGGAAGCGCGCTCTTAACTGATAACTGACAACCGACAACTGACAACTATTCAAAACTTTGCTTGACAAAATTGGCGAAAGTCTGTTTAATAATAGAGGCGAATACAAACGGTTCGCGTAAGTTTCCGCTTGCTTTAGGGCGCAGCTTGCAAGTCTATCTTCCAAAGCACGCCAAAAAACGCCCTAATTGCGGCTTATAAGAATTTAATCCATTTGCAAAAAGGAAAATCAGATGAAAATAGAACAACGACTTGAAGAATTAGGTGTTGAACTCCCAGAGCCAGCGGTACCCGTAGCGAATTACGTTACAACCGTGCAGACCGGCAATCTCATATTTACTTCCGGACATGGACCCGGATCCGGCGAAGGGGCAATCTATAAGAGCCAACTCGGCACCGATGCGACAATCGAAGAAGGGTACGCCTCGGCGCGTCAAGTGGCGCTCGGCTTGCTAAGCACTCTCAAACATGCCCTCGGCGATCTCGACCGAATCAAGCGCGTCGTCAAAGTGGTCGGGTTCGTCAACTCAGCACCCGACTTCACCGATCAACCTGCGGTTGTTAACGGCGCATCGGATTTCTTCGTTGAGGTGTTCGGCGATAAAGGCAAACATGCCCGTTCCGCAGTCGGTATGGTGCAACTGCCCGGTGGAATTCCCGTTGAGGTTGAGATGGTTGTTGAAATTGAAGACTAACCGTTTGAGGTAAAAGAAGGGGACAATGGCAGTTCAAATTATTAAACCGCGGATACGCGGGTTTATCTGTACCAACGCCCATCCGGTCGGGTGTCAGACGAATGTACAAAACCAAATTGATGAGATTAAACAAGGTATTCCACACAAAGACACTGGTATGAATGCGCTTGTCGTCGGCGCATCCACCGGATATGGACTCGCCTCTCGTATCGCTTTGACGTATGCTTACGGTGCCAAAACGCTTGGGCTTCTTTATGAACGTCCACCTGATGACAGACGCACCGCAACAGCGGGGTACTACAACACCGCGGCTTTCCATCAACAAGCAGCCGGGGATGGGTTTTTCGCCGACAGTCTCAACGGAGACGCGTTTTCCAATGAAATGAAAGCGGAAGCCATTGATCGCCTCAAAGCAGACTTCGGCAAAGTAGATATCCTCGTTTATAGCATCGCCGCACCACGCAGAATCCACCCGAATACCGGTGCTTCACATGCGTCTGTCCTCAAACCGATCGGAGAACCCTATACAGGGAAGACAATCGATCTGAATCGTGAGGTCATCACGCCTGTAACGATTGATCCTGCGAGTGACCAAGAGATCACGGATACGATCGCTGTGATGGGGGGTGAGGACTTAGAGATGTGGGTTGATGCATTAACCGAGGCGGAATTGCTCGCGCCAGAAGTGACGGTTGTTGCCTATACCTACATCGGGAGTTCCTTAACCTGGCCGATTTACCGCGATGGGACTATCGGTAGAGCAAAAGACGATTTGAAGGCGCGTGTGGACGCACTTGATGAACGGCTCACGAACCAACTCGGCGGCAGTGCCTATATTTCGGTGAACAAAGCCGTCGTTACGCAAGCCTCCGCGGCGATTCCGGTTGTGCCACTTTACGTCAGCATTCTCTATGACATTATGAACGCCAAGGGCATCAACGAAGCACCCATCGGGCAGATGAAACGGCTTTTCTCGGAGCATCTCGGACCCGGACTGGAACCGCAACTTGATGCTGAACGCTATATCCGACTCGATGATCGCGAGCTGCAGTCTGAGGTGACCGACGCGGTAACGGAGCGGTGGGAACAGATTGATACCGACAATTTCCATGAACTCTCCGATTACGCAGGC
>JAJECD010000094.1 GCA_022822215.1 Candidatus Poribacteria bacterium | reverse complement strand
CAGGAATGTCATAAAAGCGGTTAGGTTAATACCGAGGATTGCGTCGGGTGGTGCCCAACCGATGACACCGGCACCCGCACGAACCGCTGCATAAGCCGCCAGCAAGGCACCAAACGACATGGTATCCCCGACGAGGAAGACCCACATGCCGAGTTTGCCGAGACTATCGGGCGTAAGCGAAGGTTCGTATACGTCTTCAGTGTGATCTAAAGTGGTAGCGTGTTCCACTATATTTAACTCCTTATATTCGTTATCGGTTATCAGTTAAAGAAGCGTTTGGAATGATTAGGATCCCGTTTTGAGGGACTACTGATAACTCACAACTATTTTTACTACATGGTTTCTTGATCCGTCGGTTTCCTGTTTGCACGTCGGTAATGTAAATAGACTGTGCCACCGACGAGTCCGAAAACCGTAAACGGCATCGCCATCATGAAAAGAATGCTCCAATTAAAACCTTTATTAATAGGATCGTCAAGATTTTTACAGCCTGGACACGCCTCAAGATATGTCGGGACGATGAGCATGAAGAGTATCAAGATGGCAGCCAAAATAAAAAATCTTTTCATTTTACGATTTCCTTTACGATGTCTATAAGAGATATACCAAAACATACAGAATTGGCCAGAGCGCGACAACAAAAACCCAATAGATTGTGCAGGTATCAACACCAACGTAATGTTCGGCAGAGAAACGCCCTGCGACCGCCAGACCGTAAACGACCAATAGCCATATAACAGCAGTTAGCACATGAAGTGCGTGACATCCGATGAGGACATAAAAAATACCGCCGTATACACCCGATTGGAGCGTGAGACCCTTCCCAATGAGTTGCACCCATTCACTGCCCTGTATACCGAGAAAGAGTAATCCCAAAACACCTGTGATGAGAAGCCAACGCCGCAGCTGCTTTGCCCGATCCCCCTGAATTGCCCGATGTGCTTGGAACATTGTGTAACCGCTCAGTAGTAGCAGTGCAGTATTGATGCCGGTTACGAGGCGGGGGAGTTCAATCCCGATATGTGATGGCGGGGGCCAAGTAACGTTTCCGACCCGAAACACGAGAAACGCCCCGATGAGTCCTGAGAACAACATCGTCTCCGCACCGAGTAGGACTAAAACGGCTAATCGTGCGTTGCTTAAAGGTGGACGCTCGTGCACGCCAGTGTTATTCTGTGCCATCTTTACGTATCCGATTTTTTAGAATCCGAAGGACAATCTCAATGACCGCCACGAGCACAAGGAAAAAACCAATGATTCCCAGAACTGGCGTTTTAATGCTCTCCATCGCGCCTTCAACAGTAGGCGGTACTTTGCTACCCGTAATCATTACCCTCGTTGCGATGATAAATAGCCCAACAAATAGCAGGGATAAAATAATACCGAGGCGACGATTTCGTTTTTTTAACAATTGCTTTTGGGCGCTGCGCCCGTTGTCCTTGCGGTTTTCGTCTAAGTTGTGCATGGACATCGGGTTTGGAACCCCTCCTATAGTTATTTCTGGGCATTGCCTCCGTTGTGTCCTTGCAGTTTCCTTTCGACAATATCACCAAGAACAAACACTCTTGGTGTCAGATTTAATCATTAAAAAAAAGCAACTTTGTCCAATGCCATCGTGATAAAAACCAACGGTAGATAGAGCAACGATGCGTATAACACATAACGTGCGGCTTTCACTGAGCGTGTGCGCGCCAAATAGATACCAACTCCCAGAAACGCCAGCCCAGATACCAATGCCGTGAAGAAATAGATGCTACCAGCGATGCCGTACAAGGTCGGTAATAAACCGATACCGAGAAGTGCGACGCAATTAAACGCGATCTGACGGCACGTGCTTGCACCATCGGGATGAATGACCGGCAACAGACGGAATCCAGCTTTTGCGTAATCTTCACGATAGATATAGGCAATCGCGAGGGAGTGGGGTAGCTGCCATAAAAAGAGTATCGTAAATAGCACCCATGCTTCGCCTGTCAACGAACCGCGCGCTGCGACCCAACCGACGACAGGGGGCAGCGCGCCCGGCACCGCACCAACGAGTGTACATAACGAGGTCTTCCGTTTAAGCGGCGTATAGAGAAACAGGTAACTTACGACTATCAGCGAGATAACAAAACCGCTCAGGACGTTGACAATAAACGTCAGATAAAGCATACCACTACCCGTGAAGACAGCTCCAATAAGCAGTGCTGTCAACGGACCCATCCTACCATCAGGGATTGGTCTTTCCTGTGTCCGTTCCATTAGTGCGTCCGCATCGCGTTCGAGGTATTGGTTAAGCCCTAATACACCGGCGGCTGTTAACCCTGCACCGATAAGCGTATGCAAGCAGCGGAGCCACTCGAAAGTCCGGGCACCGAGGTAGAAACCTGCGGCGGTGGTGATGAGTATCATCACCACCAAACGTGGTTTGCTGAGTTCAATCACATCAGCAATACGCTGCACAAAAGTCGTATGCTGCGACGATGGGTTTGCTGTATCTGTCTTGTCTGGAAACGTTACCGTTGTTGAACGCATGTTTTTAACTATTAAATCTGGTCACCGTTCCACGGTGATTTCCGATCAAGTCAAGTGAATTTGGGTTATGAAAATCACTTACAAATTTATCTTCCAAGAACCTTATTGCGGCTGAACGCATTATGTATATCTTACTCCGTAGCAAGAGCTCCACTTGCTGGCGTATTAACCGGGACCGAGGCATCAGTGAATCTGTAAATCTTCAGCGTCAGGACAAAACTACTCACTAACATCAGTGCGCCGACTGCGACGTGCGCTGTCGTGATTGTCACCGTGAGTCCGGTTGCGAAGGTTTCGCCGAAAGCGGTGAGTCTGGCGAAAAACGCCCCAGTGCCGAGCATCAACTGGACAGCAAGCAATCCGATCAGTCCAAACACCATTGATGAAGCACTCCACTGTGTTTCATCGTTCGTTCCAAGGATACGCCTTGCCAGCAAGAAGATATGCAGTGTGACCAAGAAGGCGAAAAGCAGATGCATATCCAGTCTGCTGCCGGTATGCCGCAAAACCGCTCCAAAGATGAGTTGCACATAGATGAGGCATGTCGTAATCAGGCTTAAACGCTTCAATTTCTGTGCAGCAGCGATCGGCACTGCAGGCTTATCTTGCCACCAATCGCGAGAGGTGAACCACGCAATCCCACAGAGAAGCGCGAAAAATGCTTGTGCAAGACAGGCATGTACGATTGCGAAGTTGCGATTAATCTGCGTAACCCGCAGTCCACCGAGTACGCCTTGTACAATGACAGCAATGAGCGCAATGAGTCCGAGCCATTTCAACCACTTACGGGAATCTTTTGCCCATAAGAAAACCAAAAGACCGACGGTTAATATCCCAACGAGGGACCCCATGAGTCGATGGCTATGTTCATACAGGATGCCTCCCACCATCTCCGACAACGGATAGAGGAACATATTGTACCCGAAGGTTGTTGGCCAATCGGGTACAGCCAACCCGGAGTCGGTGCTTGTGACGATCCCACCGATGACAATCAGTAAGAACGTCGCGCCTGCGGTGAGGCGTGCCAATCTATGTAGCCACGGACTATAACTCGCGTGTTGTTTCATCTACGTTTTTATGGTGCAGTTAGAATGCACATTGCATGAATCAGAATCAACGGTATGAATGCCGTGTGGCATGAACCGGGAGCGTGTATGCTGCAAAACCGCACCTATCACCCTTTAATCACCGCCTGTTGCGGGGGCGTGTTCAGGTCGTGTCTGTGGAATCCAATCATCTTCTTCATCCGGGACGCTATATTCATAGGGACCGCGGTAGACAGTCGGAATTTGACCGAAATTGCCGTGTGGTACGGGTGTCGGTGCTTCCCACTCAAGCGTATTGACGTGCCACGGGTTCTGCTCGGCAACTTTTCCACGGAATATACTCCAGAAGAAGTTGAAGACGAGTATCAACTGTGCGAAACCAAGTGTGAACGCACTCATCGTGATAAAGATGTTCATGCCTTCAAAGCCTTGGAGGAACTCGTACTGCATCGGGTTGGAAATGCGTCGCATGTGCCCGCCAACACCGAGGATATGCATCGGGAAGAATGTGCAGTTGAACGCGACAAAAGTCAACCAGAAGTGAATCTTGGATAACGTATCGTTCATATAGCGTCCGTACATTTTCGGGAACCAGAAGATGATACCCCCGAAAACAGCAAACAGACTTCCGCCAAACACAACGTAGTGAATATGCGCCACAATGTAGTAGGTATCGTGGATGAAGATGTCAACCGGCGTATTTGCCATGTAAATGCCGCTCAACCCCCCAATCACAAACATCGAAACAAAAGCGATAGCGTGGAGCATCGGCGTTGTAAATCGGATGGAGCCTTTGAACATCGTGCCGAGCCAGTTAAATGTTTTGATAGCCGATGGCACAGCGATGAGCATCGTTGTTGTCATGAACACAGAGCCGAGTCCGGGTCGCATGCCGCTCTGGAACATGTGGTGTCCCCAGACGATCCATCCCAAAAAGGCGATAGCGATCATAGCGTAGACCATTGAACGGTATCCGAAGATCGGTTTCCGTGAAAAGACAGCAACCAACTCAGAAGCGATACCCATACCGGGTAGGATGAGGATATAGACCTCAGGGTGTCCGAAGAACCAGAAGAGGTGCTGCCACAAGAGCGGGTCACCCCCTCCCTCCGCTGTCGTTGTAAAGAATGTTGTCCCTGCAAGCCTATCAAAGACGAGCAGCACAATTGCGGACGACAGTACCGGGAACGCGAGGAGCAAGAGGATCGCAACGATGAAAAGCGACCAGATAACCAAGGGTAACCGGAAGAACGTCATTCCCGGTGCGCGCATATTGATAATCGTGGTGATATAGTTAATAGACCCGACAAGCGAAGAAAGCCCCTGAACAAACAGGCTCAATCCCCAGAGGATTTGTCCCCATTCCACACCCGTCCACTGTGCGTCAGAAGAGAGGGGCGCGTAGCCTGTCCATCCTGCTGCGGCGTGTCCACCGGGCACAAAAAATCCGATTGTCATGATGACCGCGGCGAGGACTGCAAACCAAAAAGAGAGCATGTTGAGGATCGGAAACGCCATATCACGCGTACCAATCATCAAGGGAATCAGGAAATTACCAAAAGCACCGACCAAGATGGGAACAACGACGAAAAACACCATAACAGTGGCGTGCATCGTAAAGAGCATGTTGTAAAACGCCGGATCGACGACCCCATTGGGCATATTTATTTCCAGCCATTCCTCTTTCTCGGATTCGTAGATACGCTCCCACATCCTGTCAGCACCCGTGACGACTTCACCTTCGTCCATATATTGTTGCGAGGCACCGATGATGGGTAAAGGTTGGTCGGGATAGGCGAGCTGCCATCTAAAGAGCAGGGCAAGTCCCCCTCCGAGGAAGAACATGAGCAGCCCATAGATAAGGAACTGCTTGCCAATCATTTTGTGGTCAAGCGAAAAGAGGTATTTGCGAATAAAACTTTCTTCGTGATGATGTGAAGTATGTTCATTATCGTGCATATTTATTGTTCTCCTTGCGCCTACTGGGGCCATCTTTCTTGCAGCCAAGCATCGTAGTCCGTTTGCGCATGCACATTGAGGTATCCAAGCATTCCAGAGTGTCCGAATCCACAGAGTTCCGCACACGGAATTTCATAGCGTCCTGCCTTGGTCGCCTCAAACCACATATCAATAAACCTACTGGGCAATGCGTCCTGTTTGAGCCTTAATTGTGGCACAAAAAAACTGTGAATGACATCCACGGCGGTTAACTGGATATGCACGACCGCGTTGACAGGGACATGCAGTTCATTTTCCAATGTCAGGTCATCATCCGTACCAAATTCATTATCAGGTCCAGGATACGTCATATCCCAGTTGAACTGTTTTCCGCTAACTTGGACGACAACATCTGGATTCTCAGGGAAGCTGGTTGGTGATTTAATTTTATTCCACTGCGGATAACTGAACATAGCCAGCACAAAGACGATCACAGTCGTAGCGGCTGTCCAGACGATTTCCAACGTTGTGCTGCCTTCGATGTACGTCGCCTTCTTGCCTTCCTGATAGCGATATTTAATCAGGAACGTGATAAGGGTTGCCATTACAAGAATTAGCGTAATAAGCGTAATATAATAAATTGCGTAAAAGAGGTTATCAACGCCTTGCCCGAACGTTGATACGTTCTCAGGGAGCCATTGAAGCATTCAGTCCTCCTTTTCAGGGTTGTCGGTTGTCAGTTGTCGGTTGTTGGTTAAGAGGTTTTGATGTAACAATTCACGACTTCTTGGCGTCCTCCAGACTGGAGGAGATTGTTATAAACCGCTCTTAACTGCAAACCGATAACTATTTAATTGGCTTGTGCAGACGCTGTGAACGTTGCTCCTACATACGTCAAAACACAAAATAGACTGGTAATCAGCATAGAAAGGGTCCAAGACGGTCCGTCTCCAAATGCTTTTACAGAGGTGTCAAGGTAGAGGCTGTGCCGAAAGGCTGCGAGCCCATACGTTAGTGGATTGAACTTCATTGTCCATGCTAACCAACCGGGCACACCTGTACTCGGAAAAAACGCGCCGGAAAGGAGCCATATCGGAATTAGCAGCAGGTTCATAATTGCATGAAACCCTTGCGTCGAGTCCATCCGCCACGCGATAAGCAGTCCCAAGTTTGTCAAGCCAAACGCTAAAAGTACCATCACGCCGAGGGTGATAAAGAGCGATGCTACACCGAATCGAATGCCTGTTATGGGTGCGAGTATTAGGAGCAGCACGCCTTGTCCGAGGGCTAACGTCGTTCCCCCTAACGCTTGTGCAAGGACAATCCGCCACCTTGGGACAGGAGCGACGAGTACACCTTGCAAGAAACCTTCACGTCGATCATTTACGACAGAAATTGTAGCGAAAATGGCAGTAAAAAGCAAGACTAAAACGACAATACCCGGATAAAAGTATTCGATATAACCGGGTCCATTCACGACCCCAGAAGGTTGAAAAGAGGCACTCAAGCCGCTGCCGATCAGAATCCAAAATACTAAAGGCTGTGCGATAGCACTGAAAAGCCGACTCCGTTGTCGATAAAACCTAATAATTTCGCGCCACCATATTGTTGCAATCGGTAGCAGCATTTTTCGCACAAGATTTTTCCTTTAGTGGTTGTCAGTTTTTAGTTTTCAGTTAAATGAACGGATTCCCTGTTAATTTTGTAAATACATCCTCCAGTGTCGGTCGTCCGAATTGAACCGTCTGAATCTCGTTTGGAAATGCGGCGACAAGGTCTCGAACGAACTCATGTCCTCGTTCACATTCTACCCGGAGGTGGCCACCCGTCAACACCGGTGAAACGCTGAATTTCTCAGCGATTGCCGTGGAGAGTCTTTCGCTAACTTCACCTTCTATGCGTACAACATCACCACCGACTTGTGCTTTGAGTTCATCAGGTGCTCCGATAGCGACCAAGCTGCCATTATTCAAGATACCGACTCGATTGCAAGCCTCCGCATCGTCCAACAGATGCGTTGTGAGGAAAACGAGGATATTTTCTGTATCCGCAAGCGCGCGGAGCTCGGCGTTGAGCTGCCTCCGAGCGATTACATCTAACCCACTGGTCGGCTCGTCAAGGAGCAACACACGTGGGGAATGGAGCATGGCTTTCGCGAGTTCGACGCGCCTTTGCAAACCGCCAGACAGGACTTCGACGCGGTCTGTTGCCCTGTCTGAAACACCAACTTGCTCAAGGAGTTCTGCAATCCGGTGGCGTAGCGTTTTACCTGAAATCCCATAGAGATGCCCGTGATGCCGTAAATTCTCAACGACAGTGAGTTTGACATCCAGTCCCGGATGCTGAAAAACAACGCCTAAGCGGTGGCGAATTGCTTTTACCGCGGTGGTTAAGTCATATCCGAGGATACGAACGGTGCCGGAGGTTATCGGCATTAGTGTGGAAAGGATCCTAAAAAGTGTTGTCTTTCCACTACCGTTCGGCCCGAGAAGCCCAAAAATCTCACCGCACGACACATTAAAACTGACCTTATTAAGCACCTGTCGTGTCTGATAACGATGCGAAAGATTTTCGACCTCAATTAGGCAGTCGGCGTTTGGTTGGAAGGTTGCCAGGTTGGAAGACTGGGGGTGGGCACCCATCCTTCCCATCTTCCATCCTTCCATCCGAGGAGCTTTCAGCTTCATGGCTATCGGCTACTTGAGTTTGAGCGCGAAATCCTGCGTGACCGTACCACCCGCTTCTACAGTGATAGAGACAGGGGACTCGCTATTGCTGCCACAAGCCTCATGCCAGTAACCGAGTTTATAGGTGCCTGCAGGCACATCTTCAAGTGTGAACTCACCCTTTTCGTTGGTCACGGCGAAATACGGATGCGGTACGTAAGCAATCCAAGCGGACATCCAACCGTGAATGTCGCATTTTACGGACACAGGGCCTTCCGCTTTCTTTACTGCAGCGAGCGGCATCCTTCTACGGTTCTTCGTCTGTTGTTTGTTAACCGGTTTGTTGATGCTACTGAAGATATGGACGTTGTGATTAACTTTATCGCTATTGAGCATCGTTAACCGGACACCGACTGGAACAATCTGGACATGCGGCGTGAATTGACAACCTTTTTGGTCCATCTCCAGTTTGGTAGCCTTGTCAAAATCTTTGCCTTGCGAAATATCTATAAGATAAACGATGGTATTTTTTAGAGCGTTACCTTCACCGACGACGAGTGCTTCATCGTATTTCTCGGTGGCACCACAGATCGCCTGGTCTTTGGTGATTTCGAGCATTTTCATTTCAGGCATGTCTCCCTCAAACTTCACGACCCCGCTAATTGTGCCGCCATTGCTGACGCTCGAAGCGGTATAGGAATCCGGAAATACTAACATTTCCACGTCAGCATCGCTATCAGCTGCAAAAGCAGTACCGATAGAACAGCATGCAAGAAGTATCGCGAGACTTGCTAACAGATAGGTTTTCATTTTTTCCCCTTTTTAACTATTGGAATCTGGACATCGCTCCACTACGTTTCGCGACGGTTTCTGGTTAAGTATAAGGCGTGAATTGACCAAAAGTCTGCCTGAAACGAAGTGGAAGGCAGCTCAAAGGTTCTATCATTAGGAAACAGAATTTCTCCGCTGCACGGCTGCGCGTAAACCGACGAGCAAGCCGAAAGAGAGAATTGCGATCAAAGGCGGATAAATGAACCGCCTCGAAGAGGGTACGGGTTCAAGGACGAAAGTATACCAACTCGTTATTGTTCGCTTTGTGTCAATGTCCCCGTTTGAACCATCCCAAGCCGAAAAGGCGATAGGTACAAAAACACCGGACTCAAGTTGCAAGTCTTTCTTGTCCTCCGTCTTCAAAGCACGTTTCACCCACAATTTATATTGTCCGTCCGTGTAAGTGCTTTTCACCTGTAAGTCGGCTTGGACTTCCTGGACCTCAGCAGCGTTGATCCCCTTCGCTGTGAGTTCCGTCACTTGCTCAGGGGCAGAGGCTTTCCAGTGCCAGAGATAGACCGGCAGTCTACCGCCCCCTAAGAAATAGGGTTTCGGTGCAGTCGGTCCTTGTGGTACTTTAACAGGAAACTGGACTGCCAGGGCATCCTCAAGCGGTTTCCCCGTTGTTTCGTCCGTTTCGTCGCCAGTCGTGTAGGTTCGGTCGTCCCATATAAAGAGGAAGACGACCTCTGTATCGTTATAAAACGATTTGACGTTTACGGCATCAATTGTCGGGTTAAACTGCCGAGGTTCAACGACAATCTGTCCAACGAGTGGAAAATATCTCGCTTCGGACGTTTCCCAAGCAGCATCATCGATTGTAGGCAACTCTCCTTGAATGTATTGCGAGCGGAGTACGTTATTGCCAATCGCAGGTTCCGGACGTTCTTCAGGCATAAGCGACTTCACATAGTTCGCCAGATGCCAACTTTTTTCATAAACGACCTTCATTGCGTTGTCGTAAAGCTGCTGCTCCGCCGCGCTTAGTTCTACGCCTTCCACTCGATTGAGAGCGATATTAACAGCCTCATCCATTTTCTCATAAAACTGGTTGGATGCCTCTTCATCCGCCTCCGTCATTTCGTCCATGTTCTCTAATTCGGTGAGACGTTTGGATTCCTCAGATGTCAACCCGAAATGGAGGAAACTATCGCCTTCAAAGGCAGGCATCGGTGAACCGGCGATCCCGCCGATAAACCGTTTGAAGATGTCTTCGGTATCAGAACCACCCCGATAAGTCCAACCCTGTGTAAGATTTGCGGGCCATGTCTGGAAATTCCAGGCATCCGTCAGCGTAGGAGCAGATGTGCCATCACCGCGTCCAACGTTACCGTGGCACTCGACACAACCGAGTTCTGTATAAAGCCCTTTTCCAATCTCAACACTCTCCTCAGAAAACGGTATTTTCCCTTCCAAGCTAATTTCCCGCGGCGGCGCCTCACGTTCTTTAAATCCACTGTGAAATGTTTTAATATAAGCGACCACTTCCCAACGCTCGTTAGCACTTAGGGCAGTTTCCCATCCCGGCATTGACGAACCCGGCATCCCTTCGGTAATAATATCGAAAAGGTCTTGGTCAGTCGGAAGTTCTCCACTCTCTGTAGAGCGGATTTTATACAAGCCACGTGTGAAATCTCTGGGTTGCGGAAGCAAGTTTTCAGCAGCAGCACCGTCGCCTCTACCTTCCGTGCCGTGGCAATGTGCGCAGCTTTGCTCATAGACCTCTTTTCCTTTTTCAGAAGCCTCGGGTGCGTTCTGTGCGTGTGTTAGCGCAAGGATCCCGAGCGTTCCTAAAACCAGTATCAGGAGGGAAACCACATTTTTGTTTCTCATTTTTAGTGTGCCTCCCCAAAGGTGCGGAATTGATAACCGGTGTAGTCAGACAGGAAGAGGATCACGTCCCAAATTTCCTCTTTCGTCAAGTGGTCTTCCCAAACAGGCATTGCGGAATCCCAAGGCGTACCCGCTGCGGGTAACCCTGGTCCACCTTTGGCAATTCGCCAAAAGAAGAAAGATTCTTGGAAGTTTGGAATAATCCCCGGGTCTTGGAAATTAGCGGGAAGCGGCTGAAGATAAGATGCAAAATGCCCTTGCCCATCCAGATGATCTCCGTGGCAGGGGAAACAATTCTGATGATAGACGCGTCTTCCGTTCTCGACGTGTGCCTTGAACGCCTCTGGATCGTCCTTTTCATAGTGCCGGAAGGGGTTCACGACATCTTGCATCGCGCCAATGACTTCATCTTTGTACGTCAATTCAAGCGGCGGCGATGGATGCGCGTCCCGCGGGCTTCCAGGCGGATTGGCGCGTTGGGCGATAATCGAGTAGGTATATCCGAGTAGAAATATCGGGATTAAGACAGCGATAACGCGTCGACGGAGCCGCCGTCTGTCATCTACAAGCGTTTCATGGATCGGTCTCAGGAACTCTTGAAAGAGCGAGTCTTCAACGGAGATATGTACCAAGATCGCGATGATAACTAACCCCATATACATCGCAACTACACTACCTGGTATCGGTACGGATATGAGACCTCCAACGACAAATTCCAGAAAGACCCAAGAACCGACCAGAATTATGAGACATGTTGTAAAGAGCGACAATCTTTTCATATTTTTAACTTAAGTTTCTGCGCTGCCTTCCACTTCGTTTCAGACAGATTTTTGGTTAATTCGAGACGGGATTCGGACTATGTTCATCGCAGTACGCGTCGTTGTTTGTTATTCGGCGGAAGCGTCATCTGTCTCTGCTGGTGCTGCTTCCGCTGTGGCACCAGTGAGCGTACTTAAGAAAGAGAGCAAATTGGTCATATCCGATACAGATAGGAGGAGCGGGAAGTTTTCAGGCATCGGTGAAGTGATGAGTAACTTCTTGCCGGAGGCGCGAGTAAAGGTAGCCTCTTCAAGATCAAACGTATCAAATATTTCTTCACTTCCATCGACGATTAGGACGATTTCGTCATCGTCCATTGTGCCTGAAATGTGCACGCCAACGATTTCGTCGCCATCAAAAGTAAGAACAGTCATCTGACTTTTGACCTCTGTTTTGGAGAACGTCTTATCTTCACCATTAACTTTAAGCGTCACCGTCTCGTCAGTTTCAGAAACGATGTCTCCCGTTACCGGCGCATCTGCATCCGCGGGTGTTAGCGTCAAGGTCAAGTACCCTTTCGCTTGTAAGTTGCTGAGTTCTTCAATCGGCTCCTCATCAAGATCACTCAGCAAAATCGTGTGTTCCTCTTCCACGCCATCCGCAGTTTTGGTCCGGACAACGATCTGTTCCGTATCTTGCGAGACCAACGTG
>JAJECD010000240.1 GCA_022822215.1 Candidatus Poribacteria bacterium | reverse complement strand
GTAGGCTAATGTGCGGAGATGGTAGGCGGGGCCTACGTTCAGGGCATGTGATGAAAGGGAATTGAGGGGTGGAAATCGTTCTACAGCAGGCGTTAAAATAGGACTTCTGGCCGAAAACGTAACCTTCAGGGAAAATAGGAGTAAATTGGGGCTGGAAACCCTGACTGTGACAGGGTTTCGGTTGGAAACCGCGTTTGCCCAAATGTGTCGATATTTTGCCGAAAATGGCTTTCTCGGGTAAGAAACCCATTCGACCTCGTAGGGGACAGGTTTCCTCGCCAATGCCGTTCGTGTCAATCGGGCTGGGAAGTCCCGCCCCTCCGGACCGAATATTGGTATGAGAAATCCGGAGCGCGGAAAACGCGCCAACTTCACGTTTTTCTTAAAATTTCTTAAAATTGGTAAAAAAAGCCACAATTATTGAAAAAAAAGCGAAAAAAAGCGAAAAAAAGGCGTAATTTTATGTTTTTTCCTGTTTTTTTTGCGTTTTTTTGTAACTTGAACTTGACAAAATGTGTTAAACGTCACCTTCGGGAAACGCGCCCTTGTGGGCCGTGGGTTCTCTCCACTTTCAGCCATCACAAATTATAGGGGTTCGGTGGCAACATCTGTGAGATTGTGCATTTTTCCGCACACCCGCACGCGCGACGCTTGCGAATGCCAAATGTACATTAATATATACCGCAAAAAACGTACATTTCGGCTATAATACCTATCATGAACCAAGCCACACTCCCGATTACAGAACTAAAGGAAACATTTCAGGCGGCAATTAAAAAGGGTCCCGTCGTGATTGTCGCACCAACCGGCAGCGGCAAGTCAACGCAAATTCCGCCGTGGTGCGCAGCGTTATCCGATGCGTCCGTGTTAGTCGTTGAGCCGAGACGCGTCGCATGCCGCTCACTCGCACGATGGGTCGCACAACAACACGGCGAACCGTTGGGACAGTCGATCGGCTATACCGTCCGCTTTGAGGACGTTAGCTCCGACGCGCGAACCCGCATCCGTTTTGTCACACCCGGTGTCGCCTTACGATACGCCGCTGGACCGGAATTGGATCAATACGGCACTATCATCCTGGACGAATTCCACGAGCGCGGTGTAGAGGTAGACCTGTTTCTCGCCATTTGCCGAAAGAAGCGGCGCGACGCGAGGCTCGTTATTATGTCTGCCACGTTAGCCGCACAACAACTCGCCCGCGCCATCGGTGGACAGGTACTCCGTGCGGAGGGGCGCGCCTATCCCGTTGAAGTGTGTTATCTCGGCGGTACAGTCGTGCCAACCACGCACCGTTTAGTGGAACGCGTCGAAAGCGGAATTAAACGCGCCCTCAAAGAGACCGACGGAAATATTCTGGTCTTCCTACCTGGAAAAGGTGAAATTAGGGACTGCCAAGACGAATTGCGCAGGATCCGGAACGTTGAACTTCTCCCACTGCACGCAGACCTACCCCCCGGTGCACAGGACTTGGCTTTTGACTCAAAATCGCAACGCCGTCGCGTCATCCTCGCAACCAACGTGGCAGAAACGTCCATCACACTTCCCGGCATCACTGCTGTCGTAGATACAGGCTTAGTCCGTCAGCGCATCCATCAAAATCGGCGTGTCGCCCTGGCACTCCGTCCAATTTCTCAAGCCTCCGCCGAACAACGCCGCGGACGTGCCGGCCGTCTTGGACCCGGCATCTGCTACAGACTCTGGGAAGCGCACGCACAACTTGAACAGGAGACACCCCCAGAAATTCAGCGAGAAGATCTGACGCAATTCGTCCTGACCGTCGCTTCAACGGGTTACCGTCCGCAAGACCTAACGTTTCTCGATGAACCGCCTGATTTCGCCGTAGCGCGCGCACAGACTGAATTGAAAAGTTGGGGTGTCCTATCTGACGACGGCACATTGACAACGGCGGGGGCAAAGATTTGTGCATTACCTGTAAATCCGCTTCACGCTCAATTGCTCGTAAAAGCCCCAACTTCTCTGCGACGCGATCTCATAGACCTGATTGCCACACTGGAACGTCCTGCCCCATTATGGCGGCGTATGAACGATCTATCAACGGAACGCCAGGACACCGTTCAGAAAGCCCGGCAAAAAGACCTATATCGCGATGGTTGCGACGCAACAACGGCAATCCGAACGGTGCGCGCTGGCGATGAAAAACGGCATCATCTCCACAAAACCGCACTCGCCGAATGCCGTAGAATTGCGACGCAGCTCAGAGAATTCTTTGCGTTGCCACCCGTGATGGAAGACAAAACACCCCTACAACCCAATCGTGCTGGATTGATCGCGCATCTCCTCCGTGAATGGGACGCTTGTGCTTATGTTCGGAGGCGGAGAGGGAAAGGTTGGGCAAATGGGCAGGAAGAAGTCTTACTCGATTCTGATTCGCTTCTACCCGACAAGCGGCACGCTGTCCTTATCCTGGAGACGGTCGGTATCGCGAAAGGCACGCGCGTTCAACTAATGGGACGCACGGCTATACCTTGCACCTTTGAGGATTTAGTGGAGGCGGGTATCGGAACCTCCCAACTCGCCACTCCGAGACTCGAAGGTGAGGACATCGTCGCGGAAGTGGTGACCGAATACGCAGGAAGGGAGATCGGACGGCAACGCCGACCGCTCAAGGGGACATTTCTGAGAGAAGCGTTAGCATCTCTCATTCTCGCTGGATCGCTGTTTCCGAATGTCGGTGAAAATCTCACACGAGCCGTTGATGCTTGGCTATTGTATTGTGAACTCAACCCCGACGTACAAACATCGAAAACAACGGCGTTAACACCGCACGCGTGGTTAGTCTCACGGCTCACCACGTTAGGCGTAGAGGTAGCCGAAGAGTGGCAACTTCTCTCTGCCGAAGATTTAACATTTACGGAGATAGACGCTGGCACCATTGCCGAAATTGAGGCGCAGTATCCAAAAGAATTCTCCATCAACGGTGCGAAATTCGACGTGGAATACAACCCCGCTCAAAAATTGGTTACCTTACGCTGGCAGCGCGGTATCCGTCAACCGGCGTTGAGCGCGGTGTTATTGCCACGCTGGAACAACTGGACAGTGCAGCTCGACCTCCGTGGACAGGTCCGAACAATCCGTCCTTAGTCCGCTTTGATTTTACCCCACACAGTCGTTAGTAGTTCGGGTTGCGGCGTGACGGGCAGGTTGATCGGATTGAACCAAGACGGCGTGATGTTCATGCCACGGTGTGTAAGCTCTTTTTTTCTTCCGGTATGGACATCAATCACGACGATTTGACGATCCCCATCTACCGGTTCTTCCGTGTAAACAATTTTATCGCCTTCAGGTGACCATGCTGGACCAAAGGTCCCGAGTGTGGCTTTCCCAATCTGCTTCAAACGGCTTCCGTCACGGTTCGCGACGAAAAGTGCATCTTTATCAACCCCTACACCCCACTTGTACCAAGTAAAGGCGAGCCTCTCACCGTCCGGTGACCATGCTGGCGAATACATCCACGGCGATTCTTTGGGTAGAAACGTTCGGACGGCACCCGAATTGAGTGTAAGAATGCGGATGCCACGGGTATCTGCCGCATCGTCAACAAAAGCGATTTCGGTTCCATCGGGAGACCACGACGGATTCCCACCACGCCGGTCTGCCGAAGCGACCTGTTTCACATCTCTCCCGTGTATCGTTGCCGTTTGGATGCTCCATCGCGGCAATTCTGCGTGGAATACGATCCTTTCGCCGTCCGGTGCCCACGCCGGTTCGATTCTCATTGCTGTATCCCTAAAAACTTTCCGCAGCCGTCCGCCATCGGCATCTATCACATAGAGATCCATCACACCATCCCGATCGGAGACAAACAGAATCTCCTCACGAGTCGGTGACCAGACGGGGCTGACATCAACGCCTCGATTGTTGGTGAGTCGGACTTGATTACTTCCATCGGGGTTCATAACATAGATATCCCAATTCCCTTTACGGTTTGAGGAGAACGCGATTTTCTCGTCTCCTGCGCAAACGGGATAAAGCGTTGTGAGCATAAAGACCAAACTGAGGGTAAAAACAACAAAAAAACGTGTAACTGTCATAAGATTTTTTCTCCTATAATATCAATGACCAATTATGGTAGACCTTAGAATTAATTAGATAGTCAGGACCGGTGCGGTTAGAAACCGCACCTACCGGGTCGGGGAAATACTTGTTTATTTCCCAAGTTTACCATAATTTCGCGCCTTGACCTTGCCCCACACTGTTGTGAGCAGATGGGGTTGTGGCTGAACAGGTAATGCATACGCCGGGTCAAACCAATCTGCGAAAAAGTTCATACCTTTGCCTGTGAGTTTCTTCGGCTCACCGCCGTTCAAATCCACTGTGTAGATGTGGCGATTCTTACTTTTAATATCAATATCGTATCGTTCATAAACAAGCGCATTGCCATTTGGAGACCAATCCGGATAATCGGTCGAAAATCCAGCAAGCGGTTGAACAATTCGCTCAGTCCCGCTTCCGTCATCATTCATAATATAAATTGACGAATTACCGCCTTCAAACCAAGAAAAAACAATCTTGTCGCCCGATGGTGACCACCTCGGAGAACCCACAGATATCCCGACCACATTCCCAAATAGCACCTCTTTTTGACCGGTTTTTAAATCAAATATGTGAATTCTGGAGGTTGTATTCTCCGGTCTTAAGGGTGCATCAAAAACTATTTTTGTCCCGTCAGCAGACCAGTTGGAATAGCCATCAAAGTCCCCTACGGGGGCGACTCGCTTTTCGTTCTTTTTCTCCAATGATGCAACGTAGAGTTCCCTCACTGCATCCGATCGGATGTAAGAAATCTGTCTCCCATCGGGTGACCATGCTGGGGCAAATCTTGATTTGAAATCATTAAATACCTTCTCCACATTCGCACCATCTGCGTCCATAAGATAAAGGTTATATATCCCGTCTCGATTGGACGCAAAGAGAATTTGTTTTCCCATAGGGGACCAAGCAGGTTGCAAATCGGATGCTTCGTGTCGTGTCAAGTTTGTCTGTCCTGTCCCATCCGGGTTCATGATATAAATTTCGTTATTGCCATCTCGGTTTGATGTAAACACGATTTTTTGACTTTTCGGAGCATTGGCGAAAATCGGATAAATACTCGCGAATGTGAGTGCAAGACTAAGACCAACAAGCAGGAAGAAGCGCGCAATTTTCATAAATTTTTCTCCTATATCCATGTCTATTCAACTCGTTTAAAGATGCATCGGAGTCCACCGATTCGCATCCAACCTTTCGGCGTTAGCTCCATATCCCCGTATAGCACTAAATAGAGTGTGTCTTCTGTTACCGTAATGCCCGGTGCCTTTGCCATTGCAAAGGATGTTGTTTTGTTAAGTTGTGCGCTTAAGGTCCCTATCTCGCGCCTTCTGGCTGCATGCTCCTGTTTCTTTTTCGCAGCAATACGTTTTACAGTTTCAGAACCGAATAGAAATTCAACCAAGTCTATGCCGGTGCGTCGATTAAAACTGATGAATGGAAATGGGTCGTCTCCGTATCGTTTCGTCGTAACATAACATCGCCCTGTAACAGTCTTACCGCGATTGCTGCTCGTGTAATGATAGGAACCGCGATGCTCGAAAAATTCAAGCGTGAGGTTCTGACGCGTAGACGCGACGAGTGCTGCCTTTGCTCCTAATATCTGTTGATTCGATTTTTCATCGGTTACCTCAATACGCGGCAGGCGCGGGGCACTTTCCTCTGGAGTTTGTATGTCCGTTGCCGAACTTGGCGCGTCTGATGTTCCCGCTTGTTCAGGCGTAGTAGGTGTTGTTGCCTGTTCGTTTTTATCTCTCTTGGAAACCTCTGCTACAAAGGCACCCGTCTGATGTTTTAGCATCGGATCTGTTATCTTTGCAGTGATACTCCCCTCCTCAACTTCTAACCCAACATACTGCCACTTACCAACGAGCAGGTCCTTTACTGTTTCTTTGACTTTTTCCGGGTTGTGTCTTTCGCGTGCCTCGTTATAAGCCTCAATCAGGCGTTCTCGTTCTTGCTGCGTCTCTTGAGGCGTTAGCACCGCACAACTCGTGAATATCATTACCATGATAGCGAGTATTGTTAGCACTTTCACCGTTCATTCCCTCCTTTACATCAAAACGGACTATTATTCAACCCGTTTAAAGGTACATCGCAGTCCACCCATTCGCACCCAACCATTTGGCGTTAGTTCCACTTTCCCGTAGAGGACCAAATAGAGCCTATCATCTGTCACTGTAATGCCCGGCATTAAGAGAGCAGTCTCCTGTCGGCGAGCGGGCCGCACCGGCGGTCCTGTCATACGTCTATTCCGTCTTGCCCCATCTATCGGTGTGATATTCCGTCTCGCAGCGATCTTTCTTTCCCGCTCCTTAGCAGTCCTCCACTTTACCGGTTCAGAACCGAATAGGAACTCAACCATCTCCGGTCCCGTCCGTCGATTAAAACTGATAAACGGAAATGGATCATCACCGTATTGCTTAGTGGTAATGTAACACTGCCCGGTCGCACTCTTACCGCCGTTGTTGCTGTTATAGTAATATGAGCTGCGGTCCTCGAAAAATTCAAGCGTGAGATTTTGGCGTGTAGAGGCGACGAGCGCGGCTTTTGCTGCCAATATCTCTTGACTCGATTTTTCATCGGTTACTTCAATACGCGGCAAACGTCTCGCATTTTCCGGGGTGGTCTGTTCATCTGTTTCCGAATTTGACGAATTCGGTGCTTCCACTTGTTCAGGGGCAGTAGGTGCTGCTGCCTTGTCCGTCTTACTTTTAGAAAGTTGTTGCACAAAATCGGTTGCCGATTTCAACGCCTGCTGAGGTGTAGACTTCCGCTCCCCTGCGTCAACACTCCCTTCTTCAACCTCTAACCCGACGTACTGCCACTTACCAACAAGTAGATCCTTCACTGCCTGCTTGACCTTTTCAGGATTTTGTCTCTGGCGTGCCTCGTTATAAGCCGCAATCAGACGAAGCCGTTCCTGTTGTGTTTCCTGTGGCGTTAGGGTCCCGCAGCTTGTGAATACTATCGTTAGGATACCAAAAACCGTTAGCATTTTCACGGCTCATCCTCCTTTACTTAATTCATTCGCTTGAAAGTACAGCGGACACCTCTGCTTTGCGCCCATCCGTTCGGTGTTAATTCCATCACACCAAACAGGGTTAAGTACAACCTATCCCCTGTGACCGAAACACCCAACCAATTCCATGGAACTAACTGCTTAGAAGCATTATCTGGTGTATCACGTACATTCGGTGACACACCGGAGATGAATTCAGGAAAACGCTCACCTGTATCCCGAAAAACGCGGAGATACGGAAGCAGCTCATCACCGTAACGTTCCGCAGTGATTTTGAAACTTCCCGTTACCTCCGTGCGTCCATTTACCCCGCGATATCGGCGGTAGACATTTTGATCTATAAAAAATTCGAGTGTAAGATTTTTACGAGCCGTCGCGTTGAGTTCATACTTTAATGCTGCCAGCTCTTCACTCAAATCGCCTTCGGCAACCTCTATGTCCACAAATTGCCACGTGCCAAGGAGTTTCTGGGTTAAATCGGATTCCATTGGCCGTGGATCGGTCTTCCGACGGGCATCCTCATGTGCCGCTCGCAATCTCTCACGCTCGTTTTGCATTTCCTGGTATTTCACACTCGTACAACCAGCGAAAATCAGTCCCAATAGAGCAGAAGTCAGACTCAGAACGATTAATATTTTCACTTCTCAATCCTCCCAAAGTAACAATGCATGCCGCCGCTTTGCACCCAGCCGGTGGGACCTAACTGCATCTTGCCGTGCATCGTGAGGTACAACCTGTCTTCTGTAACCGAAACACTGATCTCTTTCGCCGTTGAGAGTCCTTGTGCGCTTGAGAATCCAGAGGAGCCCGCTGATTTGCTACTTGGACTTACGGCGAAAAGGAGCTGTGACATTTCGGGACCGGAACGTCTGAGAAATCGGATAAACGGAAAGGGTTCATCGCCGTAACGGATGGTGAAGACGGTAAATTGACCGAAAATTTCTGTAGCACCGTTTTTGCCTCGGTAGTGGTAGATACCTTTCTCTTCAAAGAATTCAAGTGTGAGGTTTTTCAGGTCAAGGGCGCGCAGCGCGGCTTTGGTTTTTGCGACATCTTCAATAGCGGCACCCTCCTCGACTTCAAGGTTTAGGAATTTCCATTTTCCGAGGAGTGTATCGGTGATACCAGTTTTGACTTTAAGTTCACTGTGTTCTTCACGGCGGTTTTCGTAGTTCTTGAGGAGCTGATCGCGCGCTGCCTGCATCTTTTGATACTCTACGCTGGTGCAGCCTGACAAAATCAAAACGCAGACCCCAAAGGCGATTAAGATTTTCACTATACTTTACTCCTTATCACTGGTTTCGCCTTAGCATTATACCAAGCCTCTATTTAAATAGCAACGTCGAGGCGTGGGGACAGGGCATTTTAGGAATTAAGACGCGATTCTACGATGAAAAGGATGCATAATTTTAAAAACTAAACGACTCTGGCGCATCCCGAATTTCAAAATTCAAGCGTCAATCCGAAATAGATAATCCGTGGCAGTTGCGGTGCGTCAAACACTTCACGCTCAATGCCGACCTCCTGACCTTGTACGTCAAGTGTCGCCTCTTCAAAAATGAACCGTATCTCATTTTTTCGGTTGTATGCATTCAGAACATCAAGGAAACCTCCCACTTGCAAGCCCCAAACGTTCCATTTATGACTCACCCGAAAGTCTAACTTATGGTACGGTGCAAGTTCGGTGCTTAATTGTTCATCAGCACTCGCTAAAAGCGGGTTCAATCCACGCGTTACGGGGTCCTGGATGAGAACGACGGAGCTGATAGGTACTTCGGAGGTGCCGCTGAGATACTGCCACTTCGCCCCAATCTCAAAATTCGGCGTGAAACTGTAGTTGCCGACGATACTCACAATATGCGTGTTATCAAACAGGTACGGCTGATAGGCAGCATCGGGTTTCTCGCGCCGCTCGGCGTGCGTGTAACTATATGAGATCCAACCGAAGAATTTATCTGGAATCCGATGCCGCAAGAATACCTCCGCACCCCCAACGTATCCTGTCCCTTGATTGAGATAGTTCGATACTTCATCGGGTGTTACCAATTTCTGTGCGTCTTTGTAATAGGTAGCAAATTTGAGTTCGGTGCGGGATGAGAGTGGATACTCTAATTCCATAATATAGTGCCGTGTAAGGCTTGATTCCAATGCCCGGTTGCCGTCCTCCGCTAATAGGTGAGAGGGTTGCGGACTCTGTTCATAGTGTCCGTAGGCGAAGCGGAGATTAGAACCGTTCGGCAGCTGGAAACTCACGCTTCCTCGAGGTTGGACAGAGACCTGCTCAATCACATTCAGATAGTCGAAACGAACGCCGAGCGCAACCGACAGAAAGGAAAGCGGATCGTAGCGTCCCTGTACGTACCCCTCTGTACGATAAAAATCGTGTCCGAATTCGTCGTGGACCTCCTCGAAAGTTTCCTCTCTGATGATTTCACCGTCCGGTGTCTCCGATGTGAAAGTGAGATCGTA
Source organism: Candidatus Poribacteria bacterium (assembly GCA_022822215.1). GTDB lineage: Bacteria > Poribacteria > WGA-4E > WGA-4E > WGA-3G > WGA-3G. Next base: position 5,490 of record JAJECD010000240.1, on the reverse strand, counting down.
ATCCGATTCAAAGTTCTCCTCATACCAACTGTGTTCAGAACTCGAAGCCGGGCTGAAAGCGTAGAGAAAACCCGCTTCCAATTGAAACTTCGGTGTTAACGTGTAAGAAACATCCTCGCGCAATGTGTAGACTGGTGCGTTAACCTTTATTTCATAGTGGACGAAATTTTCCAATAAAGATTCTCGTTCACCGTCAGATCCCACAGTGGACATCGTTTCAGTCAGAGCCTGAAAGTCGATATTAAGGAAATTGTCGGAACGGGTCAGCGATAGGTGGGAAGTGAGTTGGTCGGTAAAGTCCGAACGGAGGTGGATGCCTTGCCCGTTAAACCCATTTTCAAAGAGTACAGTAGCGTCTGGACTACTGTTAGGCGATTCCTGTTCCCCAACTATCTTAAAACGGTCAACAGCAGCAAAGGCATTCACTGTGAGATGATGCTTTGCCGTCAAAGCATAGGTAGATTTCAATTGATAATCAGAGAAATAGGGTAACTGTTGTGTCCTTCCTGTCTGTGCCTCAATGATCGGTCCAGCGATGAGATCGAAGTAACTCCGCCTGCCAGATACAGACACATACCCCTTATCTCCGATGCTACCTTCAAGCAATCCTTCAGAATAGAGGATATTCAGGTTAAACTTTCCGCTTAGCCGTTCATCAATGCTATTACGTGCTTGAATGTCAAGCACAGATTGCGAATCCAGTCCGAACTCGGCACCGTAGCCACCGGCATAGATGTCAATTTTTTCAAGCGTTTCCGAACTCACCGTCGAGAGTAAGCCGCCCCAGTGAAAAGGGTAACCGAGCGGTGTCCTATCGAGATAATAGAGATTCGAGCCGGAGTCACTGCCTCGGATGTAGAGGACACCGAAGTAGTCGTTTGGGATACCGATGCTCGGAAGTGTCATCAGTCCCTTGAGGGTATCGTTAAACGTACCAGGGATACGCAGGAGTTCACTGCCGCGGATTTCTGTGCGACTCACGGTCGGCGGAAGGCGTTTTCCTTCCACAATAATGGTCTCCAATTTAGCTGCTACACCGAGATGGATTTTCACTTCGGTAGTCCCGCCGCTGCTAATTTTAACGGAAACTTCTGTGGGTCCTGTTTCAGTGGGATGCGTTACAACAAAAACGTAAGTGCCTTCGGGGAGTTCTGTGAAGCGGAAGGTCCCGTTCTCATCGGTTTTCTGATTCTGATCGGTTTCGAGAATACGAACATCGGCATTTGCAAGAGGCCTTCCGGTGCTGCGTTGATAGACGGTTCCTTGAATATCACCTATTTGTGCTAAAACAGGTAGGGACATAATGGCAAACACAAATAGAACCGTGATGAATCGCGATGTCATTCAGTTATTTTGACCTCCGTTTGTAGAAACCTTTTATTCGACTCACGTTATAAATACAATTTTACGGTGAGAAAGTTGCATAAATATAACAATTCAACGCTCAATTCGGTATTTGAGTTGACCTAAATCTACACTGTTGTTCGTACGCAAAAAAGCCGAACGTCCGTTAAACAGACACTCGGCTTCTCTGTGTTCGGGTATCCATCTAAATGTTATTCTTGATGCAACGTAACCGACCGACGCGGTGGGCTAAATTGCTGCGGTGTCAACGGCACCGCCATATTTCGATATACCTGAACCCGATAAGACCCAAAGTCCGGCACAAACATCAACCCATCGTCACTGACAGCGACAGATTTGGGAGAACGCAGGTATTTCTGCGGTTCCAGGTCTGCCATGTCTCGCATCCGATTCGGACTGCCGTTTGTCATCATATAAGCCAGGGACACCTTTGACAGTGTAGCATCTCCGAGGAATTTCTGTACATACCGTCCTTCTTCGTTGAAGAGTTGGATGCGATTGTTTCCACGGTCAGCAACATAGATATCACCGTTCAAATCAACGTCAATACCGGCGGGACGATTGAGTTCGCCGTTGCCGCTGCCAGACCTACCGAATTCAAAAAGGAATTCGCCTTCGGCATTGAACTTCTGTACCCGGTCATTTCGCCAATCCGAAACGTAGACATCACCGAGTTCGTCCACAGCGACACCCCACGGCATGTTGAATTCACCCTCGCCATCACCGTAGCTGCCCCACTGCAAGAGGAACTTACCATCTTTAGTGAATTTCTGCACGCGATGGCTCAGACTATCAGCGATGTAGAGATTTTCGTCGGGATCAAACGCCATACCCGAAGGTCCGTTGAGTTGTCCAGGTTCGGTCCCGTGTTCTCCCCATGTGCCGAGGTGTTCACTGTCCTTGTTAAAGGCAACAATCCGATGTAAGTATTCATCAGACACATAGATATTCTCTTCACCATCGGCGGTAATCGTCACGGGCCACGTGAACTGCCCATCACCTTGTCCATAGCCGCCCATCGTACCGAGGTCTTCATCCTCAACGGTGTATTTTCGGATCATTGCCGTGCCGTCGTTGCGACACATGATATATAAACGTCCCTCTTTTCCGACCGCAATGTCAACCGGAAAATTGGTTGTCCGCCGCATGCTCAGGGTCTTGTGAAACGGATACCCAGCACGCAGCAAGCCGTAAGGTCTACCCATCATAACCTCCTGTTTTTCTAACGATTGCTTCTGGACGCTGCGTCCGTTGTCTTTGCGATTTTCCTCTAACTTCACTATTAATGGTGCTAACAACCATCTATTGCTTGGCTTTGACGGACATCTTCAAGAACAACGTTCTTGAAGCTCAGATTTAATCGTTAAAAATTATTCTTAGGAAAACGGTTGGATCTGTTCAAAATTCCCACCGACGATGTGAGTCGGGTCTACACCCATCCACTGCTCCAGCAGTGTTCCGTAGATACCCCGGAAGTCAATCGTATGCTCAAGGTCTTCACCGTGTGCCCAACGGGAGGGGTCAAGGGACGGATATTCGGAATAGAGTCCGCCTTTCACCCGATCACCAATGATAAACGCACCGCCGCCGGTGCCGTGGTCAGTGCCGCTGGCGTTGTCTCGGATACGTCTGCCAAACTCCGTGAAGACGTACATGACGACCTCTTCAGAGGCATCGTGCGCACGAAGGTCGGTGAAGAACGCTTGGATGGCTTCCGTGAGATCTTTCAGGAGACGTGGATGGTTTGGTACCTCGTTAGCGTGGTTGTCATACCCACCGTGCTGCGTGTAAAAGATACGTGTACCGAGGTCAGCGAAGTGGACGCGAGCAACATCCCGCAGGCTTTTCGCGATCGAACTTTGCGGGTATTCCACGTCAGACTGATACATTGCTGGTGCCTTCTTAAGTTCATCGGCACCCTTAATCACATCCAACCCCGTCTGGCTGAGGTAGTCCATTACGATACCGCTGCCGATCGTACTGCTATACATCGCTTTGAAGATTTCAAGTGCCTTCGTCCGGTGTCCCTCATCGCCGATACTGGTCATCAGACCGTAGTTATCCAAGTCGCCGACAGAGGTAACCGGGACACCCGAAAGCGCACAAGCACGCGGGAGACCTTGCCCGAAACTGACAGCCGTTAGAACGTTATGGCTCTGCGGATCGAGTTCCCGAACGAGTCTACCGACCCACCCTTCATCACCAATCTTCAGCGGTTCACAGGTGTGCCAAATATCCATTGCCCGGAAGTGCGAGCGGTTTGAATCTGGGTAGCCTATACCTTGCACAACGGCGACATCGCCAGCATCAAACATCTCTTTTAGCGGCGCAGCACTCGGATTCCAGCCCAAGGTATCGTCATGGGGCATCACATCTTCGGCTTTGATACCGACAACCGGTCGGGAATCGTGGTAAATCCCCGCCGTGTACGGGATAAGTGTGTTCATAAAGTCGTTGCCGCCTGACAGCTGCACAACGACAAGGACCGGGGGTTTCTTCGTAGTACTCATGTCAATATCTCCTAAAGGTTAGCCAAGTTGATACTCTCTTGAAGCCACAATTAATTGGAGCATATTCACGACCTTGGTTTGATTCGTCTCTGCAGCGTCATCGTCCCCAAAATTGAGGTCACCACTCGCCTCGGCAAATTCGGTCAAATACTGCTTCGTGGTATCGCCTACCGGCAGTGGACCTACATAATCAAGGCATTGGTCAACAAATTCCTCAGCTGAGAGCGAGCTCCCATTAGATGCTTTCAGGCGGGCGATCAGATCCTGAATACCCGGCTTGGACGCATCACTCACCTCACGAACGGCGAAGTTCACACGAGAAGTCAGCAGTCCACCGTCAATCCACTCTTTACCGGTGTGCCAACCTTCAACTGTGGGTGGATCGAGGAGTTTCTGTCCCATTAATTGGGTAGCACCCGCAAACTGTGCCGCTCCGGGTTGTGGAGATTGGAAAGTACCTACCAACTTCACGACACCAAGGACGAGTTCCGTCGGGCTTTTTACGCGCTTGAATTGGGCTTCTTTGAAGAAATCGGAATTAAAGAGAACACCCAAGACGTGCGACAGATGTCCATCGGACTCCATAAACGCGTTTGCGAGCGTCTCAATAGCCTCGGGATCCTGCGGCGGGGTCACATTCCATGACGGCACTTGCGGCTCATCTGCGACGAAGAAGTTGTAGAGATGTCGGGAGATAAATCTGGCACAAGCGGGTTGCTCAACGATGATGTCAATGATGTCATCGCCGTTGAAGTTTCCGGTGTGTCCCAAGAAGGTTTTCTCACAGTCATCGTGTTCTTCTTCAACGAACATGAACGGCGGCGAGTAGTAACCGTGCGGATACAACGGAATCGGCTGCCCGAATGTCCAGCCCGTAAAAGCGAGGGCGCAATTCTTGATGTCATCTTCTGAGTAGTTCCCTACCCCTAACGAGAAAAGCTCAAGAAGTTCTCTGCCGTAATTTTCGTTGGGTTCACCTTTGCGATTTTCGTTGTTATCCAGCCAGAAGATCATCGCTGGATCTTTGGAGAGTTCGAGCAAAATGTCCCGCATCTTGCCCATACCGACCCGTCGAAGCATATCAATCTGGTCTGAAGACGCAAGGATATGCTGATTCTTGCCGAGTCCAGTTGCGAAGACATGGTGCCAGAAGAGTGCCATCTTCTCCTGAAGCGGACATCTGCTGTTCAGCATCCGATAGACCCAGATACCGACATAAGCACCTTCGCCACCGAAGTAGCGTTCTAAAATATCTTCATCAATAGGGGTTCCGCGTTCAGGATGGACGAGATCGTCAACAACGTTCTCGTAGCCTTTCTCGGCGTAGGCTTCCAACTCGGTGCGGGTTGCTCCAAACCCTGCGCGGCGCATGAGGTGCGCCATTAACGCAACATCGTTGTTCGACATGTTCACCTCCGATAGGTTCACGGTGAGGAGGGTCCTCACGTTAGTGACTTTCGATGGAATACCGCTTTCACGATAAGGTTCGTTCAATTATATTCGGAGAAATTACCGTAAGGTTACGCCTATCTTACAATTAAAGCAAAAAAAATGTCAAGTTTTTTGTTTTTTCGCTGTTAGCCGTCAATAGTCAGTTGCCAGTTAAGCAATGATA
>JAJECD010000358.1 GCA_022822215.1 Candidatus Poribacteria bacterium | reverse complement strand
AGCTTTTGCACAAGACGCGCAAGCAGACAATCTGCTCGGCTGGTGGTTATTTGACAGCGAAAAGGACGAAATCGGTAACTGGAGCGATATCGACTTTCACGGTGCCGAACTCAAAGGCGGGCAGCTGATTGTTGAGACCGGGAAATGGGCGCACGCGCTTGAATATTCCGGGCCCGATATAGAAGAGAAAACCTTGATGACATGGGTCGCATTAGACAGCCTCGATCCAACAGCAGGTTCGGCGCTCACGCTTGATAAAGCCAGTGAGGACCAGTTTAATGCCATCGTTTATGCCGAACGCCAACCGAGCCAGTGGATGTCGGGAAGCAGCTGGTTTCACCGCACTGAAGACTTTCCAAAAGCCCACAATGAAAAGAAGGAAGGCGAAATGGTCTACTTAGCCTTCACTTATGAAGATAAGGGCGGCACTTACAAGATAACGGGCTATCGCAACGGTGAAAGCCTCGGTAGTTATGAAAAGGGTGAGATCAAAACTTGGCCCACGGATGACGCAGAAATTATCTGGGGTAAACGTCATACAAACGGACTCGACGGTCCTGGCGACCTCAACGCACACATTGAGGAATCCCGTATTTACGCCGTCGCATTGACCGAGGACGAGGTCAATGAAATGGAACTTGGAACGCTTTCTGTTGATCCACAGGGCAAACTCGCCACCAGATGGGCAAAACTTAAAGCGAAGTAATGCTGGAATTGTAGGGCAAGGTCGCCTGACCTTCGCCCTACTTCTCATGTTGGCTCTGTGAAAGCGATTTGTGGGCTCCCAATTTTGTTAGCACTACAAAAGATTTCTGAACCAACCACTGACGGTTTCCGACAACCGACAGCCATTATTTATGAACAGCCGAATCACACGCTTCCTGATCTACATCAGTATCTGTTTCGCTTCCGTCGCAAGTGCCGATGAACTCACTTGGACATTCGACGACACTGCTGCAGACTGGACCCCCGCAAACGGCACGTGGGAAGTCGAAGATGGGGTCTATAAACAGACAACACGCTATGGTAAGGCGCAGAAAGCGTTAGCGAATGGGGCGGAGTGGACAGACCATACCGTAGCGGCAAAAGTCCGTATTGAGGCTGGACACTGGGCGGGGATCGTTTTCCGCGCACAAAATGAATTTGAGTACTACGTCTACCTTATCTGCCCGAAAGAAAATAAATCCGAGTTATGGCGACACCGGCGCAGCACCGCTTTTAAAGATGGGTTTGAAGGGCGCGACGAGATTGAGCACGATATCAAACCTGTTGGGCTTACGCTAACCAAAAACGAATGGTTTACGCTGAGCGCCACCGTTGAGGGAAGTCGAATTGCACTTGCTATCAATGATATAGAACAAGCGGTGTTTGTTGACGACACGTATCCTCGCGGTAAAATCGGCGTCTGGACCTGGGACACGCAAGCCAGTTTTGATGATGTCAGTGTCAACGGTGTTAACACAACGCCTCTCACAGCCGTGGAGCCGCACGGAAAACTCGCAACAGCATGGGCGGCGCTAAAGCAAACAACGAATAGTGATTAGCAATTAGTGATTAGCGAACAGCGATTAGCAAATAGCAAATTAGGAGGATTTTAATGGCAAATGTAGGAAGTGCTGCACCAGATTTTACACTACAAGGTGCAGTCAATCAAGAAGATGTTGAAGTTTCATTGGGCGACTATGCTGGTAAAAATTTAGTCGTGCTTTTCTATCCACTCGCTTTTTCCCCAGTCTGTGCTGAGCAGGTACCGGATTTCAACGAACAGTTGAGCGCAATTCAGGCGAAGGATGCTGAGGTCATCGCTATCAATCGGGATTCAACCTTCGCGCATAAGGCGTGGAGCGAAGTACTCGGTGGTGTCGATTTTCCGCTGCTTGCGGATATGAACCTTGAGGTATCCAAAGAGTTCGGTATGGCACTTGAAGAAGTTGGTATTACCACGCGCGGTGTGTTTATCATTGATAAATCCGGAAACATCGCCTTCAAACACGTCGAAGCCGCACCGCCAGACAATACGCTGACTGCCGAACAGGTTTTGGGCGAATTAGACAAACTGCAATAGACACGCCAGTATCGCAGGCGAGGTGCGTCTCTCGTAGAAACGAAAAAAGCGGGTATCTGGTAAAACTGGCAAACGATCGTTTACATGCTACCGACACCCGCTTTTTGCTTTACATTGAAAACGTCAGATGGATGTGTTATTATAATTAATAATAAAAGAGATTCATAGAATCATCGACTGCTGATGGTTGCCAACAGCCATCGTATAAATGCGGGTGTAGCTCAGCGGTAGAGCGTCAGCTTCCCAAGCTGAGGGTCGCGGGTTCAATTCCCGTCACCCGCTTGACTATCTTTTAAAATCGTGTAGAACTGAGGACAATCATGGCACAAGACCGACGACTAACGAAAGAAGAAATCCAAGAAGATAAATTTGTTGAAGGTGTCCTGGAAGTCTATGCCTTCCTGCGCCAAAATCTGCGAGCGATCGTTATTATCGTGGGTGTAATCGTTGTTGCCGTCGCAGGTTATGCAGCATATTATCAGAATCAGGAGAACCGCCGCGCCGAAGCAACCCTCGCACTCCGTCAGGCGACTGAAGCCTATCAGACCGCGGAAGAAAGCCTTTTTGATACCGAGACATTGGCGGAAAGTGAAGAATCACTTAAGGCAGCACAGACGCAGCTTCAAGAGATTTATGAGAAATATCCGAGTTCAACTTTTAGTGACAAGGCGCGCTACCAATACGCAAAGACGCTCTATTATCAAAACAACTACCCAGAAGCACGGGCGCAATTCCAACAAATCATTGACCAGCACCAACCCGAAAATCAAATCTATAGCCTATATGCCCAAAAAGCGATAGGCAATACCTATGAACAAGAAGGTAATTACGAAGCCGCCATCGCTGCCTATCAAGCGAAGGCATTTCTACCAACGCCGCAACTCTCACCTGCAATCCGGCAATTCGTGCTCGCCAGTGCCAAATTTAACCAAGCCCTCGCTTATGAAAAGTCCGGCGATCCAGACGCTGCGGGTGCCGCCTATAAAGAAATTATAGACGAATTCCGAGCCACACTTGAGGTAGGAATCGCCCAGAAAAGCCTCGAGCTCATCGAGGACGCAAAAGTTGTTATCGAAGCGATTGGCGAACCGTTAGATATATCGGGCGCGCAAACCCTCGAAAACGAAAAACGGTACTATGACGCTTACGTTGCGTATACGGACGCAATTCGCACCTATAAAGTGAACAAAGACATCGCAGGTGGACTCACCTCTGAACTCCGAAAACAGATCGGCAGCTTTGAAAAAGAGGCAATGGAAGTCATAAACAACGTTCAAAACGCCCGTCGCGCCGATGAAGAAGACAGAGAAAGTTCGGCACTGTATAGCTATGATCTCGTTGTTGAATTTGAGAAACTCGGATTAAGCCGTCGGCTCTATGAAAACGCACTTCTCCATCACAAACGGCTTGGATCTGCCCAATGATTTTTATTTTTTAAGGAGCGGTAATGACACATAAATATAGTCTCGTCCCTTTTTATGCTTCTAAGACCATTCAGTTCGCGCTTTTGAGCCTGTGCGCCTTATGCCTCATCTCCCTCGCTTCACCAGTCCATGCTGAACCTTCTGGACAATTGGCTTATGCAGTCAATGGGTTTGATGAGAATTTAGGACGTTTCGATTGGAACCTCTATGCGACCGCCCTTAAAGGCACGAAAGATTTCACAGCGATCCCTTTGAATCACAAAGGCATGTACCCCTCTTGGGGACCTAATGGCGATTTGCTTTATTTCATCCAACGTGATAAAGGACACTCGGATATCTATTCCATTAATCCTGACAACCCGAAGAATAAGAAACGCGTTACCCCCACTTCCGGGACATACCGTTTCCTTTCTGTCTCTCCCAACGGTAGACAACTTGCTTTCAACGGTTATAAGATAAACCAATTGCCCCAAGAAAATCAGATTTGGGTTCTCGACATCGAAAGTGGGGAAATGAAAGTGATGACACAGGTACCACATGCCGGATGGCCCTATTCATTCTGGGGCATCTCTTGGTCCCCTAACGGAAGGCGACTCGCCTTTTCGCTCTCCAGACCGGGGTGGTTGGAACACCTCTACCTTTTAGATGTCGAAACTAAAGATATAGAGGTTCTGACTGAACTCAATAAAGATTTTTATCCCGTCTGGGCACCTGGCGGCGATCGTATCCTTTTCCTCAGATGGAATAGAGAGTTTGATACCTTTTGCACAATTGACATTGACACCAAAGAGATTGTACCGTTGTTTGATGTTGATAAAGCCACAGGCTATTGGGGCGACTGGTCGCCTGAAGGGGACTACATAGCCTATTCTCGGTGGGGATCGGTCTATCTTTATGACTTCGCTACCGATGAGACACAGGAGATCGTCGAGGTGGATGGCAGTATTTTCGTCATTTCCTGGTTACGAGATATAAGGATATTACCTGTCGAAGCACAGCAAAAATTGGTCACGACGTGGAGTGCCATTAAACGCGAAGCAACTCAGCAATAACAAAGGACAAGCCGGTGTTACCCAGTGTTGAAAAGGCTTTAGAATACGATAAAATTCGCGAACTTCTGAAAAAATACACCGCTTCGCGACTTGGGATGGCACGTGTTGACGCCCTCACACCGTCCTACGACGTTGATAAGATTCGCTATCTACAAAGCTTATGCAGTGAAGTTAAATTTTTTCATGAACTCTATGGTGGAATCCCCTTGGGGGGCTTAACAGATGTTCGAGCATCGCTGAACCACACCGCGAAAGTCGGGGCAATCTTAGATACTGAAGAACTCCTGAATGTCCGAAAAGTTGCACAGATTCCTACGGACATCCATAAGGCGTTTGAAAAACGCGACCGAGACGAATTTCCCAATTTATTTTCCATCGTTGATGCGCTCCCGGTGTTTCCAGAGTTAGTTGAGACGATTGGCTACTGCATTAACCCTGACGGTATCATACTCGATCGCGCCAGCACCGAATTACGTGCGATTCGTCGCAAGTTATCGCGCCTCCGTGAAAACGTCCATCAAAAACTCGAAGCCACGCTCCGCTCACCCGAACATCAAAAAGCGATTCAAGAACCCGTTATCACCTCTCGAAATAATAGATACGTTATTCCAATAAAACAGGAGGCACGATCCTCTTTCAGGGGCGTTGTCCAAGGACAATCCACGAGCGGCGCAACCTTTTTTGTCGAGCCTCTGGAAATCGTCCAAATGAATAATGAACTCCACGAAGCCGCTGAAGCAGAACACCGCGAAATTCGACGTATCCTCCTCGACCTCACAGATCGTGTGCGCGACAACTTACACGCATTGGAATTAGCCATCGATCTCTTAGCAGAACTCGATTTTTTAAACGCAAAGGCACGTTTTAGCCTCGCATTGAACGCCGTCGAACCGAAAATTAACACCCAAGGTTACGTCAAATTAATTGAGGCGCGGCACCCGTTGCTCGAATCTCATCTCCAGAATGCTAAAGCCTCTGATGCTGATGAGAATAGAGACCTCCCAGAACGCGTTGTGCCGACGAACATCCATATTGGTGACACGTTTAACACCTTGATTATTACCGGTCCGAATACCGGCGGTAAAACGGTTGTGCTTAAAACCGTCGGCTTATTGACGCTTATGGCGCAATCTGGTCTACATATCCCCGCAGCACACGGGAGCAAAATCGCTATCTTTGACACGGTTTTCGCCGACATCGGCGACGATCAAGGGATAGAACAGAGTCTCAGCACTTTCTCCTCGCATATTACGAAAATCGCCGAGATGCTGAAAAAAGTTGATTACGCCGAACACTCGCTTGTTTTGTTGGATGAAATCGGGGCAGGCACAGACCCCAGTGAGGGAACTGCCCTCGGTATGGCGCTTCTCGATTGGCTTGGGAAAAGACGGGTGAATACCATTGTGACAACGCACTACGGCGCACTCAAGGCTTACGCACATACGCAAGAACAGATGGAAAACGCCTCAATGGAGTTTGATTGGAAGACGCTCCGTCCTTCATATCGACTGCAGGTCGGTGTTCCGGGGAGTAGCAACGCTATAAAAATCGCAGAACGCCTTGGGATTCCGTCTGAAATTCTGGATGAGGCAGAGATCCATTTAGGGAGCAATACTGTTGCGGTTGAAGATTTACTCGTCCGTTTACAAGAAACGCAGCATGAGATGGACGCAGCGCGAAACCGTTTGCACCGTGAACTTCGCGATGCTGAATTCGCTCGCGAAAAACACAACCAACAGCTTCAAGACCTTAAATCCGAACGCCATCAATTGAAACGGGAAGCCGAAGATGAAGCGCGCACTATCGTTGCGGGTGCGCGACGGACTGTTGAGAATCTGGTCGCCGACATTCGTAAAGAACAAGCCTCTAAAGCCAGTATCCAAGACGCTTTCTCAAAAATAGAAACCACCCAAAAATCGCTACAACCCAAACAGCCCAAGAAACAACAACCCAAACAACAGAAAATTAAAGTCGCTGTCGGCGATAAGGTTAGGGTCAAGAAACTCGGCAAATTCGGCGAGGTTACGGCTATAAAACCACGCGGGAAAATGCCTTTACAGATCCTCGTGGGAACTATGCAAATGCAAGCCGCATACCACGATATCGATTCTGTTCATCCCAAGCAGGAAGTGTCCCGTTTATCAACTTCTGTGCTTGATATCCAATACAGCAAAGCCAATTCAATCAGTAGTGAGTTGAATATTCACGGAATGCTTGTAAAGGAAGCTTTGGATATTACCGATAAATACTTGGATGATGCGTATCTCGCCGGTCTCCCGACAGTGCGAATCCTGCACGGCAAAGGGACAGGTGCATTGCGGAACGCTGTACATGCGGAATTGCGTGGGAATCCACACGTCGCGAAATACCAATTCGCACCCTACGATCAAGGCGGAGAAGGTATAACCGTTGTTACCTTTAAGGAGTAACGTAAACATACCTAACTTATAACTTATAACCATATTAGGACCAATTCATCGTGAACACCCATCGATCAAAAAATAATCATATACCAAGCGACACGATTGATGAAATTCGGACGCGTACGAACATCGTTGAAGTCGTCTCCGAGTGCGGCGTTGCCCTGCGTCCTGCGGGACGTGATTACAAAGGGCTGTGTCCCTTTCACGATGAGAAAACCCCCTCTTTTACCGTCTCCGTGGAAAAACAGATGTTCTACTGTTTCGGTTGTCAAACCGGCGGCAATGTCATCTCTTTTATCCAAAAGCATGAAGGTAAAACGTTTAGAGAGACAGTGGAATGGTTGGCGGATCGCTTGAATATTACGCTCCCGACCCAAGATGTCCGTGAAACTGCCATCCGAAAAAGGCTTACGTCGTTGGAGGATCTCAACCGCTTCGCAGTGGAATACTATCACCGACAACTACTCACGGATCGGATTGGCACACCCGCTATGCGGTATCTGGAACACCGTGGGGTCCAGCGAAAAACTATTCGGCACTTCCAATTGGGATACGCAAAGAGTGGAGGGCGGGATATTGTAAAAGCTGCCACAGACGAAGGATTCACGATCCAGCAGTTAGTTGATGCCGGATTGATTAAAAATGAGGATCGGGGTCCACAAGATCGGTTTTGGAATCGGATCCTTTTTCCGATTTGCAATGAACGCGGTGCACCTGTCGCTTTCGGCGGTCGCGCCCTTTCTGAAGAACATCAACCCAAGTATCTAAATTCGCCAGCGACTGTTCTCTATGATAAAAGCAATCTCCTTTACAACCTCGATAAAGCCCGTCAGTCCATTTACAAACAGCAGCGAGTGCTGCTCGTCGAAGGTTACATGGATGCTTTAATGCTACATCAGTCCGGGATTGAGAATGTCGTAGCGTCCTCTGGCACCTCCCTGAGTGAGAATCACGCGAGTTTGCTAAAGCGGTTTGCCCCCGAAGTCGTTATCGTCTACGACGGAGATGCTTCAGGTTTCCGTGCAGCACAGCGCGGGTTGCACCGTATGCTTGCCGAGGGACTGCGTGTCCGCATAGCACGCCTGCCGGCTGGAGAGGATCCGGATTCATTTACACGGCAACACGGTGCGGCTGCCTTCACGGCACTGACTGACAGAGCCATAAACCTCATCGAATTTCA
>JAJECD010000392.1 GCA_022822215.1 Candidatus Poribacteria bacterium | reverse complement strand
GAAGATTCGTTCAATCGTCAAGGAGTCCGAAGATCGTTTGAAAGAGGACCTTAAAGAATCCGAAGCTCGCTTGAAAGTAGACCTTAAAGAGTCTGAGACTCGCTTGAGGGAACACATTGATAGCAAAGCTTCAGAAATGGACAAACGGTTGAATATGGTATTTGGGTTTGTCGTCGCCTTAATAAGCCTTATTGTCGTCGTTGTCGGTATACCGCAAATCATTATGGTATGGCGCGGCAGAGGGGAGCGTACGCAAGCAGAGCAGATTCAAGAACTCAGACAAGAAATAGAAACACTCAAACAACATATTGCAAGCCACTAACAGAAGTGCCATCTCTGATGCAGGCTAATTGACGGTCTCCGCTAAAGTCTGTTAAAACGCCCTGAAACGGAGAGGCGAGGGTCCCCGCCCCGTCATGTCCCTTCACAATCCTATAATCCCACCAATCCTGATTCTGACAATTCGCTGACAAAAGATTTACACACCTCACCGACAACCCAAAACCATTGCAATTTTCCCTTGACTTCCAAAAGACAAATAGGATAAAATCAAGAGAAAACATATCCAATTAGGAGACAAAAATGAGAACAGTTAAATTAGGCTTGATTGGCGCAGGCGGCATCTCACAAGCGCATTGTGGCACCATTGCTAACATTGATGGCGCAGAAATAATTGCCGCTGCCGACCTCATGCCAGCGAACCTTGAACGCGCAAAAGAACGTTGGGGCATCAAACGCACATTTTCTGACTACAACGAAATGCTCAAAATGGACGAGATTGAAGCGGTCTACGTCTGTACGCCAACAGGTGTACATGCCGCACCGACTGTCGCCGCACTCAACGCAGGTAAACACGTCTTCTGCGAAAAGCCGATGGAGGCGACACTCAATGCCGCCGCTGCAATGTGGCGCGCCGCAAAAGAAAACGATAAAATCCTCATGATCGGACTCAAACTCCGATACTCAGCACAAGTCATTAAAGCCAAAGAAGTTGTTGACGCTGGCACCTTAGGCGACATCTATTACGTCGAAACCGTTGCTGATCGCCGCCGTGGGAATCCCGGGGGAAGTTTCATCGTAAAAGCGACAGCCGGTTTAGGGGCATCTGCCGACATCGGCGTTTATGCCTTAGATACCGCACTTTACCTGATGGGACATCCGAAACCTGTTGCCGTCTCCGGGATTACCTCTAACTATCTCAGTCTCCACAACACATGGAATCCAGCGCTTAAAGAGACCGAAGTTGAAGATTTCGGGGTCGGTTGGGTCGTCTTTGAAAACGGGGCAAGGATGGTATTCAAGACCTGCTGGTGTATGAACATGGACTCGCTCGGTGGGACGATTTTCCTCGGCAAAAAAGCAGGGCTCCGTCTCGGTATCGGTGAAGTCCGAGGACCCGAAGAAGGGGTCCGCGTCTATGGCGACAAAGATGGCGAAATCTTTGACGAGGCGTTCACTGAATTTGAATCCGTTGATGTCTTCCACGCAGAAGATACCGCCTTTATTGATGCCGTCCGTGAAGGTAAACCCTCACCGATTGACCCCTATGGCGTGATGCTTACCAACGTTATCATTCAAGGTGTTATCGATTCCTCAAATGCTGGTGGACGCGAAGTCGCAGTGACCGTACCAAGTCTTTAATGTTGTTGGGCGAGGATGGCTTCGGCTTTGTGCCTCGCCCCCAGTACGTCAAAGACACCTATGGTGAGGTTTAATCAAATGGCTTACAGCGATTTCACTATCTTCGGCATCCTCGCAAGTATGGTAGATCAGAAAGCCTAAAAAAAGAAGTATAAGCATACCGCACAAAGCGTTCGCAATTTACCTATCCTTTTTTCTTCTTGTGTGCTCTATGTTAATAAGCAAGGAGGCTATCTGAAAATGAAATCAATCAAAATCGCAGGTAAAGTGTTTAAATTAGGGGCCCGATTCGCGCGGTTGTCCGCGTTCTTGATAGATAGAATCCTTGTCGCAGGCCTTCTATCGCTAGAACGTTAATTTGCAAGTTATGCTGAAGAAGCGTCTATTGACAAAGACCTCGCCCAATTGAAAGTAGAACTCGAAAAATAAAAGTTCATCAGTGTATGTATCGTACACACATAGGATTTGCAAGGTGAAATCTATTAAAATCGCGGGAAAAGAATTCAAATTAGCATCTCGAATGAAGCGATTATACGCGCTTTTCATAGACGTTGCACTTATAGGTGCTGTGCAATCGGTTTTCGGTTTTCTTTTTGCGGTGGGAGCAATTTTGTTTTTCGATACAGGACTGTCTAATATATTGAAAGCGAGTGTTACATTCAGCATCTATGCCCTTATCAGCACTGCTTTATGGGTACTCGGTCTGTTCTTCATTGACGGCTTCAGAAACGGTCAGGGAATTGGAAAGAAACTTTTGTCTTTACAGGTCGTCCGATTAAAAGATGGTAAACCTTGCTCCTTCAAAGATGCCTTCCTTCGACGATTTGCAGGTATCCTGCAACCCTTGGACTTCTTCTGGTCATTCGGGAAGAAACGGCAACGCCTCGGAGATAAATTCGCTGAGACGGTCGTTGTGGAATTTGAACAGGAACTCGAACACATTGGCACCGAAGAACCTGAAAGAGTTTTAGAGGCGGCAATCGCTGAGATGAAAAGTAAACTCTCAGAAGCTCATCAGAAAGTTGATGCCTCTATCGGCGTTGAAAAACAGTTTCAGGACGCTTACAATGGGGCTGTCACGCAAGTGGAAAGATGGCAAGAACGCGCGGTTATTAACCTTAAGGCTGGACGTGAAGACTTAGCTCGCGAAGACATCGAAAAACGGAACGAGTATAAACAATTGGCAGAGAAATATAGGACACAATGGGAGGAACAGAAACAGGTCGTCCAAGCACTTAATAACCTCCTCGAACATCTACAACAGAAAGTGATAGAAGCAGAAGGGCAAAAGACAACTGTCGTGGCACAACACAGAAACGTTGATGCCGAAGCACACCTCCGTGAGATGTTGGAAGAACTTCAGGATAGCAAGGCATTTGAAACCCTTACGAAGATGGAACAGAACGCAACCGAAGCAGCGACTCTGGCGAAAGCTGCCGCTGAAGTAGATGTCGCATATCAAGATACAAAATCAGAACGTGAATTTGCAAGTTATGCGAAAGAAGCTTCAATTGACAAGGACCTCGCTGACCTAAAGGCGAAATTATCATAGGCGCGATACTTCATCGCCACAACGCCAATTTGGAGCCTGCAATGGACACACATAATTTGCCCAATATTGTTTTTATCATGGCAGACGATATGGGATACGGCGATGTCGGCTGCTATAACCCGGACTCAAAGATTCCGACCCCGAATATGGATAAGCTCGCGCAAGAAGGGATTCGCTTCACCGATGCACACTCGCCTTCTGCTGTTTGTACACCCACACGATATGGAGTCCTCACTGGACGCTACTGCTGGCGAAGCCGACTCAAACACGGCGTGCTTTACGGGTACGAACCACCGCTTATCGAACGCGATCGTTTGACGGTCGCAGGACTCCTGAAAGATGCTGGCTACAATACCGCTTGTGTCGGTAAATGGCACTTGGGACTCGAATTCTCAACAGTTCCCGGCTACGACTTCGATTTCCATGCGCCGCTCCCTTGGCAGAACGCCGAACGCGAGTTGGAAGAACATATTGATTTCACCGCACCCTTAACCGGCGGTCCTGTCGATATCGGCTTTGACTATTTCTACGGAAACGCCGGTTGTCCCACCTGCCAACCCCCTTACGGCTTCATTGAGAACGATACCTTTGTCGAAATTCCAAGCACCTATCATGAAGTAGCAGAATTTACGAGTCGCCGTGGCATGATGGCTCCCGGATGGGAGCACAAGGATGCCGACCCAATTATCGCACAAAAAGCGGTCGAATACATTGAAGGGCAAGCCGATGCCGATGCCCCCTTCTTCTTGTATCTCACACCTTCTGCCCCACACGAACCCTGCACGGAGGCAGTCGTGCCTGACTTTGCACGCGGTAAAAGCAGTGCGGGTCCACGCGGTGATCTCGTGTGGCTTGTCGATTGGATGGTTGGTGAGGTCATGGATGCATTAGAACGGACTGGTAAAACGGACGACACGCTCATCTTTGTTACAAGCGATAACGGCGCCCTGCCCGGTGATCGCATCCAAGGCGACGATAGTCCGATGCCCTATCATCTCTACGACCATAAATCGTGTGGTGACTGGCGCGGTTACAAAGCACATATCTGGGAGGGCGGACACCGTGAACCTTTGATCGCACGTTGGCCCAATGTGATCGCGCCGAACACAGAAACCGACGCGCTGACCTGCCTCACAGACCTTATGGCGACGTGTGCCGCTATTGTCGGAACAGAAGTTCCTAAAGACGCTGGACAGGACAGTTGTAACATCTTACCGGTGCTATTAGGCGAAGAGACAGAACACCCTTTACGGACAGCGATTGTACATCACTCCAGCACCGGCGTGTTTTCTATCCGACATGGCGATTGGAAATTGATTCTCGGAACGCAAGGTTCAGGCGGGTGGCCCCCACCTCGCGACGGCAGTCCCAATCCCAATACGCCGGGGCAACTCTATCATATCTACGATGATCCGGCGGAAACAAACAATGTATGGGATACGTATCCAGAGATTGTGGGAAGATTAGCAGCACTGCTGCAGAAGTTTGAGGAGGAGGGACACAGCAGGATGTGAGAAGGCTATAAGCCTCCAGTATTTTCATAGATATCTAAGGGCACTTCAATTTCTTGAACTCGCCACGTAGCATAAGAGAGAGCTTGACTAATATCTTCCTTTTCCAGATAGGGGTAGGCTTTTAAGATAGCAGCATTGGAATAACCAGAAGCAATTAAGCCAACAACCGTGCTGACAGTGACTCGCATGCCTCGGATGCACGCTTTACCGCCCATTATTTGTGGATCAAATGTTATCCGATTTAAATGTTGCACTACTTTTTCTCCTGTTGTTGTCTTCTGAATGTTGGTATACTCAAGCATGGAATAATGATCTTTCAGGAGATAGTAGAATTATATGCTTAAATAAACGAAAAGTCAAACTAAAATCCAAGGAATGAAAGTTATGGAGACTACCCAGCTCGATTCACTTTTTCGATTAACTGCCCCCTCGCGAGCAGATATCGACGCTTTTCATAACGACGGCTACATCGCCTATCCAGACGTATTCACAGATGATGGACGAGAAGGGCTGATTGAAGAGATTACACAACGTTTTGAACCCGTGCGTCACTACCTTGAAGCGTTGAATAACGGTGAGGCCTCATCACGCCCGTATTTCATCCGTCCATGGAACGATCGCGGTGAATACAGCGACAGGCTCATCGACGATCCCTTCATTACGACACTAATACGCGCCACTATCGGCGAAGCATACCACTTCTGCCATTCCGCGCTTAACATTGCACCCCGTGGGGTCGGTCCACTCGGATACCATCAAGACCATCACCACTGGAAGCATGAGAATCCTGTCAATCTCGCCGAGCGCGATAACTACTATATCCAAATTCTTTACTATCCTAACGGCTTCACACGTGGCGATCGGAACCTCAAAGTGATACCGGGCAGCCATAAGGTCGCACCGACGAAAGAAGCCACCCCAGAACGGATGCTCACAGGCGACTTCGACCATGAGGCAGGACGCAAGTTAGAAGAAAAAAGACTTGAATTGCCGCCCGGAAGTATGGTCTACATCAACGCTCGTATCTTCCACGCCGTTGAGGAGAAACCGATAGGTTCTCCACAACCTTACCGCATTTTCGCCATTGACATCTTCAAGGAAGCCGGTCCACCCCACCGCTACACCCAAGAGATCCCGGATGAATGGATGGCGAACGCGACACCGTTCCGTCAGAAGTTATTCAACCGCAAGGCGTATACAGATGGATGTTGGGCTTAATCTTCGATTTCTCCTGTCTCAATTGCCTCAGACGCCAACACATTTTCTTCTGGATTTTGGACTGAGAATGTGCTATAATTTCTTTTTGGATTTGCTCAGTATTCTATAATTCAAAAGATACGACTTGAATGATCATATAGAGAAGGAAACAGCTCATAATGAAACACATAAAGATTCCTGGAGTCAGTAAAGATATTTCACAACTGATTCTGGGTACCATGATGTTTTCGCCACTAAAATTTGACTATAGCATCGAAATGCTGGACGCATTCTTTGAGGCAGGAGGAAACGCACTTGACACAGCACACGGCTACGGCGGTGGTGATAGCGAAATGCTCATCGGACTCTGGATGCGCCAACGCAACAACCGCGACGATGTCTTTCTCATTGATAAAGGTGGACACCCACAAGGAAGAGTGCCACGCCCACGGCTTTCCCCTGAAGAGCTCAAAGCCGACCTTGATGAGAGTATCGCTCGGCTCCGCACCGACTATATCGATCTCTACATGCTCCATCGTGATGACCCAGTGATCCCCGTTAGCACAATTATCGACTATCTCAATGAGGAGATAGGCACAGGACGTATCCGGGCCATTGCCGCTTCAAACTGGGAACCACAACGCATCATTGATGCCAACACCTACGCCGCTGAAAATGGACTCGCTGGATTTGTGTCTTGCAGCAACAACATCAGCCTCGCAGTCCCAATGGAACCGATGTGGGCAGGTTGTGTCTGCGTGGATGATGCCGCTCGCAAATGGCATATAGAGAGTCAGTTCCCGTTGATGCCGTGGTCCTCGCAGGCACGTGGTTTCTTCAGTGGTGCATTTACACAGGAGAATCGCGAAAATCGAGATATGGTGCGCGTCTATTACAATGACGATAACTTTAAAAGACTTGAACGCGCAAAGGCATTAAGCGCAAAGTCCGGCTACTCCCCTATTCAGGTGTCCCTTGCTTATTGCCTAAATCTTTCTTTCCCAGTTTTGCCGGTTGTCGGACCGCTAACTTTAGCAGAGTTGGACTCCTCGCTTGGAGCAACGGCACTCGAACTTTCTGATGCTGCAGTCCAGTGGCTCAACTTGGAAACAGATGGAGCCCCCCTATGATGACTCGGATGCTTTTGCTACTGATCTGCTTCCAATTTATCTTGCTACCTCTCGGTTTCGTACAAGAAAGCTGAGGGGCGTGAAGCAACCCTGCAATCCCGCGTGGCGGGATCCGGTTAAGTGAAGTCAGTTTGACTTCAGAAGAGATGAAGCGATTCCAAGGAACCGTTAGTATGACGCGATGGTTCGACGCAGAAGGTGGACACTTAGAAACAAAAGGAATCTCCACCGATGGAAGCGTGATTGACGTGCCTCTTCATCGACACTACGTTACGCTGAATATTTATCGCGTGGATGTCGGGTTACAATACCAATTCAACCCACAGTGGGCGCTCGAAGCGAATATCCCTTACGAAGCCAAAGTCCAAGAGGCAACTATTGAGGAAATTGAGCCGGTTTCTCAGACGGAACTCGAAGCAATTGTCCGCAACCGGGACAACCATCATCGAAATGAGACCTACACAGGCCCCGGAGACACAGACGTTTTGCTGGGATACCGTACAACAGGTTTCTTGATGGAAAACGACTTCCTAATAGGACGAATCGGCACAACCCTCCCGTTTGGCAAAACCGAAGAAGATCCATGGAAATTAGGAGACGCCGGACTTAAACATCTTCATATCCAGTTCGGCACGGGAACTTTTAATCCAGTCGCTGATCTGCATTATAGTTTTCCACTCTACAAAGGATTGGGAGCCAACGCAAGTCTCCGCGGGAAACTTCCATTGTATGAAAATAGCAAGACGTATCGCGGCTCCAGAGAGATTACCTACACAGCCGGTCTAAACTATCGGTTCAACGATTGGCTTTCGCTGCAGACGAGTTACCTCGGTTCCTATCAATCCTACGCCTATTGGGCAGGGGAACTCGACATCAATTCTGGACTCCGGTTCAGCATGGCATCCGTCGGTGCTTCGATTTTAACACCGTATAACATTCCGTTATCTCTAACGCTTATGTTGCCTTTGACCCAAGAGACACTCTATGATGATAGTGATGCATTATTAGACGGTGTATATGAGGAGAGAGATGCCTTTGAATTCGGTCCTTTGGTACCCCTAACTATTCTATATGCGTTTTAGCAAAATGAGAACCAAGCTGTCTAAATTTTCAGGTCAATATTGCCCAATCCTAATGCTGGCTGTTTTCTGCATCGGCTGTGGGGTCCCAAACAACCCATATCCGAAATCTGAACAGAATGAGGCAATCTACTACAACACGTTCAGTGAGGAGCCAAAGCATTTCGATCCGGCAATGTCCTATAGTTCTGATGAATACAGATTCATCCAGCAGATCTACGAACCGCCGTTACAATACCACTACCTGAAACGTCCGTATGCGTTAATTCCACTGACAGTAGAGGCGGTCCCACAACCTCGCTATTTCGATGCCGATGGCGAATCTTTGCCCTCGGACGCGCCCGCAGCGTCTGTCGCACGCGCTGTGTATGAGGTGCGTATCCGTCCCGGTATCATGTATCAGCCACACCCCTGTTTCGCCAAAACTGAAACCGGTGAATGGCGTTACCACGATTTAACAAAGGCAGACGTAAAAGGATTTACCCAAGTTAAAGATTTTCCCATGACCGGGACGCGTGAACTTATCGCCGCAGATTACGTCTACCAGATTAAACGCATGGCGGACCCCAAAGTCACATGTCCTATTTCAAGCACATTAGAAGATTATGTCCTCGGCATGAAAGCCTACTCCGATGCCCTATCAAACGGACAGGTAGATCCACCCTTCCCTGGTGTGGAGGTTGTTGATCGCTACACCTATCGAGTCATTTTAAAAGCGAAGTATCCGCAATTCGTGTACTGGTTAGCGATGCCGTTCTTTTCGCCGATGCCTCGTGAGGCAATTGACTTTTACGGGCAACCGGTTATGAAAGAACGGAACATCACGATTGATAGATTCCCTGTCGGAACGGGTCCCTATCGGGTAGAGACCCTTATCGCACACAAGGAAATAGTGCTCGTCAAGAACGAGAACTTTAGGATTGAACATTATCCATCGAGCGGTGAACCCAGCGATAGAGAGGCAGGACTTTTGGATGACGCAGCAAAAATCATTCCCTTTATACCAAAAGCCGTCTATAAATTAGAAAAAGAGTCCATCCCTCGTTGGAACAAGTTCTTACAGGGTTACTACGACAATTCCGGCATCCCTTCAGATACATTTGATAGGGCGGTCGCCTTCGATGATACGGGTGATCCGGGGGCAAGTGAGGTATTGAGGTCAAAACAGATAGTACTACGTATCAACGTAGATCCGACAACCGTTTACTTCGCTTTCAATATGCTTGATGACACTGTCGGTGGATACTCGGAAGAGAAACAGAAACTTCGGCAAGCGATTTCGATAGCATTGGATAACGAGGAATTCATTGAAATTTTCCTCAACGGACGCGGCGTTTCAGCGTACAGTCCACTTCCACCCGGTATCTTCGGTTATCTGGAGGGTCCAGACGGGATAAACCCTTATACACACGATTGGGACCCACAGTCCAACCGACCGAGTCGCAAATCTATTGAGGAAGCTCGGCGACTCCTCGCAGAGGCAGGCTATCCGGGCGGACAGGATAGTAAAGGAAACCCGCTCATTATCTCCTTTGACAACACATGGACGTCCGCGGGTGCCTCGGCCGCCTTAACATGGATGCGGAAACAGTTAGAACAGCTCGGTATCACCATGGAAAGCCGCACCACCGATTACAACCGCTTTCGCGATAAAGTCAAGAACGGAAACTTTCAGATCATCCGTTGGGGATGGCATGCTGACTATCCCGACCCAGAAAACTTCATGTTCTTGCTCTACGGACCCAATAGTAAGGCACTACAGGACGGCGAAAACGCTGCCAACTACGATAACCCAGAATTCAACCGGCTCTTTGAACAAATGAAAAATATGGCAAACTCACCGGAACGCTTGAAGATAATCGGAGAGATGAACCGTCTGCTACAACGCGATGCGCCTTGGGTCTTCGTCTATCATCCTGTTAATTTTGGTTTGTCGCATCAATGGCTAAAAAACAGAAAGCCGACTTCTACTGGGTACAACACACTTAAATATCTTCGTGTTGATGGGAAACAACGGTCCGAAAGTCGTCAAGAATGGAATCAGCCGATCCTCTGGCCCCTATGGATATGCGCCGCATTTCTCATTTTAGGGACAATTCCAGCAATCATCACAATTTGGAAACGCGAACGAGGTACCCAATAGCCTTTTATTATTTCCGCGAATCAAAGACGATTGGGGCAAATTACTAAAGAATGCTGACTTATATTATCCGTCGAACCCTTTATGCCATTCCAATTTTAATCGGTGTGAATATCCTTGTCTTTCTGCTCTTCTTTGTTGTTAACTCACCAGACCAGATGGCGCGCAAGATACTTGGTGAAAAGAACATTACCCAAGAAGATGTGGATAATTGGAAAAAGCA
>JAJECD010000258.1 GCA_022822215.1 Candidatus Poribacteria bacterium | reverse complement strand
ACGGATGTTTTAGGATGGGTGAGCCGATAGAATCCGCTGGTCTCTGTGTCTGCCCAATAAAGCGGCGGGAGTTGCGATCCCGTGAACTTCACAAGCGGCGAAAGTTGTGTCAGGGCAATATCAATCTCCAAGCCAGGGCTTCGCTGTGCGAGGGTCTGCAGTGGGGTTAGGTCAGTGATTGGATTCCCTGCCACGCGTAACGTACGGAGTTTCAGAAGTTTTGTGAGTGGACGCATATCGCTAATTTGATTATCTTCAAGCGACAAAGTTTCCAATTGCTCCAATTTTCGGAGTGGTCTGAGACTGCGGATCTTATTGCCATCTGCGCGCAAGAACTCTAAATTTGTCAAGGGCGTGAGCGGGGTCAAATCCGTAATGCCTCTCTCGTTTATACCACCAGAGATGTCTAAATTTTTTAGGTCTTTTAATCCGCTGAGTGGGGTGATGTCCGTCAGCGGATTACCTTGGAGGGACAAAAGTTGTAGGTGTGTCAATCCCGTGAGGGGTGTGAGGTCGCTGACTTGATTGTACCAAAGTTCCAAGGATACTAAATTAGGCATTTGCGCGATGGGTGTGAGGTCTTGAATCTGATTACTTATTGCGGACAAGTACCGCAGCCGTTTTAGTTGTGTAAGTGGTGTAAGGTCGGTAATTCTGTTAGAACCAATTACCAAATAGACTAAATCCGGAAAAGATGTAAAGAGGTTAACATCTAACGTAACATCTCGGATGTCATACCCGCGTATCTCTAATGTTCGCAATTGGGTTAACGCTTTGAGGGGTGTTAAGTCCTCCACCGGATTATATGGGATAGACAACGCCTCTAAATTCGTCAATTTTGCCAGGGGAGAGACATCCGTAATCTGATTGAAGCCAAGAGAGAGATGTTTCAGGTTCGTGGCGTGTTTAAGCCCGCTAAGTTCGGTGATTTGTTTGTGGCTGGCGTTGAGAGCGATCAAGTTGAGCATATCCAGTTGTGTGATATGCTGTCTCCGTCCTAACCCAAGTTCATCTCGGATTGCTGCTGCCAAATTCACATCAGGAATCGAGACAACTCGCGGTGTAGGGAGCAGGTCGTTGACATCAATCGGATAGTCTTGCCATGAAAAATTACCACGCGCATCAACAACGCGCACTGTTATAGTCTCGGACTGTAGGGAGAGTTGATTCGTAACAAACTCCACATTCTGACTATTTCCGTCCAATTCTTTACAGCCGATCAATTTGGGTGAGCCTGGGTCCTCATAGATAGAAGTCGCAGGGGT
Organism: Candidatus Poribacteria bacterium; assembly: GCA_022822215.1. Lineage (GTDB taxonomy): Bacteria > Poribacteria > WGA-4E > WGA-4E > WGA-3G > WGA-3G. The sequence goes on along the minus strand of JAJECD010000258.1, from coordinate 13,291 downwards.
TATCAATTGCGAATGTCGAAGTCCATCGGTATCACTTATCTTAAATCGAAAACGGAGGGTATAGTCTGTATCTGATTCAGACGCAAGCATTTCAATTGTCGTTTCGTGATTGTTCGGCAGCGTTCGATGCTCATTAAAATACTGGTTGGCATTCAACCATTCAGCACTACAGCGCGCCAATTGGTCTGGGTTCTGTCCATAAGACATGATATAGGCATTTCTCGTAAAGTTATGGGGTAAGCCGAAGGCGTGTCCGAGTTCATGTGCAGTCAGTTCAAACCCTAAATGTGTGTTTAAGCACTCTCCGGACGCTGGGATGAAGGCGTGTCCGCCCCAATCGCCTGCAGTATTCCAAAACTCTCCCCCGCGTCCACAGACCTTATCAATAAGTTCGTTACTCACGTCAACGACCAAAAGATAGACATTTTTTGTAAAGTCGAATTGTTGAGAGACTTCTTCAGTGACTTTAGATGTGGTGTCTTGGTGATAATGTGTATCACGGAAGTTTCCATTCACGCGATGCACGACGACATTGCCGTGGTTATCGGTTTCAAATTGGAAGGTTTTCCGATCGAACCCGTGGCGTTCTATCTCATCAGCAAAAAAGGTTTGGACATTTTTGATGAGTGTATCCAATTTCGCGTCAATATTCGGTTGTGGATGGCGTTGCTGTGGAACAAAATAGATTACCCGGACGGCATTCTGCAGGTCAGGGACTTGCGCAACAATCTTAGGCAGAAACAAGAACGTCCCTAAAATAAGCAGACATAGCGATGACAGGAACTTTGTGTTCATGATGTATCCCGCAGCCGAAAGTCCCCGATCCCTTCTTGGGAGTAGGGGACTTTAACTTTCAGCTATTGCGCCTTTTTCAGAGAACCCCAAGTTGTCGTTACGCTTCTTTGTAGGCGCGGTGCGAATGGCATTGCTTCAGGGTACCGACTTACTTCCGTCTCTTCATAGGACAGGATGAACACATCGCCGGGCTTATAGCCGCTCTGTGAACCGTAGAAATACTGAAAAGCTAAGTAAAAAGACTCTTTACGATCTAATTTTCTAACCAACTTCCACGGCAGCAGCGTCACCTCTGTGTCGGCGTATTTTTCACCGCGTGCCTTCTGCGGTGTGATCAACAAACTCCCTCGGCTCCGCATGTTCGCTGCGTCAAATCAATGAAACGTTTTGTATGATTGCGGAGTGTCACGATCAGTCGACGCGGGGAGCCCACCTCAACAACACCGACGATCTCTAATTGGCGTGTCCCTGATTCATTCCGTCTCGTAGCCGAGCTTGATAGCAGCCGATATAATGTTCCATCATACTGATACGGGTCAGTTGCGAGGATAGCTTCGTTTTTTTCGTTGATAACGTACAGTTCTTCGTCTGAAGATTCAGGTGCTGATACCTCCTCAAATTTACGTGGATCCCCATTATAATTAGCCGTTTTTGTTTGGATAGCAGGCGGCGTTCCTTGACTCCCTTGGATTTCTTGGGAAGATGGTTGAATGCCTTGTGTATTTTGCGTAGATGACGACTCTGCCTGATTATTTGGGTTTTGCAGCGTGACAATTCCATAACTTTCATATTCACCGTCCGGATCTGGTCTACCAATATTATCCGTATTATCAGGCTCACTAAAACCCGGTGTGTCATAACTACGCCCATGAACCCCTTTAACGTCTCCCTCTTTAGGCAGCCCATCTATTACGCTTTGACGCGTATGTGGGTTATTCTCGTGAATCTCGTCAACTTCTTCCTGCGTATAGCTTGAGATTGAATATTCATGGATATGTGCGACAAAATTGCCCTTTCCATCATAAAGATCTTTGTGAACAACTAACTCAACCGGTGTGTCATCTGAAGATTGTACGTCAACGGGAGTCGGTATGTCATGGGAATAACACAATTCAGCCATCACGAATGCGGCGAGCATCAGACCCAACGTGCAGAATAGCCATCTACTGCTTTTCTCAACATAGTTCATTTTCTGTATTCTCCTTTTTATTTTTGGTAAAGTTCAGTCTTTTGAAATAGATGGAAGAACACTTCCAAAAACAGACAACATATAATACGCTAAATTATGCGCTAAATTCCTGAAAAAGTTAATTATTTTTCATTCCGCCGTCCAGTTTTCTTCCAACGCCTCTATACATTCCGCTGCATTTCAATCAGATGCGCGCTTTCTAATCCAGTGCGGATTTCTTCATCATAACTCGTCACAACGACCTGATGCTCTTCAGCGAGTTGACGGATAAAATCGACCATCAACGCCTTCCGTTCACTATCCAGATGAAGCGTCGGGTCATCAAATACAAAGAAACCGGGATTGCCCAAGACATTGGCGAGGGCGACTTTGAAGCAGAGATAGAGGAACATCTTCTCGCTACCACTGAGTAGCATCAAACTCCGATCAACACCGTCTATGGTCAGCGAAGGGAGGAGGTGTTGGCGTTGTAGGTCTACACGGGTTTCGCCCCCGCTCCCGCGAGAAGTGGAAAAGAGATCCATCTTTTCGAGCCAAAGATGGAGTTCTTCCTCAGCAGGCTTGAGAATCTGTTTCTGGAGGGTGGCGATGGTTTTGTCAATGCCGGCACAGGCGAGTTCTAAGCTCAGGAGTGTTTTTTCAATATGCGCTGCGTCTCTGTTGACGCGTTGCAGGGAAGCAAGTCTATCTAAGCGAACCGCCTCTTCCCGCTTGAGTTTGTCAAGTTGTCTCCGCTCGTGATCCATCTGCGCCTTCAATTTGGATTTGTCGAGGGTTGTAACGGTTTCAGCAGGTTGAGGTTCACTTTGTTGGATACCTCTTTGGTTCAACCGTGCTGTGAGGGTATCGAGTTCGTTTTGAACGGTTTTAATTTCTCGCTCACACCGTTGAAATTGCATCACACGCGCCTGCAACGTCTCAAGACGTTGTTCGAGTTCATGTCTACTTTTCAAATTCTCAGTTTCCGTTTCCAATGCCTGTTTGTGCGCCTCAAGTTCAGTGCAGAGTTCCGATCTTTCTTGCGTCTTTTCGTCAATAATCCGTTGGATTACCTCCCGTTCGACCGCTTGGTAACACATTGGACAGTGTTGATCTTCGCCTTCAATGAGGGCTTTTAGGGTACTACAAACGTTGGTTAAGGCTGTAATTTGGGATTCAAATCGTCCGGTCTGTTGTATAAGTTTCTCCCGTTTTTCTTCTAATCCGGTGGCTTTTTGAAGAGCCGTCTCAATTGTCGCTTTCATCTTCTGAAGGTGCTGAACATCGCTGAAACCGCTTAAGGCTTCATTTCGCTGGTGGGTCAGTGCCTCAAGCTGGGTGTTTAAACGGTTCTGGTGTTGTGTCCATTCAGCAATGCGTTCGGCATCCCCTGTATCAGCACCGTAAGCCGCTTCCAAGCTTTTCAGTTTTTCTTCGATGCGTGCGATCTCGGTTTTATGGTCGTTCCGTGCGTTGAAGCGGAGACTATTTTGATGTGCACGGATCCGTCCTTGTTCACGTTTCGCGATACGACGGGTATCAATGAATCGTTCCCGTACTTCTATTAACCTATCAATACCGAGGAGCGTATGAAGGATGTCGCGTCGAGTGGTGGATTGGCGTGCGAGGAATTCAAAGATTTCGCCTTCGCGGAGAAAGGTGGTGAGCGCGAGCTGCTCGTGCCTAATCCCAAACCGTTCTTGCAGCATTATTTCAGTGGCTTTGATACGCTTATCATCGAAAAGGACATGCCATCCGTCTGCCTTCTCAGCACGGAGTTGGATGCGTTTTCCAGTTGCCCGATAGAGTTGGTAGCGTTCACCCTCGGCGACGAATTGGAGTCCAGCTGTGCCGCTATAGGCTTTCGCGTTCTTTATGGCTGCGCTATCCACGCGCGGTACAATCGGTTTGCCGGTTAACGTGAAAAAGATGGCGTTAACGAGCGTGCTTTTTCCGCTGAAGTTGGGACCGAAGATGAGATTAATACCGTTATGAAGTTCAAAATCTTGCTGTTGGAAGCATCCGAAAGTTTTAAGGCGAATCCGCTCTAAGCGCATATCAGGGGTCCCTCTTCTCATGAATGCGGTCGTAAAGCATTTGGGCGCGGACCTTCTCGCGCCCATTTGTCAAAGTAAATTCAAATGCGCTGACAATTGCCTCAAGCGCATCGGGACCTAAGTCTCTATACTTTTCATCACGCTGGATAAGTGCTTCAATTTCTTTTCTGTAGATGTTTAGGGTTTCGTTTTCAAGGGAGATGTCCATATTCGTGTCCTAAATTTTTGTTTTGACTTGCATTAAGCGTTCCCCGGCTTCCGCGAGAATGTCATCCGCCATACTAAACATAAACCTAAACTTTGTCTTGCCGAGGTCGGGACGACTATAGAAACTGGAGCCTGGCACGCCGCCGACACCGATCTCCTTCACCAACCAGTGTGCAAAGGCTGTATCGTCGGGGAAACCGAAATCTGTGATGTCTGTCATAATGTAATACGCACCTTCTGGCGGATGACATCGAAACCCGGCTTTCGTGAGACTTGTCAGGAGACGTTTGCGATTTTTGTTATATTTCGCAACGAGTGCCTCGTGGTAACTCGGTGGCAAATGAAGCGCGACAGCTCCGGCACGTTGGAGCGGATGTGGTGCGCCGACGGTAAGAAAGTCGTGCATTTTACGGATGGCATCGGTGAGTGTCTCAGGTGCAATGACGTATCCCAACCGCCACCCTGTCATGGAATAGGCTTTGCTCAAACCCGATACCGTAATTGTCCGTTCCCGCATTTGCGGTAGAGAACCGATGCTGATATGCGGTTTCTCATCATAGATCATGTGCTCGTATATTTCATCAGTAATCGCGAGGCAATCGTATTCACAGCAGAAGTCGGCAATCTGTTGGAGTTCATCTGTGGTAAAGACCTTACCGAGTGGATTGTTCGGGGTATTTATGACAATCGCCTTTGTATGGGGAGAGAAAGCCGCTTCAAGTTCAGCAGCATCGTAGGTAAAGCGCGTCGTGCCATCAGATGCAATTGTCTCTTGTAACGCGACATAGACCGGTTTCGCGCCAGAGATGATGGTATCGGGTCCGTAGTTCTCATAAAAGGGTTCAAAGATGATAATCTCATCGTTGGGGTTGATGATTGCGAGGAGTGCCGAGAGCATGCCTTCGGTTGAGCCGCAAGTGACAGTAACATTTCTGTCGGGGTCTGTGGGAATGCCATTAAACGCCGTCATCTTCTCGGCGATGGCTTTGCGAAATGTTGGTGCCCCCCATGTGATGCTATATTGATTATATCCTTCTTGAATTGCTTCGATCGCCGCGGCTGTGACTTCGGGCGGTGGTTGATAGGCGGGTGTGCCTTGGGATAGGTTAATTGCGTTGTGGCGCAAGCAGAGCTGCGTCATACCGCGGATGACAGATTCGGTGAAACGCGTGGATTTGTCTGATAATTTGAACTGAATGGACATCTTAATATGGGAAACCTATAAGCAATACTTTATCCCTCGGTTTTATAACTCAAAATGACACCATCATCTAAAGGAATATCGACAGAGTGAAGCGTGGGTGTATTAAAAACGTATTCGATATAGTCCGGCATTTCGTCGCGCATTGTTAGGGTATCATCAGCGACGATCAATCCACCTGAACGGATATTGGGGAGAACCAATTCAAGATAGCGGCGATACTCGTTTTTCTCGGCATCGAGGAACACGAGATCAAAGGTTGCATCGCATTTGGGTATTTCGTCGAGTGCGTTTCCGACGCGGACTTCAACGATTCCATCGAGTCCGGCTTCCTGAAGGTGGGTCTCTGCTTCCGCCGCTCGTGTTGGGTCAAACTCAAGCGTGATGAGTTTTCCACCTGTTTCCTTGAGTGCAGCGGCGATCCAGATGGTGGAGTAGCCGTTGCTGGTCCCGACTTCGAGTATGTTTTGTGCTTTAATAGCACCGATGAGAATAGAGAGAAATTGTCCATTCTCCGGTGCGATGTTGGTGTATTGTTTTGCTGTTTTTTCGAGCCGTTTTAGAAGGGATTTATATTTTTCCATAGTATGCGGTGTTCGGTGCGCTTCTGATAAAAAGAGAGAGGCGATAAAAAATTGCCGCCTCATTTCCATTAGCGTAATCTCTTAATCTGACCCCAAGATGTAGCGAGTTTATCCTTGGGATTGACAGCCAAGAACTCCTCCATTCCCATTTCCATGCTCTGTTTCATCTCATCATCAGAGAGTGCACGGTTCCAGAGTCGTACCTCGTCAACAATGCCGGGCCAGGCTTCGCCGGACCATGTACCAATCTGAACACGACTCGTAGCACCTGCGGGTGCGACGGGGTTGTTGGAATCCTGTTCGTGTGTGACCTCGCCATCGACGTAAATTTTTACCTTACCTTTGTTATCAGTGGTATGGGTATAGGAGAGATAATACCACTTACCGGTATCAAGTCCAGTTTTGTTATCGTTGATGTCAAGGAATCCACCACCGGCGGCGTTTGTCCAAACTTTGATACCGTTGTTCGGATTCATGCCGTATCCGAATCCGATGTGTCTTCCACCGCCACCCATACGCGTGCCAAAGACGATGGCGTGTGCGCTTGGGAGTCGGTCGAGATTAATCCAAGCGGCTTGGGTAATTTCATCTTCAATGTGGAAGGCTTTGTCGTCTTCCACCGCCACGAAATCACTGGATGCGGCGAATTCAAGAGCCTTCCCGAATTTACCGTCAACCCATTTGGCACCACCGTTGAGTTCACCTTCAAATCCGTTTTCTGAGAAATCCTCAGTTGCGTTGCCGGCGCCTTCGTCAAGTGGCATGTACAAGACAAGCCCTTCGAGTAAATCGGCAGCTGCGAAAGGACTGCACACCAAAGTCAGCACTAAGAGAATAAAAAGTTGTTTCATGAGTTGCCTCCATGTAGGTAGTTATGTGTATAATAATACCACAAATTGTCGCAGGTGTCAAGTCGTTAGCGTCTGGAACATTTATGGAAAACTGAATATTCCGTGGGTTAGCGTTGAAATAGCTGCCAACTTCTACCGGGGACATCAACTCGGAATACTTCCACATTGCCTCGGTCTGCCATTGTGACGTAACAGGTACGTCCGTCTGGACCACCGAACGCGATGTTTGAACAGAGTTTCCCTGTCAATGTTACTTCCAATAACACATCACCTGCCGGTGAGAGTTTCGCTACCGTTCCCTTGCCGTGTCGAGTGACATAGAGGTTGCCTTCAACATCACATCGCATGCCGTCCATATTGAAATCAGGGAATTGAATCAGCAAGCGTTTATTGCTAATTTCCCCTTCAGGCGAGAGGTCATAAGCCCAGATATTGCGTTGTGCCGATTCGTTGACATATAGTACTTTTTCATCGGGACTTACCTCAATCCCGTTTGTGGTTCCCATGTCGGTTTCCAATAGGGTTACCGTTCCGTCTGTGTCCACCCGCCAGATTTGCCCGGTCGATTCCGCCCAATTCGGGTCGCTGGCATAGAGGATGTCGTTTGCGCCGATAGCGAGATCGTTCGGTTGATTCATCGTCGGTTCATGGGCATGGACGCTAATCTCTCGTGTCTCCATATCAACTTTTAAGACATTATGGTTGGTGTAATCGGCGATGCACATAAAATCTTTGCTATCAAAGCGGATGCCATTTCCGATGCTACCGGTCGGTAACTCGACGAAAACGCTTGCAGTGCCATCGGGTGTTACTTTGCCGATGGTGTGTTGTCTTGCGTAATTGACGGCGTATAGGTTGCCATCTGCGTCGCAGGCGGGTCCTTCGATGCCAGATGTAAATCCATTGATGGGTGTAAACTCTTGGGCGACAAAAATATCTTCGTTCATTTTTTCTCCTTGAGTTCTTCACGGTATGGAGACCAGAAATCAGAATAGTTGAAAATAGTGCTACAAATAACGGGTATACCGTATTGTAGCACAGATGTGGTAAAAAGGACATCTTTTTACAAAATTATCTCTACAGATTCTTCACGAATTATCCACTGTTTTAACACATCCTATCAAACTTTTCGTAATATATGAATTCCATAATTAATACCGTAAAAAGGCAACAAATAGCCATCTCATAGATACGGTATTGGATTGAGGAATCGGACTGTCCCTGCACAATTCTTATTTATGAGATAAATATATTTATGAGATAAATACAAGCATAACATCTAAAACGCAGGATGATTCAGACGCTTATGGTAAATGTAAGCGTACCCATTTATCTACTTTTGGAGGTCACATTAGGTGTATCAACACAAAATTTTTTCAATCCTTCTCTTAAGTTTAACAATTGCCCTATTTGGTGTATTTTCCGTCTCAGGACAGGTTATTCAAGGTGTAAATAGTTCAGCGTCCCCGTATATCGTTCCGGTCGCTCCGGGTGTTCAGACCTGGGCGATTTTGACAGTTGGTGATGAAGTTGGTGGTTACCGACTCGTGGGTATCCCCGATGGCACTGGTGCTTATAGCAACGGCGACGGTACGTTTACATGGCTGATTAACCATGAACTTCGGGGCTCACAAGGTGTTCCAAGAGCACACAGCACGACAGAAGGTGGTGCATTTGTCTCAAAATGGGTTGTCAACGGTTTGACGGGCAACGCAGCGACCATGCTTGAAGTACGATCGGGTGAAGACCTGATTCAAAACACGGCACTTTGGAACGCCGAAATGGGCATGCACGACGCTCCCGCAGCTGGTGCGGTTTTCAATCGTTTCTGCTCCAGCGATCTGCCGATGATGACGGCATTCCACAATCCCGCCACAGGTCACGGCTACGAAGGTCGCCTCTACATAAACGGTGAAGAGACCGGCGAAGGTCGTGCGTTTGCACACGTCGCTGATGGTGCGAATGCTGGTGTCAGTTACGAATTGCCGCATTTTGGAAAATCCGCATGGGAAAACGTTGTCGCGCATCCAAACACGGGAGATCAGACACTGGTAATTGGGATTGACGATTCCCGCCCCGGTCAAGTCTACGTCTACGTCGGTATGAAGAAAGCAGATGGAAACGAAGTCGAAAAAGCTGGATTGACACACGGACAGCTCTATGGTGTTAAAGTGGACGGGATCCCAGCAGAAGAACGTGAACCCGGAGTTCCGAGTGGAACTCGCTTCTCATTGCACTTGTTTGACAATGTTGCAACAATGACTGGCGCCGAGCTGGAGACCGCGAGCAGCGATGCAGAAGTAACCCTCTGGCTTCGCCCTGAAGACGGCGTTTGGGATCCGAAAGCACCTTCCGACTTCTATTTCGTGACAACAGACCGGTTTGACGAAACCCAAGATGGCTTGGGAACAGAGATTGGTCGGAGCCGTTTGTACAGACTCCGCTTCGACAATGTCACAGATCCAACTCGTGGCGGTGTCGTCGATCAGATGACAGATGGCACAATGGGGGTCATGTTCGACAACATGACCATGGACAAATTTGGGAACGTTTTGATTCAAGAAGATCCAGGTGGTTCACCGCGAACTGCAAAAATCTGGCAGTATAACATTCACACAGATGAATTGAAAATTATCGCGGAACACGATCCGGCGCGTTTCGGCACCATCGGTGTAGATGCTATCGAACCTTTCACGAGCAACGAAGAATCGTCTGGTATCATTGACGCTTCAGAGGTACTCGGTGCGGGCTGGTTCTTGCTTAACGTTCAAGCACACTACGCTCATGAAGACCCTGAACTTGTGCAAGGTGGACAGCTTGTGGCACTCTTCAATCCTGACAGTGCTGCTGGGATCACCTTGGTTGATCGTACAGATCACGTTTTCTTCAAGCAACTCCACGCCGGGTTGAATATGCTCAGCTTGCCGTTGGAGCCTGCGAAACCTCACACTGCACGTTCCTTGATGGATGAACTGGGGGCGACAACAATCATCAAATTAGAAAACAATCCAGAACGTTTTGTTGGCTACAGTATGACGGATTCCGGTGAAGGTTTCGCTATTGAAGGCGGTTCTGGTTACATCGTGAACCTGATGTCCACGAAAGTCGCTTCGTTCGTTGGGGGTGCGTGGCATAATACAGTACCGGTAGCTGCAGCTCCGTCGCTCAAGCAAGCAACGGATGCATGGGCATTTATGCTCTCTGCAAACGTTGTTTCTACAGAAGATATGACGTTCACCGTCTACAATCCGCGCATGGGAAATATTCAAACATTGGTAGCAACGCAATCCCAAGGAAATCTGCAAACCGTTTGGGCAGATCTGAGCCGTAAGGCGGTGATCGCTACGGGTGACATCTTGGAGATTCATGTTTACAATGCAGCCGAACAGATGATCGGTATCTTACATCACGAGGTAACCGCTACCGACATTAGCCGGGCATTCGTGCAGCTGCACGTGGATCCTGCAGCAATGCGTCCGACACAGACAACCTTGTTCACGAACTATCCGAACCCGTTCAACCCAGAAACATGGCTTCCGTATCAGTTAGCTGAATCTGTAAACGTTCAGTTCTATATCTACGACGCAGCAGGTCGTTTAGTCAGGACATTGGACCTCGGTTTCCAGAATAGCGGTTTTTATCTCCACAAAGACCAAGCCGCTTACTGGGATGGTCGTAACAATGCTGGTGAAAAACTGGCAAGTGGTGTGTACTTCTACCAATTGGTAGCAGGAGACTACACTGCCACACGCAGACTCGTTATTGTGAAATAATTCGTTTAGTCTGTGACGTTTTCAAAAGCCCCTTATCCGTTATAGGATCAAGGGGCTTTTTTGTAGCAAAACCCAAAAATGTGTAGCACGCCATGTCGGAGGTTTCAGTTTTCGGAGCAGAGCACAAAAACACCGGTATAAGCGTGTGCGAAGTTTCGTCCGCCAATCGGGGCGAACTCTGAGTTTCCAAAAAATCCGATAATGGGGAGTCCTGGGAATTTATCTTGGATAACGCCGATGTCGTGATTCGCTGTGCCGTAGAGTCCTTTACCGCGCCCGAGACAATTAAAATAGAGTCCGAATGCAGGCGGTTGGGATTGCGTTTTCTCAGCTAACTGTGCAATAATCGCCCGGATTTCTTCAGCGGCGGCGGCTGGATTCCGAAGATGGAACTGCACTAACTGCCCCTCTGTGACTTCCTCGGATACGGCGATTGCGGCGTGTTCCTCGTTAATCCCGACCAGATTCCGGATCAGAAAATCACCCTGTGTCGGTTCTCTGTTTTCAGCGTCCATTGCGATACCGACGAAAACCGTACCGCCGGATTTACGAATATCATCTTGCGTTAGGAGTTGCAACGTGCCTTTAAAGTTTTCTAATGCCGGTTCACTGTCTAACTCAAAGATGACGCGCCCTTCGACTTTTGTAACCTCTTTTGGTTTCCCAATAGGTTGGCAGCCTTGCGCGACGCCGATCTCTGTGGTGAGATTTCCTGTCAGCAGGACCCCCGTGACACCGCGCTCCGTTGCCTGCTCACCTTTCCAATGGTACATCTGTGCGCCGGTTGCATCGCCTGAAACAGCAGCACCGACGATAGGGAGTGCAGCACCATCGCTCCCGATCTGACTAACGAGTTCTGCTGGATTGATTGCGCGGATATCTGGAAAGATGACGAGAAGTGAGTCGTCACGTATTTCAGGTTGAATCTGCCCCTGAATTTGGGCACTCATCTCTGATTCTGTGCCTTGTGCAGCGAACGCTATAGCAGAGAGTCCCTCAGCACGGATGACCATTACAGCGATAGCCGGTTCACCTTCAAACTCGCCTGCCGAGGTTAAGACGCTCATCCCGCTGCAGCCGATCAGTTCATCGCAACTGGAGTTCGCTTGAACGGCTTGATATAACTCTTGATATTCTGATTGATAATTAATCGTTGCGAATACGATTGCAAGATCGGCTTTGGCAATACCTGCGTTTCCCATAGCCATGCGTGTTGCGCGTTCTGCTGCTTCCGTAGTGGAGAGGCTTTGCGAGTGGCCTACACCTACATGTATCATTGCTTCCCTCCCGCTTTTTGTGATACATGATACAAGATTTAAAAGGAGGTGTCAACATTATATTTATTGGAACAGAAGAGTGCCCAGAGGTTTCCGTTTAAAGCGGCGTTGGGTCTATGTAGTAAGTTCGTGTTTCCACGCGCCCAGATGGTTTTCGGTGCCTCTGTTTTTAGATATTCCTTCAATCGTTTTGGATAATTTGTATCTGTTTGTTGGATAACTTTAATCGGCTGCGTCACTGGATTGTCCTTATGTGCTGAAGCACCCGTGGAAAGGTTTAAATGGTATTTTCAAACGCAAGGTTTTCCAGATACTATGGTAAAAATATTTTAACAGAACTTAGCGATTAGTGCAAGAATACAAAGAAACCGAATGCTGATGGCGGAATGTTATTATTCGCTTACCTAATCGCTTACCTAATCGCTTACCTAATCGTTCAATCTTTGTACGTACTTGGTTCCCCGCCCCTTTCCTATCATAAACAATAAACCTTTACCTGTCATATCCGTAAGCTCCTCATAAGCAACCCTGCGCGAGACCTTGTTGAGCTCTACATACTCCTTCGTTGCAATTTGTCCGTGTCTTTGCACATAGGAAAAAGCGTTCTTCTGACGTTCGTTCAACTGTCCTGAAATATCATCGATTTCTATAAAAGTGCTCTCCTGAATCGGCGAGTCAAAAATGATTTTGGTTTCAAGGGGGTGAAATTCATAACGCGGTTCTTTGTTTCCCCACTCCTCAGAAAGTCTTTTCATCATTTTGATACCAGCACCGTACCGCTCAATGAAGCCAATATCAAACATCAATGTGCAATGCGTTGTTTGAGAGCGGTGACTTCCATAGTTTTCTTAAGATCTAACGGTACGTTCCTACCTATAGGTTTCCATTTCTTGTTGCAATGCTTCAATCTGTTCGCTTTGGGTGCGCACCTCTTTTTGCTGCATTGCGACGAGGATTTGCGGGATGCCAATGGCTACTGCAATAAAAACGACCAAAGTTATTACTATAGAATGTTCACAACTCGTTTTGTATACAATTTTAACAGAAGTTGGGAACGCATGCAACCGTATTATACAGGACGATTTAGTTTGTGGTGTGGTGGGGTGACTATGCGATTCATAGTTTTCATAGTAACGTTCTGAAAAGTGCTCCTTTAAAACCCGCATAAAGTCAGGTGTGACGTGGGTTTGTCGGAGACCATCTATGAAAAGGTTGTTTTTTTGCTGTAACTATGAATCCGAATTTTTCGGTTCTCTGAATTACCGTTGTAACGTCAATGGTGGCGTGGGTTTAGACGGAAACCTTCTTCTTTTAGTGCTTTTGGACGGTTACTATGAAAATTCTATAGATTAACGTAACGGTATATCTGAATCAATCT
>JAJECD010000164.1 GCA_022822215.1 Candidatus Poribacteria bacterium | reverse complement strand
ATTCATTTGGCTACCTTTCCCACCTGTGTTGATGAAACCGGCTTTTCTTAGATCCGCGATGAGTTGTCGTATTTTTCTGGGCATAGAATACCATAAAATTTACTGGATGTCCAATATTTCAAAAGAGGTCGGATCTTAATGCCGGAAATGGCGCACGCCTGTCAACACCATCGCTATGCCATACGCATCCGCAGTTTCGATGACAGGTTCATCGTTGACCGAGCCACCGGGTTGAATAATGGCACGGATCCCTGCCTCACCCGCAATCTCAACGCCATCCGGAAATGGGAAGTAGGCATCTGAGGCTAACACCGCACCCTTCGCCTTTTCACCCGCTTTTCGGGCAGCGATAATGGTGGAATCCACACGACTCATCTGCCCGGCACCGATACCGACGCTTTGCGTGCCTTGCGCCAACAAGATGCAGTTGGACTTGACGTGTTTACACGCCTTCCACGCGAAAAGTAGAGATTTTATCTCCGCGTCCGTTGGTGTGCGCTGCGTGACGACCTTTAAGGCATCAGGACTCAACTCGTGAACGTCCGGGTCTTGGACCAATATACCCCCCGTGACATTACGGATTTGCATAGTAGCAGGCACACGCTGTTGTGCCGTAGCAAGCGGTCCTGTTTCCAGAATCGGACGACGTTTGACACGAGACAAGGCACGCAACGCTTTTTCAGTATAACTCGGTGCGATGATTGCGTCAATTTTCACGCCTGCATTCGCGGCTTCTCGGATCGTGTTCGCGGTCTGAATTGTCACTTTGCGGTTTAACCCGACAATTGAGCCGAAAGCAGAAGTTCGGTCGCATTCTAAAGCTCTCGTAAAGGCATTTTGTAGGTTATCAGCCGTCGCGAGTCCGCAGGGATTATTGTGTTTAATGATGACACATGTGGGTTGCGCGAAGTCCTTGACGATTTCCAAAGCGGCTTCTAAATCGAGAATATTGTTAAAGGAGAGCGGCTGGCCACTGAGTTGGTTTGCCCATGCTGCGCACGCCCCGGGATCGGCTTCGGTTTTGTAGAAAGCAGCGCGTTGGTGTGGATTTTCACCATAGCGGAGTGTCCGCTCTTTTTTGAAACGGAGCGTCAGGTCGGGAGCGAATTCGTCTGATTCCGAATTGGCATCAGTAAGGTAAGTGGAAATTGCGGCATCGTATTGGGCGGTATGCGCGAATGCTGCTTTTGCCAGTTCAAAGCGTCTCTCCTCGGAAAGACAACCCACGTTTGTATCTAAGTCGGCGATAATTTGCGCGTATTGGCTCGCTCCTGTAACGACGGCGGTGTATCGGTAATTTTTCGCTGCAGCACGAATCATGGTGGGACCGCCGATGTCGATGTTCTCAATCGCTTCGGGGAGTGTTACATCCGGTTTAGCGACAGTCGCTTCAAAGGGATACAGATTACATATCACCATGTCGATAGGATTTATGCCGTGTGCTTCCGTTTGGGCACTGTGTGCTGTGTTATCCCATTCGGCGAGGAGACCGCCATGAATTTTCGGGTGCAGCGTTTTAACCCGACCGTCCAGCATTTCAGGAAAGCTGGTGTAGTCAGAGACATCAAGGATGTCGATTCCGGCATCTCGGAGGTGCTGAGCCGTACCGCCGGTGGAGAGGATTTCTACACCACGCTGGACAAGGGCGGTTGCTATTTCCAAGATGTCAGTTTTGTCGTAGACGCTAATGAGTGCGCGTTGTATTTTTCTCATTTTTTGCTTTCATTTTTCGGTTATCAGTTAAAGGGGTTCGATTTACTCAAGTTGCCTTTTAATCGACTGTCCTAAGTAACATATCGTGGGAATCCGAACCCGTCGTTTGCGACGTGGCTTCGCGCTGGGATTTGCGAGCGATTTGGTATAAACAGGTCCGATTCTGAGGTGTTCTCAATGACGGTGCCGTCTCCGATCCGAACTTCGTCTGCGATATGGATTTTCCCAGGGTGTTCTGATGTCCCGCGGATAGTCCCGATAACGACTGACGAACCGATCCGACATCGTTTCTCAATTTCAACAAACCCATAGATTTCGGTGTTCGTGCCAACAGTGGAGTAATCAGCGATCTGCACAGGACCGAGTAAACTCGTGTCCGTCCCGATCTCAACAAAATCCCCGATAACAGGATGTCGTTGTTTAACTTTAACACTCAAGCCGCCGAGCGTACAAGGGTAGATAACGCATCCGGAGCCTATGATGCCTGTTTGTCCAGTAGTCACGCCACGATGCGGATGTTCTAAGAAATTCGCATCGCCTATTTGTGTTTCGGGATGCAAATCAGCTTGATAGTAACGCCCCGCAAGTTCTGAAATCGCCCGCGGTAACAATGGCACTGGGACTCTCTGGATTTCTGGACTTTCGTCAAGTGGCGCGCTTTGTGTCAACGCATGCGCGACATCGTGGTAAAAGAGAATTCGCCAACCCGGATAGGTACTCCCGACTAACTGGAGTTGGTAGTCCAAGACGGAGGCGAGATTCAAAGTGCCGAGGAAATCTTGATACGGTTCAAAAGTCCGTTCCTGAATTGCCTCGTCAATTTGGGAGCGAAAATCTAAGGCTGCGATTTTTTCGCGAGAGATGCCGGTGTGGAGGAGATACGCGTCCCAAACGGCGGGATCTTTGAGGGAAGCAAAACGGTTCCAGAGTGCCCGACTTTTAAAGCGTGGTAATTCCCAGAGGAGTGAGAAGGCGGTTTCCAGGGCGGCACCGAGGTGTGTTTCGTCTGTAACGGCTAAAAAAGACTGTGCGACCATAGCATACAACTGGTCCGCGACCTCTTCAATTGCGTCTGAAAGGTTTTGGTTCTGATGGTGAAGATGCGGGGCGTTGTGTGACCCTGGTGCGACGCATTCTAAGAGGTTGCCAAGCACGGTTTCGAGGGTATCCCGATTAACGAACCCGCGTCCAGAACGTTGTGATAAACCTTCGCGGCTTGTGCGATCAATACGAAGGACGCTCAGTTCCGCTCTGCTGTAGATAGGGCGGAGCCGTTTCAAGGTTTCGGTCAGTAGGGGCTTCTTTCGTTCTTCATACGAGGCATCAAAAAGCGTGGTTTCAGTTTTTTTAATTTTTCTTGCGGTTTGTTCAGGTAGGTTTTGCATGTGACATGCCTTCCCGTAGATCCGCCTGCGTGTTTTTGCTTGGGTGTTTCTGCGTATTGTTGCAGGCTACAGGTTACCGTTAAAAACTTCTTGTGCAGCAGCGATGCCTGCCCCCGGTGGAATGTCGTATCCGATCTCTACTAATCCTCGCTCGAATGCAGAGATGGCGACAATCACATCATTTTCGTTCATCCAACCGAGGTGTGCGATCCGGACAATTTTCCCGCTGAGTTGACTCTGACCGCCAGCGTAAGTAATACCGTATTTGTCGCGCATCAGATTGATAAACGCCTTTCCGTCAATTTCTTCCGGCAATCGGATGGAGGTTAAGGTATTCGCCGGAGATGCTGCGAACAGCGGTAGCCCTAACGCCTTAATCGCACTCTGTGTCGCGAGTGCCAAACGGTTGTGACGGGCAATAGTGTTGCGGATACCTTCTTCACAAATACGATTCAAGGCACATTGAAGTGCCGCAAGCAGTGTCACTGCCGGTGTATAGGGAACAGAACCTTCCAATCCACTCTCGTACGCCTTGCGGTAGTCTAAGTAATACTTCGGGAGATTAGAACGTGCAACAGCATCCCATGCGCGTTGATTGAGTGCCGCAAATGCGAGACCTGGGGGTGTCATTAAGCCTTTCTGTGAGCAGGAGACAACGACATCCACACCCCAGTTGTCCATCTGCAGATCGTCTGCACCGAGTGCACTAACGGCATCAACAACCAAGAGAGTCGGACGTACTCGCGTCAGACGTGCGAGTGCTTCAATGTCGTGCAAAGCACCGGTTGATGTCTCGCAGAGCGTTGCAAAAACGGCTTTTACATTGGTATGTGCTGTTAAGAGTCCTTCTACTGTCTGTGGATCAACGGAATTTCCCCAGCTGACATCAATGGGAATAACTTCAACGCCATAAGCGTTACAGATTTCGCCCCACCGTTCCCCAAATTTACCGCTCCGAATCACGATTGCCTTGTCGTTACGGGACAAGAGGTTGGCGACTGCGCCTTCCATGGCACCTGTGCCGGATGATGTTAAGAATAGGACATCGTTTTCGGTTTGGAAGACGTTTTTGAGTTTTTCGAGTACGTCTTTGATTAAGGCGATGGTGGCACTGCTGCGGTGGTAGTCAATCGGTTGCGCCATCGCTAAGAGTGCTTCTGGCGGAATCGGTGTCGGACCCGGTGTAAAAAGTAAATCTTTTTTCATGTTTTTAACGATTAAATCTGAGCTGCTGCGTCCGTTGTCCTTGCAGTCTTCCAATTGTTTGTTAAAAAACTTTCATAACCTAAAGATGGATTTTCATCAATTTTGAATCGGCATCGATCTTGACATACAGGATAAAAAAAACAGATTAAGCCGTACTGACGGCGACAACTTTTTTGCCTTCCACATCAACCACGACCCATTCTTGGTCGAGAAGTTCACAAAGATTTATGACTGCGGCGCGCTGCGATGTGCTGTCCATCGGCACTTCGATGGTGAGTGTGGCGAATTCTTCTTTTTGGATTTCGCCTTCTTTGTCGAATTTCATGGGTGTAATCTGAATCTTTTTCAATTTTGCGTCCATATTTTTTCCTTTGTTTATAGATGTTAGGTGTTCGTAAATTATATCTCATTCATGAACGACGCGATATCTATGCATTCCCCGTTGCGACGGGAGGATTCCCAACCGGCTAAAATCGGGGCTAAAGAGAAAAGCCCATCGTGATAATCACTGAGCAGAAGGCTGGCATCTCCAGACTGCACCGCGCGGATAAAGGTTTTGTCCTGTTCCAGCCACGGGTCGAATGCATCGGCTTTATAGTGTACTTCACGATTTACGATGATCCTGTCGTATCCGTGAATTTCGAGACATCCACCTTCATAGAAGATAGTAAATCGCGGTTCATCTCTCGGACCCGGACCCGCTGAGACAAAACTCAAGGTCATCGTAGCACCGTTCTCAAGGCAGTAGTTAAAACTGCTGGACAGTGCGTTGGCGTAAGCGGGACGGTCACAATAAAACGCTTGGGATTTGGTGACGTTCAATCCAGTCATGAAACGGGTGTAGTCGGTTGCATGAACCCCCCAATCCAAGGCGCGTCCTCCGGATTTGTCCATCTCTTCCCACCATGTTTTCGGTCCGCCCTCTGTTGAAGGCGGTAAGCCTCCGAAACTCTGAAATCGGACGTGTACAATCTGTTTGTCAGTCAAGTATCGGCGGGCTTCTTGAAAGATCGGACGATACCGTTCGCGGAATCCGACGGTGCTGAGGACTCCTGCTTGCTGAATGGCAGCGTTAATTCGGTGGGCAACCGCCATCGTGACGGCTTGTGGCTTTTCACTGAAAATATGGATGCCTTTTTCTGCAGCAGTTACTTCAACGTCGGTTCGCACGTACGCCGGTACGATAGAGTATAGCACGTCAATCGCTTCAGTGTCAAGCATTTCGTGGGCATCTTGGTAGACACTCGGAATCTTGAACTGCGTTGCTGTTTCCTGTGCCGTTTGCGGGTTGCTGTCGCAGGCAGCGACAATATCCACGGCATTCGTTTGCAATAGGTTTGGGATTCGGGTACGGTTCGCGAAGTTTCCACATCCGTAGAAGGCGACGCGAACGCGCGGTGTTGTTGACACGGTAAATATTCTCCAAATGCGTAGTCATAATTTTTTAAGTCTCTCGCCACGGTGGAACGGTCCACGTGTTGAACCACTCCCATTTCCAGATGACCCGTTTCTCTGGCATTTCTACTTCGTATTCTACACCTGCGGTGAAGGGGAGCAGATGTGTTCTATCTCCAACTATTTCACGGATTGCTTCAATGAACGCCATTTCATCGGTGACGTTTGGGGGCCAATGTCCAGCGGGTATCGGATCGGATTTCCGATCGGTTCGGTAGTGCGTCGGTATCATAAAACGGGGTTGGGTGAGTTCAAGGAGTTCTATAAGTCGAGGCGCGAGTCCCTTACCGAGACCGAGTTTCATGTGAATTAAGAAATCTACTTTACCTCGAAGATTCGCCAGTGCAGGGTAGGGTTCGTGCAAGTCGCCGGTGTGTAGGATGGAGACATTCTTTGCTGTGTGTGTGATGAGATAGCCGTTTGTGGGGATGTCTGGGGTTTGGTTTTCACCGCTTTCGATTGTTTCGACCTGAATATTTCCAAGATTGAATGTGTCTGAACCTTGAAAGGCGCGCGATCTTCCCTGTTTTTCATTGAGATGTTTCGGATAGAGGACCGCGACCTTATCGGCGGGAATATGCTTGGTAATCGGTAGGTCTCGCGCAAATGCAGCATCGCCATATTTTTCAGCGATCGGTGCTGCGGGCGTGATGCAACCGGAATTGACGAATAGTTTTTTGAAACGCGCACCGCAACACAGTTTCCGTAAGGTTTCGGGGTGGCAGTGGTCGAAATGTTCGTGGGAGATGAAGATGTAATCGTATATCGGTTCAGCGTTAGTTAAATTTTCGTTGAATAGATATGGATCAAACGCGATGTTGATGTCTCCGAATCGGACATCAAACGCACCGCATCCCCACCATCTCAAAAATATGTTGTCCATTTGGTTATTAGTTATTAGTTGTTAGTTGTTGGTAAAGAGAGATGCGAAGCCACCGTCCTAACAGTTATCTGCTACTTCATTAACCACATTTTCCGCACGCTTTGGATATCACCTGCTCGAAACTCGTAGAAATAGATACCGCTGGCGACGGTTTCTCCATCTCGGTTTTTCCCGTCCCAATAAAGCACTCTTTCGCCGTGAGATTGATGTCCGAGGTTAAATTCCCGGATTAAGACACCGTTTTGTGCGTAGATCGAGATCAAGACATCAGCCGGCTCGGAAAGTCGATAGGGTATCCATGTTTCTGGGTTAAACGGATTCGGATAGTTCTGAAAGACCTCGGCAGCTTTGATTTTTCCCCATGTAGTGGACTGCTTTCCGTGTGGTTCAACGGCAACTATCACATTTTCCGCCTCAATAAAGGTATACACATCGCCATCAAAATAGAGTTCGTGAGTCTCGACGATTCCAGAGGGCCACGTCAAAGTAATAGAGCCACTCTGATGGTCATGGGGCAGACCAAATTCGAGTTCAGGACTGTCACTGCCCAAAAATCCCGTGCCGCAGATTAATTCTTGCGTCTGAATATGGTTGCCTGTTGCCACTGTCACGCGTGTACCGACTCCATCGCGATTGCTTTCTGTACCGCGAAGCCGAATTTTGATGCTTCGGTTGCCAGCGTTGACGTCGTTCTGGAGGAGGGTGTTGCTGGTGTTGTTGACGATGTAGATATCGATGTCGCCATCGTTATCAAAATCGCCAGTAGTCGCGCCGCGCCCAACGGCATCGACAGTAACGTTGAGGGCATCGGCTTGGTCAACGAAGTTTCCGTTCTGGTTGTGGTAGAGACGGTTGCGATTGGTTTTCTGGGAATTGTCAACATCACCGTTGACGACGTAAAGATCACGCCAACCATCGTTGTCATAGTCAATAAAGCTGGCGTACCATCCGACACCTTCGTTTGCGACACCGACGGCTTCAGCGACATTGGTGAAAGTACCGTCACCGTTATTGCGCCAGAGGAGATCGGCATCATAATTCGTGATAAAGAAATCCAGATCTGTGTCGTTATCGTAGTCCCCGACACAGAGCCCCATTGCGCCTGTCGGTTTTCCGTTAACTTCCGTCACGATACCGGATTGCTCTGAGACATCTGCAAAAGTACCATCGCCTCGGTTGCGGTAGAGTTTATCGGGACCGTGGTCGTTCGCAACGAAGAGGTCTGCCCAAGTATCGCCATCATAATCAAAAAAGATTGATCCCCAAGCGATGCCATCATCGCCAACACCGGCTATATCAGTGGTTTCTTCAAACGTGCCGTTGCCTCGGTTGCGATAGAGGACGTTAGTTTTTGGCGCGGGATTTGGGTTTAAGAGGGACGGTGCTCGCCCCCAATTCGCGATGTAGATGTCGAGCCAACCGTCGTGGTCATAGTCAGCGATGGCGGGGTTGGTGCCGTGTTTTTCGTCAGCAACGCCAGCGTGCTGGGTCACGTTTGTGAAAGTGCCGTCGCCGTTGTTCTCAAAGAGATAATTTGGACCGGCGCAAGTTACGTAGAGATCGCTCCAGCCGTCGTTGTTGTAATCAAACCAGACGCATCCACGTCCCCTCGGCGTGTCAGCGACTCCGGCTTTTGTTGCGACATCTGTGAAAGTGCCGTCGCTGTTATTATGATAAAGCGCGTTCGGTAGACCGCCATCACCGACAACAAAAATATCGAGATGGCAGCCGTCGTTGTCGTAGTC
>JAJECD010000012.1 GCA_022822215.1 Candidatus Poribacteria bacterium | reverse complement strand
CAACCGAAAGCTACGACCGAGGCGAGAAATTCGCACACTATAGACAATTGGAATCGTTGCAAGAATATATCCTGATTTCACAGGATCGGGTCCGAGTTGAACATTATCTTCGTCAAGGCAAACAGTGGCTACTCAGCGAATTCAGTGCACTTGAAGATATACTACCGCTTGTTTCCATCGGTGCTGAACTTCTCTTGCATCAGATTTACAGATTCGTTGAACTGGAAACCGAGGATGCCCTTCAAATCACTCGCAGTGTCTAAAAGAGGGAACCCGTCTCATGCTGACTGTTGAACAACTCGCTGCTTGTGGATTGAAAAAAGCAGAGGCATTGAGGATAGCTGAAGCCCTCAATCGGATATTGGCAACACAATCCCCAACTGCCTGTTGGCACGAAATTTCGCGCTACATCCTCACACCGGAACACCCCTTTGCCCTTCACCAACTCCTTTACGACACCGTGTACGCCGACTTCAATATCACAACGCACGGTCCCCCACCCGCATGGCTTCCCACTGACAAAGACATCACCGAAGCAAATATCACGCACCTAATGACAGAATTATCCATCAAAACCTATCCCGAATTCCATGCGTGGTCAATTGCCAACCGAGACACGTTCTGGCAGATAATGATTGATAGATTGGGAATTAAAGCGATAGACACAAACGCCGAACCACAAAAAGACGCAACAGGCACTGCGACAAACTTATCCAAACTCAATATCGTTGATAGCTGCTTCAGTGCCGACGATGATGCCATCGCGATTGTTGCGCAACGCGAAGGCGACGACACCCTCGTAACGCTTACCTATCACGAATTGGCATGCCTGACCAACCGAGTCGCAAATGGACTTGTGGACATTGGACTAAAACCCGGAGATGCGGTGGCGATCGATATGCCTATGAACGCCGAATCTGTTGCGATCTATCTCGGAATTGTCAAGGCGGGATGTGTTGTTGTGGGAATTGCCGATAGTTTCGCACCGGATGAGATAGCCACGCGCCTCCGTATCGGCAAAGCGAAAGCGATCTTCACGCAGGATTATATCAATAGGGCAGGTAAACGCTTACCTTTATATGAAAAAGTGATGGCTGCAAACGCACCAAAGGCAATTGTCTCCTCCTGTGAAAGCAACATCACCACCGCACAGGTCGAACGCGAAGGGGATATAACGTGGAGCGACTTTCTGAGCGATGTGGAGACCTTCACCGCTATCCCGTGCGATCCAGATGCACATACGAATATCTTATTTTCCTCTGGCACCACCGGCGAACCGAAGGCGATTCCGTGGACGCATACCACCCCAATCAAATGTGCTGCGGATGCCTATCTACACCACGACATTCATCCCGGCAATGTACTTGCGTGGTATACAAACCTTGGTTGGATGATGGGACCGTGGCTCATCTATGCCAGTCTCATCAATAAAGCCACCATTGCCTTGTACGACGGCGTGCCAACCGGACGCGAGTTTGGGGTCTTTGTGCAGAACGCGAAGGTCAGTATGCTCGGGGTCGTGCCGACGCTCGTCCGGGCGTGGAAGAATACAGACTGCATGCATGGACTCGACTGGCACGCGATCCGAGCGTTTAGTTCAACAGGTGAATGCTCCAATCCTGAAGAGATGCTGTACCTAATGTCTCTGGCGGGTTATAAGCCGGTGATTGAGTATTGCGGGGGCACTGAAATCGGGGGCGGTTATGTCACCGGGACGCGGGTTCAACCCGCTGCACCTTCGACGTTCACAACCTCGGCACTCGGTTTGGATTTCTTGCTCTGCGACGATGACGGAAATCCATCAGATAACGGCGAAGTCTTTATCGTGCCACCTTCCCTCGGTCTCTCAACAACGCTCCTCAACGCCGACCACAAGGAAGTCTACTTTGCGGGAACCCCCGGACCGAATCTGCGCCGCCACGGCGATGCGCTTGAACGCTTAGCGGAAGGTTATTACCGCATTCACGGACGCGTCGATGATACGATGAACCTGAGTGGCATCAAAGTGAGTTCCGCGGAAATTGAGGAAGTGCTTAACACCGTCAGCGGTATCCAAGAGACAGCGGCGATTGCGGTCTCACCGAAAGATGGTGGTCCGAGCCAACTCGTCATCTATGCCGTTCTAATCCAATCAGAATCGGCACCCACAAAACAGGCACTTCACGCGACTTTGCAAACCGCGCTTTCCGCCCATCTCAATCCGTTGTTTAGGATTCACGATGTCGTTATCGTAGATGCTTTACCACGAACCGCCTCTAACAAAATCATGCGTCGTCTTTTGCGCGACCGTCTGTAACAATTGCCGTCCTTGACAATCTTCCAACAATATGCTACGCTTTTAGTAAATCACTCGCTTGTAATGGAGACCACACATGGAAAAACAGTTCAAAGTTAGAGCAGCGCATTGTGATTACCGTGCCACGGAAGAGGAAATCTATCAAACCCTCCGCCGTATCACCGACCCGCTCACGCGTGCTTGGAAACCGATTGAAACCGCCAAGAAGGTGGTCATGAAATTCAACATGATGAAACCGCCCGAGCGGATTATCTACTACGAGGGGCGCCGCCGAGAATTAGTAGACGACGCCACCTGCCGTGCTGTCCTACGCTTAATCAAGGAACACACGACGGCGCAGCTTGTCGCTACGGATACAAACCCGTATACCCACGGGCATCGGATGCCTCCCAATTTCAACTATCTACACCACCTAAAAGAATTCGACGTGCAATTTGTCGATTCCAACCTGCCGCCGTTTAAGACTTACGACGTTCCGGGTGGCGGTTCCATGTTCGATCGCTACACGTTGAGTGCCTGCTTCGATGATGCCGATGCGGTCGTCTCTGTAGCGAAGATGAAGAACCACGCTTTCATGGGTATCACGCTATGCACGAAAAACTTGTTCGGGTTACCGCCGATGATTCTTCCGGAAGGTAGGACACGGAGTTATTACCACCACCTCATCCGTCTCTCCTACGTCCTCCCCGATTTGGCACTCATCACGAAACCGTGCCTCAACATTATCGATGCATTGACGGGACAGTGGGGACGTGAGTGGGGCGGGGTCGGCAGGATTTGTAATGCGCTCGTTGCTGGCGATCACCCAATTACGACTGATGCTGTCGGGATGCACCTGATGGGACACGACCCGCAGTCTGACTGGCCCACCCCGCCGTTCAAGCGCGATCGCAACCATATCCTTATCGCTGCACAGCGCGGATACGGCACTGTCAATCTTGATGAAATTGATTGGGAGAGCGAAGTCACGGCTCCTCTGGCGGAGTTTGATTCGGTCGAAACGGACACACCCGAAACGGTCGCGAACTGGCGACGCACGACGTGTGAACAAGGGTTAGTCTATCAAGAAAACCAGAAAGACATCATCGACCGGTATCGCGACAACTTCATCTATATGCAAGATGGAGAAGTCGTCTGGAGCGGACCGGATCCCTCGAACCTCGGCAGCCGTCGGCAGCTGAGTGGCGACAAGAAGGACAGCGCGCTCTGGCTGAAACTCGTCGATGCCGAAGAACACGAAGGCGAACGTTTTAACGTTTATGACGAATGTCTGAAACCCTTTGCGGCATAGTTTCTATAAGGAGAACATCATGAAGTACTTCGTTTTGCTCACTGCTCTAATCGCTCTGCTGGGTTGTGGCAGCAGTTCAAACCCTATATCCCCCAATCCGTCGGCGGATATGAACGAACCCACCGAAAAAAATGAAGTCCCAGTTGTGGAGAATCCGTTAGTAGAACCCCCCGAGGGTATGGCTGATCCGCCACTGGTAGGAGTCATAATAGTCCCTCCTGAACAGCCTGTGGTTGAAGATGACCCAGAAATAGAGGCACTGATAGAGGCTATCATTAGAGAACTCCCAGAACCACCGGAGCTGCCTGAGGTCGTGGATGACCCACTGGTAGGCGTCATAATAGTACCTCCCGAACGGCCTGATATTGTGGATGACCCAGAAATAAAGGCACTGATAGAGGCTATC
>JAJECD010000268.1 GCA_022822215.1 Candidatus Poribacteria bacterium | reverse complement strand
TGTTCTTGGGCACCTCCGTCCGAAATGTATCCACTATTAAAGTTTTGAACGTATGCTTGTGGTATGTACAATTCGCGCACTCTCTGCTTTTCAATGAGAAAAACGAGGGACGCTGCTAATTGTTTACATAGGACCTTTTTGCAAGCCGCGTCTGGTGGATTGGCAGGCATTATGAAGATGTTGGTAACATCGTAAAGGCTTGCTTCTTGTCTTATTTCTTCACCATCTTTGCGGGTTAGGAGTAGAATTGGGATGTGGGTATCTAAGTTCCGGATATGCGCGAGTAGATTTTCTTTTCGCGCCGGTCCATCATAATTCAATAAGACGGCATCATACCGCTGGTCTTTGAGTGCTTTAATGCCATACGTAGCACTGTTTGCTACAGACACATCGTACCCTTGAGACTCCAAAAAGGAAACGTAAGGTTTGGGTGTTACATATATTTGCTTTTCAGAATACCCATCTTCGGTCGCGGCAGTTGCTTGCCGAACATCGGAAACCTCGTTATCAATCCACAAGATCCTCCCTCTTTTTTCTCTCATATTGTGTCTCCCGTCTTTGCAATATAGATTTGCAAATTATGTCGTACAGCGTTGTACATCTTGAGGCGACTGCACTATTGTGGTCCTAATTTTCCGGGTGAGCGGTTGTGAATCTTCCGATGGAGCGCAGAAAAGTCTACCACGGTATTCTTATTGAGCAAAATAGAAATTAAATACTGGCAATGAACCTCCCCGGATTCAACAAACCGTCTGTATCAAATTTGGTTTTAACCTGTTTCATGAGATGAAGTGTTTTGCCGACGGGTCCCCAAACGTCAATGTACCGTTTGAGTTCAGGGGGCGCGCGCTCTATGATGAGATTCCCTTGCACCTCCAGTGCCGATTGACGCAGTGCTGTCAGCACATCCGAGAGCGCTTGGAAATCTGTTTCCGAAACTACTGGAATGGTGAGATACAACACACCGTTTCCGAGTAACGCCATCATTTGCACATTGTGTGTCCAACTCGCGCCTATAATATGCTCCGAAAACTCAGCGATGTCGGTTCGTTTCAAGTTTACTTTGACGACGACTCTCTCAGTGTTCCCGTTATTTGCTGAAAATTCCTGAATAGTCTCTTGAATGTGTTGCTGTGATTCATCCGCTATAGTTGTCACACCCTTACCGCCATTTTGTTCCATAATTTCGCGGCTTTGGGTCGACTGCCACGCCACGGTTTCAGGGTCCCCGCCGAAGCCTGTCACCAACACGAATTTCCTTTGCCCGGGAGTTTCCGGACTCCTCGGATCGAAATTAATGAATAGATTTACGAACATCGGGAGCGTCTGTGAACTAACAATGTTCAAACCTGTATTAACCGCGTTTTGAACGTCCTGAAATTCTGTTGCGACTATTGCTTGTCGGGTCGGTATCGGCGATAATTTGAGGGCAACTTCGGTAATAATACCGAGTGTTCCGAAGGCACCTATATAGAGTTTGTTGAGATCATATCCGGCGACATTTTTTACGACTTTCCCACCGCTTTTGACGACAGTGCCATTGGCGTGAACAACTCGCATCCCCAACACCTGATTTCGGGCTGTGCCGTGTCGAAGGCGGAGTGAGCCACTCGTATTTGTTGCAACAATCCCACCAATGGTACATCGTTCTGCATAAGGTGGATTGAGTGCCAAAAACTGCCGATGTTTTGCCAACTCCTTTTGGAGGGCTGCCAAGCGGATACCCGCTTCCACGGTTACGGTTAGATCTGCGGGTTCATACTCGATAACGCTGTTCAGATGTATTGTTGATAGGACTACATCTACTTTCTCTGAAAGATTTCCTATGCCGAGTTTCGTGCCTGCACCCGCAGGGATAACCGACAGACCCTGTTTTGCCGCAAATTGAAGGAGGTCCTGTATCTCTTGAACGGATGTAGGCAGGACAACTGCCTTCGGAACGCATCCATCAATAGCATAAGATGCGGATTCTGCCTCTGGCAGGACACCTGATGTTCCAACAATGTGTTTAAGTTCATCGTGCAAAGCACGCGAATTTTCCATGTGCTTTTCTTTCTTTATCGTGATTATCGAATGGTTTCTGTGAGTACAGCCCGAAATCGTGCCGAGAGCAGGCATGATACTAAGAATTGATCCAGATTGTATCAGATGGCAAACCGAGTTTATCGTAAGATTCGACGGTCGGGAAAATCTTACCAGGATTACAGAGTCCCGTCGGGTTAAAGATGCTTTTGACCGTTGCCATGACTTGCAAATCAGCAGGACTGAAAATCAGGGGCATGTAATCCATCTTTTCAACACCGATACCGTGTTCTCCAGTGATTGTGCCACCGACTTCAGCGCATACCGTCAAGATTTCCTTGTTAACGTGTTCCACGCGTTCGCATTGGTCAGCGTCGCGTTCGTTAAAAAGGACGATCGGATGGATGTTCCCGTCACCGGCATGAAATACGTTGGCAATCGGAATTTGATATTTTTCCGAGATTTCGGAGATACGGCGCAGGACCTTCGGCAGCGTCGTCCTCGGGACGACCCCATCTTGGGTGATATAGTTCGGTGCGAGCCGTCCGAATGAACCGAACGCACTTTTCCGCGCCTTCCAGAGTTCCTGCCGTTCTGCTTCATTTTTGGCGTAACTCACATCCCGGGCATTGTGCTGTTTGAAAATCTCTAAAATCTGTGCCGTCTGGTTCTGCATGCCTGCTTCAATGCCGTCGAGTTCCGCAATCAAGACGGCCTCAGCGTCAAGCGGGAAACCGAAGTGGAATGCCTCTTCCAACGCACGAATCACGAGACTGTCCATCATTTCGAGCGCAGCCGGAATAATACCTTCACCAATGATCGTTGACACTGCGTTGGAAGCATCGTCCATCGTTTCAAAAACTGCAAGCGCAGTTTGATACGCTTGTGGATTACGGGTGAGACGGACAACGGCTTTCGTCACTATCCCGAATGTGCCTTCGGAGCCGATCATCACACCCCGGAGATCGTAGCCGATTGTATCTTCGACACTGCCACCGAGTTCAATAATCTCGCCATCCGGTAAAACGACTTCCAGTTCAAGCACATGGTCGGATGTAACACCGTATTTCAAGGTATGCGGTCCACCAGAATTTTCAGCGATATTGCCACCGATTGTGCATGCCTTTTGGCTTGACGGGTCTGGCGCGTAATGATAACCCTTGTTTTGAACCGCCTGCGTCAGTAACAGATTAACGACGCCGGGTTCAATCACGGCTCGTTCATTTTCAAGATCTATCTCTAAAATACGATCCATGCGATTGAGGGCAATAATGATCCCACCTTGAATAGAGAGCATACCGCCACTCAAACCCGTACCACCGCCGCGAGCGATAAACGGAACACCGTATCTATTCGCCAACTTCACGATAGCCGATACTTGTTTTGCTGTATCTGCGAAGACAACAACATCCGGCATCGCCTTAAAAGACGGAGCCGCATCACATTCATATACCGATAAAGCCGTCGGATCCGTTAGAACATTTTTAGTACCCAAAAGCGTAGAGAGGTCGGCAACAATTTGTTCTTTTTGATCCATAGTCTATATCCTTCCGCAAGGTAATTTTAATTATTACATTTATGGTAAACCAGATAAATAAACAGACATTTTATCCCAACCCGATAGGTGCGGTTTCCTAACCGCACCGGTGCTGAGTGTCTAATTAATTCTAAGGTTTACCATAGTTTACCACATTTCTGCTTGTATGTCCAATATTCTTTATTTGTTAGTGGATTGGGTAATATGTTATAATTATAAAAATGTGGTCAGTTTATCAAAATGTGATTAGAGAGAAAATTTTTTTCGACACATAAATAGATGGAGGACAAAATGCGAAAACCTATCTCGGTTTTAGGAATTAGTTGTTTATTAGTGATTTGGGTATTCCCACAGATCTGTTCTGCTGCGATTGATCCTGAAACGGCTGTGGGGGTCTGGCTCTTTGATGAAGGTGCTGGCAAGACAACCAAAGATTCTTCAGAATTCGGACACGACGGCACAATCAACGGTGCGAAGTGGAAAGACGGAAAAATCGGTAAAGGGCTTGAGTTTGATGGCGCGCAGTGGGTGTCAATTGACTCAACACCGGAACTGCAGCTCGGTGATGAACTCACGATGATGGCGTGGTTTTATGCCACGGATATCTCTACTTGGAGACAACTCATCGCGAAGAGTAACGAATATCTCTTACGCATTGATCCGCCGCAGGAAGGCAATAGAATGTCCGCATTTGTCAAACCGGGTGGAAGTTGGGAACCGAGAGCCTCCGCACGCGTTCCTGACGAGAAAACGTGGATCCATTTTGCTGCGACTTACGACATCAACGAGAAGGCTGAGCAACTCGTGGTATATGTCGATGGTGTGAAAGCCGGTGTGAGCACACGTCCCGGAAAAACCGCTGTTACAGCAAATCCCGTCGAGATTGGTAAATGGGGTGGCGGTTCATATTTCGTCGGTATCATTGACGAAGCCGCCATTTTCAATACCGTTCTCAGTGAAGATGATCTGGCAACGATTGTAGAACATGGATTGGCAAAGGCACTCGGTGGGTTAGATGTTGAACCGTTAGATAAATTGGCGGTGACATGGGGTGCCATCAAAGCCGATCGCTAATTTAAGGTTTTCCTTGCGATGACCCGTTATCGTATACTATAATAATGTGAGTTTGATAAAAAACATAGAGATAACTTCTCGTAGGGGCGAAGTTCCTGCGCCCGTAGGGATTAGGCAACCTAACCCCTACGAAAATGTCCATATACGTTGCCACCGCTGGCGAGGTGTTTTTGCTCGGGGTTTCCCTCCTAACCTCGCCAACTCCTGAGTGTCCATTTAATTGTAGGTTTTACTATAATACTGAAATTTGCATATATGATATGGTGAGATAATAATGAGTAGAAGTAATATATTGCGCGCAGATGAAAAAGATCTTTCAAGAGATGTAAGTGGAAAAGTTTATATTATAACCGGCGCTAATTCCGGTGTCGGTCTTGAAACAACGAGACAATTAGTCAAGCAAGGCGGCCATGTAATAATGGCATGCAGAAGACTTGAGGCGGCAGAGGAGGTCGCCAAAAGTTTTAACGGATTAAAGGGGAGCTCTGAAGTCATGAGATTAGACCTCGCTGACCTACAGTCGGTGAGAGACTTTGTTGATGAATTCTTAAAGAAATATGACCAATTGGATGCTTTAGTGTGCAACGCAGGACTTGTGACTTC
>JAJECD010000029.1 GCA_022822215.1 Candidatus Poribacteria bacterium | reverse complement strand
GTCCTGGACATTTTCCGAACCCCAATAGGCGGTCATCAGAATTACACCATCGTCGTGATTGATGCCAGAGCCTTTGAAAACGGTGGCACGCTCACCATTGATATTGAAGTCGGCAGAGAAGATAGTGATGGGACGTTTTATCTTCTCAAGGGCGATATGGAATTCCCCACAGAAGGAGGGGTACTGTATGAAGACGTACTTGCTGCGGTATGGAATGAACCCGGCGAGACAGGACAAATTACGTATCGTTTCGACCGAGGTCAATTTTTTAAGTTGGGTGCTATTGGATATTCGCACGAAGCGGAAGAATCCGTCAACGCGTTTCATGCGAAAATTTCTGTAGAAGTAGCAGATTGACGAAAAATTATCAGTTCTGATTACCAATTACCTACATCTGACAACCGGACAAATCGATACCCTTCCTGCTTAAGTCCGGTGATAATCTGATCTGTCGCTTCAACAGTTCCCCAACGGTTTGCGTCCTTATTTTCTGCTTTCCCATCGTGTAGAACAATAATGGAACCCGGTTTTACCTTTCTAAGCACCGTTCGGTTAATCTTACCAGGATGCTGCGTCATCCAATCCCACCCCCACACATTGCAGCTAATATGCGGTCGATCCTGCTGCGCAAGCACATAAGCCACTGGTAGAAACCTCGTCAACAGAGGTGCACGAAACACTGTTTTCTCTGTAATGCCGAGTTCCTGAAACAGCATGTCGGTCTTTTCGATCTCTCGACGGACAATATTCGGTGGGCAGAAACCTAGCAAGGGATGACTGTAGGAGTGATTCCCGACCTGATGCTTTTCGGCAATAATGCGACGCGCTGTCTCAGGATGTCTTTCAATTCGATTTCCAATCATGAAAAAAGTAGCTTTGACGTTATGCACGGCAAGGATGTCAAGCAGGCGATCCGTATAAGGTGGATTCGGTCCATCATCGAAAGTCAGTGCGACGACCCGTTCGTCTGTATTTAAGCGAACAACATTCTTTCCGAAGGGGGGTCTAAAGTAAACCCATAGCAGTGCCGTTGCTGCGAATCCTGTCAGAGCGGTAATTATTGATTTCATGATATTATTCCTATTAAATTGATTTTCCTTGATGGTTTTCGTCAAACATGTTACTATCTTTATAATGTTTTTTTCGTACTTAGCATATAGTTAAAAAACTCGAATTTTGGAGTTTTCGTGAAAATCCGTTCTATTAACGCTTATCAAGTCGATCTCCCGCTCCACGAAGGGAGCTATAATTGGTCCGGGGGGAAATCTGTATCCGTCTTCGACAGTACCATCGTCTCAATTGAAACGGACGAAGGCGTTACGGGTTACGGTGAGGTCTGTCCGCTGGGACCCTTCTATCTCCCCGCTTACGCAACAGGCGCCCGCAGGGGTATCGCTGAACTCGCACCGCACCTCATCGGGGAAGATCCTACGCAACTGCTTCCGCTCAATCAACGTATGGATATTGCGCTTAAGGGACATCCGTACGTAAAATCCGCCATCGACATCGCCTGTTGGGATATCCTCGGTAAAGTTGGAAACCAATCCGTTTGTACACTCCTCGGTGGGAGGTATGGAAAAGATTTCATGCTTTATCGTGCGATCTCACAACAATCTCCAGACGAGATGGCGGCGAAAGTTGCAACCTATCGCGCGGAAGGCTATCGCAAATTTCAGTTGAAAGTCGGTAGCGACCCAAACACCGATATTGAACGCATCCATGCTGTTGCTGAATTGATGGAGCCGGGAGATGTGCTTATTGCGGATGCGAATACCGGATGGCTGATGCACCAAGCCGCTCGCGTCGTCCGAGGCGTGCGTGATGTGGATGTCTATATCGAACAGCCTTGTCTCTCCTATCAAGAATGTCTTGCGATCCGTCAGCGCACAGATCACCCCTTTGTTCTCGATGAGACGATTGACAGCATTGAAACACTGTTACGCGGGAATGCCGACCGCGCGATGGATGTCGTCAATATTAAGATAAGTAAATTCGGTGGCCTGACCAAAGCGAAACTCGCCAGAGACCTTTGTGTTGAACTCGGAATTGCTATGACGATTGAAGATAGCTGGGGTGGTGATATTACAACCGCAGCGATTGCGCATCTCGCCCATAGCACACCCACAGAGTTCCTATTCACAGCGACCGATTTTAACAGCTACGTCACCGTTAGTACCGCAGCAGGCGCTCCGCAACGTGTCAACGGTAGAATGGCAGCTTCAACGCAACCCGGCTTAGGAATCATCCCAGATATGGATGTGTTAGGTGAAGCTGTCATTCGTGTGGAGTAATTGCATGCCTATTAGAATCCTCTCCGCCTCTGATGTCCGCGCAGCCTTACCAATGCCCAAAGCAATTGATGCGATGCAGCACGCCTACGCTCAACTTTCGGCAGGCAAAGCCATCGCGCCACCACGGCAACACATCTCCACCGACAAAGGCGTTACACTCATCATGCCAGCCTACCTCCCCGAACATAGCGAATTTGGAATCAAGGTGGTCTCGGTCTATGACGATAACCCGAACCTCAACTTACCTCGGATCACCGCAACGGTTTTAGTCCTCGACCCAGCAACAGGAACCCCAAAAGCCTTTATGGACGGTGCCAGCCTCACTGCTATCCGAACAGGAGCCGGTGGTGGCGTGGCGGCAGATTTGCTTGCCCGCAAAGACGCAAAAACGGTTGGACTCTTTGGAGCCGGTGTACAGGCAAGAGCGCAGCTGCAAGCCGTGATGGCAGTCAGAGACATCACGAGTGTCAATCTCATCAGTCGCACACACACCTCCGCACAACAACTCGCCACTGAGATTTCGGAGTGGACAGATGCTCCCGAAGTCAATCTGGTATCTACATCACAACAGGTCGTAGAAAACGCTGATATTGTCCTATGTGCGACGACATCAGCGACCCCACTTTTTGACGGACATGCCCTACAATCGGGTACACATATCACAGCCGTTGGCACATTTGTGCCAGAGAAACGGGAAGTCGATACCACAACAATAAGGCGAGCACATCGGATTGTCGTCGATTCGCGGGAAGCCTGCTTAGAGGAAGCGGGCGATCTGATTATCCCAAATGCTGAAATTGATGCTGAAATTGGTGAAATTGTTAACGGCGGCAAACCCGGTCGGCAGTCAGACGATGAAATCACGTTCTTCAAATCCGTAGGCGTGGCGGTGCAGGACGCAGTCGCAGGTGCAGCGGTTCTTGCAGCAGCGGAAGCAAAAGGGTTAGGTGTCCTTGCGGACCTCTGGTAGATTCCACCATGGAACGTACGGATATTCATGGTGTTCCCAGTGGTAGCCGAAATGATAACAGGTGATAAACGACCAGAATGTCGAATACGCATTGCTCCGCGCTCGGTGCGGGTTGTCATAGCCACTTTTTGGAGTGCGATGTGGTAGATATGTCCCAAAATAAAATAGCTGCAGCGTGCTAAGAAGTGCTGGAGAGACCCAGAATAGGACCAGATTGAGCGTCGGAATCCGCAAAACATATTCCATAATCTGAAAGACGATCGCCATGCCGACTATCTGTCTCCAAGTAAGGTATTCCTTCATAAAACGGAGATACCACATTAAGAAACTGCTATGCTCCCCATCGTGAAAATCTGGATCCTTTCCACTGGCAGGCGTTCGATGGTGTGCCCAATGCTTCTTTAATAATTTGCGATATGAAAACAGGGCATACAACCTGACCGCAATTGTCCCGATTGTATTATTGACTCGTGGGCGCGCTTGGCAAACCGCACCGTGCATTGCATCATGCGCTGTGATGAACAGACCGGTATAGAGGAACGCCTGGCAAAAGATCCCCATAGGGACCAACGCGAGGCTCACCCGAGCAATGTCGAGTGTGAGTAAAATCGCGAGACTCGATCCCCATAGCCCGATAATCATTAGCGCAATGAATAGACCTTTGTTTGTTGTTTTCATAGGATTTTCAAATCTACCAACCCGAAATAAACCAGTTGCGCAAAATAGAAGTGAAACGCGATTCGTGGCAACGGTGGTTGAGAAAATAAACCGATTCTTATGCCAACTGTCGCAAAGACGAAACTCAATCCGAACCACGTCAGATAGTTTTGCAGCGGAATACGGTTGTCTATCCATACCCAATAGCCTAAAATCCCCGCTGCAGGTTCCATAAACAGATCAAAACAGACCATTAACACTGCCACACACACTGCCAACTTGATCGTGCTTTTAACTAAGAATTTCGGTGCAATTTTTTGGATGACAGCAACCGAGGCAACCAGCATTACAAACCACGCACACCCGATAGAAATTGGCACACCATCAATCGAAGGACGTAGTGTCTGCCCGTACGTATACGCCCCGAAAATCTTCCCCGTCCGAACACCGAGCCACTCAATTCCGACACTACCTACAATAACGAAGACACTCCAGAGCACAAGTCGCCGTCTTTTCAGTTGTGGGGACACCCGCCAACACTCCCAAAACAGCCAGCCCGCTAAACCTAACATCATCGGCGAAGCGAGGACTCGCATGGCTCCTTGGAAAATACCGAGCAGATGCCACAATCCGCCCGCCCCTAAAAGCAGATAAAGTACACCTATTTTTAGTTTATTCACTTTGAATAGTTAATAGTTATCGGTTATCAGTTGTCGGTTAAGACCTCCCTATGTAACCAATTTACTCCGCCTTAGAAGCCTCCAAGTTTAGGGGAGATTTTTACAAAGTTCCGTTTAACTGACGACTGACAATTAACAACCATTAAATCTGTCGTCCTTTCCATTGCAAGCGACCGCGTTTGACTTGGTAGAATGAATTAATCCCTATCAACAACGTGAATAAAACACCAAGCGGATGCAAAACCACGCTTGTAAAGAACGGGTGTCTATATTTCAACGCCAGTACAGCACGCATCGTAACGTTCATAAAGATAGCAACGAGCGACAGTTTCGCAACCGCCCCAAACCAGACGGTGATATAGGGCAAAACACACATTGTAAACAGCACAAGCGTTAGCACAAAAAACGGGATTGTCTTGTAACGCACCAACCCAAAAAGATTTTTGGAAAACCCGCTCCACACTTCGTCGAACGAATGGTACATCCGGCAAGACACTACGCGAGTGCCAGCCGAAGTCAAGATTTTGATACCCTTCTTTTTCGCCAAGCGACTTAACTCAACGTCTTCAACAATTTGACGCGATACCGCTTGATGTCCACCAATCTGTTGATATGCATCGCGAGTAAAGGCAATCCAGAGACCACTCGCAGCTGCCAGCGACGGGAAACGACTGAAATACGTAAGCCATAATGGAAGTCCAGCATAAACAAACATATCAACCACCGGGACCACAAGTTTTTCCGCGATACTTCCCGTTACCTTCTCTGGAAACGCCGATAATAACCCAAGTCCAAACTTCTGCATGTAGGCGAGGGTATTGGCAATCGCGTTCGGCGCAGGACGGTTATCTGCATCGGTGAAAATGAGTATCTCTCCATCTGCCTGCTGACTTAATTGATGGCACGCCCAATTTTTGCCCATCCAGCCCGATGGCAGAGACGCGCCGCGCATTGCTCGAACTTCAGAATGCCGCGCCGCGAACGCTTCAATGATGGCACGGGTGCGGTCAGTCGATTGATCGTCAAGAACGTGAATCTCAAAATTGTCGTACTTCTGCGCCAAAAATCCTTCAATACAAGCACCGATATTGGTTTCCTCGTTCCGAGCCGGGATTAGCACTGAAACACGCGGACAATGCTGGAGACCGATGGATTTTTTTAGCATCGGCGCAGTCACAGTATTAAACAAAGTGACCGCCAAAATAACCGCCAACAAAACTATCGAAATGATTATCAGAGTAAACAAAGCAATGCCGACCTTTCAATGTAGCAGATTCAGCCCGTTTTCTTGACGAAGAATCCGCAGCGCGAGCTCCGCTAACAATGCAGTTTCAGTCTCTTCAAGCCACTCCATTCCGAGAAATGTGTTCGAGTCAAAGACCTTGATATCCCCAAATAAAAAAAACGCCTCAGAACGTTTCTCACCGAGGAACTCAGTACGAATAGCCACCGGTAGAATAGCCACCGGTTTTCCGTATTCCCTTAAAACCCATTCAACACCGCGTTTATAGTTGAGTGGACGCGTGTGCCATGGTAATAATTCGCCCTGCGGAAAAATAGAGATAAGCGGGGTCCCTCGCTTCAATAATTCAACGGTATATTCCAGCGATTCAACGATACCTTGCCGATGCTTTGGCTCAATTGAATAAGCCCCAATCTTCGCAAAAAACTTGTATTTAGATAACTGCGCCTCAAGCATCATCAGATAGGCAGTGCGTCGAAAAATGCGTTTGTTGAGCAGATAAATAAAGAACCCATCCCACCATGTACTGTGATTCGGCAGCAATAGCAACGGCAAATGATTCGGAACTTCTGGCAGATCACCCAAGACTTGGATTGTGTGAAAATGCCGCTTGAATAACCGTGTGAGATATGGTTGGAAAATAAAATCCGCCCAAAAGCGGTGTTGTGCCTGAATCATTTATTTATTATTCCAGAGTGAATTGGGAATAGCTTCTCCTGCGCCGATAGGAGCTTCGTACGAAGCCCCTCGTGTAGCAAAATCCCAATTTTTTGAATTGATGGCACAAAAACTCGACCTAAGAACGGGTTGTAGTCGCGGGCTTCGATCTTTCTTAAGATACCCCGGTAAATTTTAGCAGCGGAATAAATCGCATACTGTGAATTCGTATTGAGAAGGGAAATCCCCGGTATTGCCTCAGTATAATAGTGATCCGCGCGTTCGACTTGAAATTTTATGAGTGTTTTTAATCGAGGTGTCATTTTCTCCTCCAAAATGTCCTGTTCTGACACACCGAATCGCACCAAATCCGTCTGTGGTAGGTAGATACGCCCCATCTCCTTATCCTCCTTAACATCCCGCAGGATATTGGTCAGCTGCATGGCAATACCGAGTTGCTTGGCGTAGTCAAACGCCCGATCGTCCTTATAACCAAGAATATGCGTCATCATCAAGCCAACAACAGCCGCAGCCCGATAGCAGAAAAGAGATAGGTCATCAAACGTTTTGTACCGAGTCCGCTGGATATCCATAG
>JAJECD010000260.1 GCA_022822215.1 Candidatus Poribacteria bacterium | reverse complement strand
TCTGCCAATGCCCAATCGGTGATGTTTTCGCGGCGGTTTGTGCCGTCTTCATCGTAGGTATAGAAAGGAAAACACTGTGTTTTTTCAAGAAAATCAAGACATGGAACGGTTGATGTCATTAACGTCTGAAAATGTTTATTACTTCTGATACCACTAACACAGATTACTCGATTTTCAGTTTCTATTTCAGATGTTGAAAATATGGATGGGAAGAGTGAAGATCGGTCAATTAGAACCTTGTCAAAAAAGAGTTCTGTTTTCGTAAAGGGTCGGTAGACAATCTGTCGAAGTTTTGACTCAGTGAATTCAGCGGTATGCCCACCCACAAGATGCCTCTTTAACGTAGAACTCCATTTAACTTTAGTGTCGTCATACATCACAAACTCATCAACGTTTATTCTTTTGTCCTCACGGCGTTCCCATCTATTAACCTCAGCGTTGTAGGTGTCTATCATTCCGTGAATGTTCTCAATAAGAGTATTTCTGTTAAAGTTGCAAACCCACACGTCTCGATTCGTACTCACACCAAGACAATAATTTTTGAAAATCACATTGGTAACTATATTCTTTGCGGCTTTTGCTTTCTTACTTCCCATCGGCAGGAAGGTATCAAATTCAGCATGCAGACCTTCCGTGAGCCATGTATGACGACTATCAGGTGCTATTTGTTTCCATTCAATATTTTGATAGTATTGCTTTGAATCAAGGTATCGATATTTTTCTTCTTTTCGCCAAAATTCATCAACACGCGCATAAAAGATTTCAGACGTTTGCAGGTCAGCATTCTCTGTCCCCCTCTTGATGAAAAAATTAACGCTCACGCCGACCTGAATACCAAAGACGTTATGCGTTGTGCCTGACAGCTTCGGATTCTTGCGGACATTCCCACTCAGGTCCAGAATGTAAATCGCATCAAAGTTCTCCGCGAGGTGCTTCCGCATTCCATCAAACGCCATACCATCAAGAAAACCATTGTTTGTTACGAACGCAACTACTCCTTCCTTTCCAATTCGCTTTGAGGCCCAACTAAACGCTTTCACATACGGATCGTAGAGTTTATTTTTCAGCGTCGCTGTAGAGTCTTTTGCGTACGTCTCTGCAATCCATTTGTCCATTACCTTATATTTCCGGTTTTTGTTATTATCGTTTTCATTAACTTGCCCCGTATTATAAGGCGGATTGCCGATAACGACGAACATGTCTGCTGCCTTCTGTCTCTTAACCCGTTCCGTGTTTTCACGCGTAAAGAGCTCCCTTTGCTGTTGCTCCAGCAGCTCAAATGTATCAGCAAGTACAATACCTTCAAAGGGGAGATACGTCCCCGTCCGACGAAAGTACTCCTGTTCAATGTTCAGACTGGCGATGTAGTAAGGCAGGAGCATTAACTCGTTACAGTGCAACGCATGACGGTATTTTGTTTCTAACGCTGTGCCTTGAATGTCCTGCATAAGCCGCACAATGAAGTTACCCGTCCCAACAAACGGATCGATGATATGCACACCAGTATCTGATAACGACCTATTGAACTCGGTCTCAAGGATATGTTCAACACTCTTTACCATGAAGTCCACTATCGGTTGTGGTGTATAGACGATCCCGTGTGTATCTGCAACATCTTCAGAGAACCCTTGAAAAAACTTCTCGTAAAAGGTGTTAAGGAAGTGCTGTTTTTGGGAGAAGTCTTTACAGAGTGCCGCTGCCTGCTCAATCGCCACGTAGAACCGATCCAAGGGTTTGAGGAATTCTTCACGACTGAACGCCTCCCGGATCAGTGCGTCCACAACGTTTTCGATCTCGCGTGCGATGATATTTCGGCGGGTGAAGGCGGAATTGTTAAAGACGGTGCGGAAAATACGTTCCGTGAGGATGTGTTGTACGAGCATCTCTTCAACGGCATCTTGTGAGAGGTCTGGGTTAATGGAGGTCCGGCAGATTTCATAAAAGTCTGTGAACGCCTTTTTGAACGTTGTATCGGTTTCATGGCGTTGTTCAATGAGTTCTTTTAACCTATTTGCAAGGTCCGGCACGTGTTCCCTGAAATCTGAGACAGCTGTCTGCCAATTGTCCAGCGCGGGTGCGGTATAGGAGAATAGATATTGGAGTACGTCAATCAGGCGTGCAGGTTCAGTGATGTCGGTATCCAATGCTACCTGTCCGTTTTGGTATAAGATGGCACGCGTTGGGTTTTGGAAGAGGGTATTGTCAAGCGGATAGCCAGCATCACATTTGTCTTGGACGGCTTTGATGAGGTCGTCATCTGTATCTTTTGCCTCCCAATAAGCGAATGGGAGTCCATAAGCGTCGAGGACAACACCATCAATGACAATGCGGTTGCCTTTTGGTGTCTGCATACGATACTGCGGGACGAGTGTAGCGTTTACCTGTTTCGCGCAGGCTTGTAGGAGTGTATCAAAGGGTGAACTCACAGCCCCTTCGTGTCTGATGCCTTGTTGATCGTATTGCTGCAGCGTAGCGTAGTAGTCTCGCACTGTTTTATGGTTGGATTTGAGGTTGAGTTTTGGCATGAAAATATCATAACACGTTTGAAGCAATAAGTCAATAGTCCCGTCCATGTTGTCCCAGAGCCATTTAGTTTTACATATTTACTTTATGCATGTGGATATTTATCCACTGTAGGAGCGAGCTGTGCTCGCGATATTTCCTGAAAACGTTAACTTATGTAAACGAAAACCAAGATCGGAACCGAAAACTAAATGGCTCTAGTAAACGCTCAGAGGCATTCAATTTTCGGACTCTTGGGTGTTGTATAGGAATGGTTCGATCAGGACTTATCTTATCTTAACTTTGCGAAATTGTGGTCCAAATTAACGTATGCGCTACATCGGCTTGGAAACTTCTTGAAATTCTAAATAATTATAGGACTATGAAACTTTTTTCTGATGCTCGGCGATAATTTTCCCCAGCGCTCTTAAGGCTTCATTAACGGATTTCGCATCAGGGAACATCTCGACTACATCATCATCAAGTCGAATTAAATTTTTGTCTGCATAATATCGCCGCGCATATTTTCCCCGAACGCCTTCACTAAAATCATATTCATCGAGCATATCTGGATCATGTTGATTCGATCTGGCTTGACTCATAAGTTCTCCTCTCATAAGATGTCGCTTTTCGAGCAGAAATGATGCGAATGACATCACCTCTTTCTGTATAAACAACAACTAAAAGTCTCTGTTTTTCAGAGTGCCCAATAGTTACCAATCTTTCTTCCATTTTTGAATGCAGTGGATCTGGAATAGTCAAAGAGAGAAAATCCGAAAAAACGGTCATAGCTTCTTGAAAGGAAATGCTATGCTTTCTCAGATTTTCTGTCGCTTTACGAGTATCCCATTGAAATTCCAATCCCACGCCTTCTCACCGCTTTTGATTATGATTACCTACGTTTAAGTATTACACATTCGATAAAAAAAATCAAATTCTACACAGATACCGTCCATACGGAGTGGAAGGGCAATGTGATGTCCTGTGAGGAACACCGGCGAGGTTAGGAAACCTCGCCTACCGACTTTAAGAGAAAAAGGAGTTGGGATTAAAATCCTCCCATAAGCAGCCAAAAACCACTTCTCTAATTACTACTAAAGTTTGGACAATATTGTAAGTTTCAAGCTGCTTTGTCGAAAGGCAGCAAGGTATTGTGTTCAGAGATAGGCTGAATATTCTGCGAGTTCGTCTTTTCTGGGCAACTCGCAGAATATTCCGACCGTCTGAGGTGCG
>JAJECD010000036.1 GCA_022822215.1 Candidatus Poribacteria bacterium | reverse complement strand
AGGGCATTTTGCCACTTACCCAGAGGCATTCATCTTTTGCTCCACCAATAGGGTGGGCCACCACACCCACCCTTGTGTGTCTACCATCTACGCGTAAAATTCATTCTACCGGTCAGTCCGGTTTGACCTTCCTCTTTTTTTGTCTCATACCCGACGTATATGCCAAGTGTGTTATTCTCACCGTAGCCGATATTTACACGTCCACCGAAATTTAAAGCCCACAGCGCACCATTCTCGCCGAGACCGAGAACTGATTCAAACTGTGGACCGATAGCGATAGTATCGTTTAAGGCATAAGTCAAGTAAGTACGGTTGTAGAGTTCATTAATACTTTGGTCATCAAATATAGTTTTGATTGTGCTGATTGTCCAGTGGAAACCGAAGATTTTACCAGCAGGGAGGATAGCAAAGATTTGCGGGTATAAGGCGTAGGGCCCATCCGGACTGGTATAATTGAACCCAACGCCGAGCATCGGCGTTAGCAGCAGTGCCATGCTGTCATTCGCGATAACAGGGAATGTAACACCCATGTCAAACTCGCCTAAATACTGGTGTGGTTCATCGGTATTGGCTGCTGGATTACCGTTCACATAGATATTAGAATCAAATGAAATGCCCCCCCCGAGCGGATGACTCGCGCCAACCAAGAAATAGGGACCTAAACTATCAACATCAATTTGGAACCACCCTGTAATTTTCGGTTTTTCCTCCATCGGTTTTTCTTCTGCCTTTTCACCTTCAGCCTCATGCGCATCAGCAAAAGCAGTCGAAAAATTAACAAGAGATAACAAACAAATTAAGGCTACAACAGCGATTAGCCGAAAGAGATTACGGTAGACCAAACAGTTATTCATAAAAGACTCCTTTTTAAGGGTCGTTAGAGGAATGGTTGTCGGTTATCAGTTGTCAGTTGTTAGTTAAGAGGCGACTTTGTAACAACCCACCCCTTCTTGGCGTACATCAAGTTGGGGAAGATTGTTACAAGTGTCCTCTGCCCGACAACCGATAACTACTAAAACTGATAACTCTTTATTTAATTGGCTTGATTAACCTGTTCCATCAGTTGTTCGAGTTTATGTGGGTCTTTGATCCCCTTAGATGCCTCAACGCCAGAGCAGAGATCGATGCCGTCTGGACGGATTGTCTCAATCGCGGCTTTAACATTCTCTGGACGAATTCCACCGGCGAAGAACACCGGCAGCGGGCTTTCTGTAATCAGTTCAGCAGCGACGTTCCAATCGCAAGTTTTCCCTGTGCCACCGTATCGGGGTTTTTCCAAACTCATATCAACGCTATCAAATAGTAGGAAATCCGCGCCAGCCTCTCGATAAGCCTGCATCTCCGCTCGAACAGTGGGCATATCTACATTTTCCGGGCTTCCCGCAGGCAGATAGACGGATTTCCAGAGCTGACATGACACGGTGCCCTTAAGTTCTTCAACCTGTTGTGGCGGCTCCTGGCCAAGGAGTTGCACGGCAAACGGCTGAACTTGTGAGACGATTTCTTGAATATCAGATGTTGTGCGGTTATAAAGTAGGAGGACCGTCGGAATAGGGCTCCCGTTTGCGATTTCAGAAGCTTGGACAGCAGAACGCGTCCGCTCTGACACGGCGACATCAACCAACACGCCGATGTAATCCGCACCTGCGTTGGCAGCAAGTCGAGCGTCATGATCAGAGGTGATACCGCAGATTTTAACACTGCAGGGTGATTCTTTGGACATTTTTTTAACGATGGACATCTGAGCATCACTCCACTTCGTTTCGTGATGGTTTTTGGTGAATCGCGACGCGACTAAGGGTCCGTACGCGCTGCTTATCTCACGCTTCAAAAACAGTTTGCCTGTCGGCATCCGAATAACAGATAATCATTGTCACGGGTTGCCAGCCGGTGTTGACGGCATTGTGTTTGACATTCCGAGGGATACGCAACATCATCCCAGGTTTGAGCGGGATGACCTCATCTCCCAAACTGTGATCGCATTCACCGGAGAGGACATAGATGAGCTCCTCACAGTTGGGATGGTAGTGGACAGGATTGCCTTCACCAGCGTTGATATAGACAACGCCGAAGGTCATCTCAGCTTCTGCATCAATTTGATCGTTGCAGAGCCATTTAATTGCACCCCATGGGAATTCAAGGGCACCAGCATCGTTGCTATTGGTTAAGGTTATT
This sequence comes from Candidatus Poribacteria bacterium, assembly GCA_022822215.1. Classification (GTDB taxonomy): domain Bacteria; phylum Poribacteria; class WGA-4E; order WGA-4E; family WGA-3G; genus WGA-3G. The sequence continues at coordinate 6,491 of JAJECD010000036.1, read as the reverse complement.
TCCATGGTCGTTCCCTTTTTTAATTTTTAAAAAACTTCAAAACAGGTTAAGCACTGCGAGGCGTACGTTTGCAGCGAGGCATACGTCTGCCAGTCGACTGTAGGTCTTTCGTGAAGATAACCGATAGGCGCGTTGATAGCCCGGACGCTGTGAATCTGTCTATCAAGGACTTGATGTGAATGTCCGAAGAGGGCATGTGTGACAAGCGGCTCTCGCAAGCATTGCGCCCCAAGCCCTTTGCTTCCCATGAAGGTGCTAAAAAAATCCCATGGCAACTCACCGCGGTATTGGACACACTCCCGAAACGGAACATGGTGTGTGACCACAATGATACGTGAGACATCGTTCCGAATAGAGGCAATCTGTGTCTCAAGATCCGCTTCAAAGTGTCGAGCAACAACGGGATCTGGATCGCTCCATTTGGCGTATCGCCTATCGTTCCAGACGGCTCCCATTAACTTCTTTTCGGCATATTGATCCTCGGAAAAACCGTACCCATCCGGTGCGAAAGTGTAGTCGTACCAACCGATAGTCCCACAGAAAGCGACTTTCTCGGTGACGAAAGGCTTCTCCATAAGCGGATGAAATCCGCACTCATAACAGATTTGTGAAATAATGCCGCATTTCTGTTCACTTGTAACGTCGGGTGTCTCAATTGCCCAGATGTCATGATTTCCTGGGACAAACAATTTGTGGCACTCCAAATTTGCGAGTTGAAAATCGTTAAGCGTTTCGGAAAGCAGTACGAGATGCGATGCGATATCGCCCGCGACGACTAAAACGTCAAGTTCCGCTGCCGCAACGGCACCAACGAGATGTGGCACAAGTGCCTTATTCCACGGCGAAGCGTCTATGTGTAAATCCGAAACGAGTCCGATTTTCATTGGTATCCGACACCCAACTGCGCGAAGCCCTGCGTTGGACTACATCGACTTTTTGTCTAAGTTTCTAAAAAGCTCATCCAAAAAGATACGGATGCCGCTGTCAGGGTCTTGTTGGTATTTTTCACGTTGTCGCTCAAGTGCCCGTATCGAAGGCGCGTCGCCAATCTTAGCGATGGCATCAACAAGCGTAAGCCGGATTGCCGGTTCGTTTGCGGTATCGAGAGCATTAATCAGTTGATCCCGTGCCTTAGCCCCACCAATACCACCCAATGCAGAAGCCGCAATATCCTTCGTGCTGGTATCTTCGGTTTCAAAAGCAGAGATAAGCGCATCAACAGCGGGTTCACCAATTTGACTCAGTGCGAGTCCTGCTTGGAAACGGATCCCGGGGATTTCTGTTGTGTTTTCGAGAACAACAACGAGATCGTCAATTGCAGAAATGGGCTTGAGAATTCCGAGTATCGCGAGACACGCACGCCGAATCTCCTGTTCGGGTTCCACCTGAATCTGAATGTATTGCTGAGCCAGTTCAGCGAGTTGGCCCTCGTTGATTTTCTGATAGAGTGCCTCGGATTTGTGTCTGAATTGGGTGCCGAAAGGTGCTTCAAGGGTCGCGGTATTTTCGGCTCTATCGACGGTAAGCAATCCGAGAATTGAGGCAGATTCAAGCGGGTTTGCCTGAAGGCTATCAGCGGGCAGTTGATTGGCATCTGCTTGCTGAAATTCTTGGAAGAGATCATTGAGTACGCTCAATTCAACGAGGCGTTGGAGACTGCTAATAGCAGCTTTACGAAGTGAGAATTCCGTACTCTCTTCAAAGAGTTCTACGAGGGGCTCAATTGCCCGTGCGTCTCCTAACTCACCGAGCGCAGTCACAGCAGCAATTTTCACACCTATTAATTCAGAAGTTCGGAAGATGAAGTTGTGTTTCGAGAGTCTGCCGACCGTTTCCTTGTAATCCGCAAGGCTATAGATATTACGCTCATCAACAATCTTTTCAACAGTGTCGCCTACCTGAATATCCGCATTTGCGGCAGGTGTTCCGGGTTGAATCTGCTTAATACGGACAGTCCCCTTTCCTTCAACAGTGAGTCCGACCTTATCACCGCGTCTGCGAAGCGCGATACGAATGGGAGGCTTATCTTTCAAATAGAGAACGAAGTTATTATCCTCGTCAACTGCCTTCTTCACTACACTGTTAAAGTCCCCAGAATTTTCGATTGGATATTCTACGATGATATAAGAGATCAGTTCACCGGTTTCAAGTGCCGCCTTGCGCGCCGGTCCGTTCGGTTGCGTATTTAAAACGACAACCCCACTCGTTGCCCAACGGTTCATAAGATCGCTATCTAATTGTTGAACTTCCATTTTTAGGCGTTCATCGTAATGCCGATTGTCACATCCGAGTCCGAGTGCCAGCGTAAAGAGCGGCAGGATCAATGCAAAACGGCATAGATTTTCCAATCGTGTTATTTTTCGTAGCATGCTAAATCCTTTCCATCCAATAGTACGTCTCAGCTTATCAGGCGCGTCGAAAAGTGCTATCACGATTCACAATTCAATTGAGAGGAATTGGGACATCTCGACTACCCTGCTCTCTCAAAGCATTTAAGAGCGGTTCAACTACCTTTTCATCACCGAGTGTTGCTAACGCGCGTATCGCGTCAACGCGTAGGGACGATCCTTTGTTCTCAACAATTTTGATGAGTTCTGGAACAGCCGCACCACCGATTTTTCCGAGCGACTCTACAGCGAGTTGACGTACTTCGGGTTTCTCTCGATCCCGTTTCCATCTGGCAGAGCCGGATTCGATGATCGCAGCGAGTGCGGGAATTGCGGCTTCACTTCCAATCTCCCCAAGTGCTTTGACGGCGTTCAATCGAGTTTCCTCGCGTCGGTGATCAAGCAGTTTCACCAAAATAGGTACAAGGGCTGTGGGGTCCTCTTTACCGAGATGTCCAAAGACCCAATGTGCGCTGTGCCTATCGCGATTGTCGCCGGATTTAATCGCCTTTTGAAGTTGACTGATGAGCCGTTTCCGGTCGCCCTGTTCGTATACGCGTTTTAGCGCGTCAAGCGCGGCGTTCTGAATATCCAAATCGTCATCGCGAAGGGTCTCAAAAATCAGTCTTTCGAGATATTTACGAGGTTCTTCTTTGTATGCGAGGAACATCTGTCTGCCGCGCTCAGCGATGGAGGCATCTTCCCAATCGGTGGTGTTGGGCTCGTAAAATTCCTGCGAATTGTAAAATCCGAGGAGGTAGTGTGCTTCGGCAGTATCCATCGGTTGTTGGAGTGCGAGTTTAAATTCTCGGACAGCGCGTTCCTCTTTCCGGCGTTTATCCGATTTAATCAATTCCTTGCCCTTAGCGAGGTTCTCGTTCTGGGTGCCGCACCCAACCACAAACAGGACGAGTCCGAAAACGAGCCAGAGTTTCTTCATTGCGTATCCTCTAAATATCTATCAAGGAGGCTGCGTTGTCCGTCCCCCGTTTCAGATACCTCCGCCTCTTCTGCGTTTTCGTCGGTATCATCCGCCTCCACTTCTATTTTTTCCTCTGCAGTTTCTACCGCAGCTTCCGCTTCACCAAGCACCTTTTGGAGGATAACGACGGGTTTCTCGGCGAACCCCCATGCCTTATATCTCTCAATGACACTCGTTTCTGAAGGGGTTAACTCTATTTCAAGAGACTTCACGTCGTTCGCCGCTGCCGTTGCCGCAGCCGCTTCCATAAGGTAGTCGGCAACACCTAACTGACGAAAGGGGCCTGCGACTGCGAGGCTTCCGACCTGCGCAATTTCCGAATTAGCAGTATCTCTCTTGACTGTAATTTGCCCGATCGGATATCCGCTGGCTTCGGCGACGAGCCGATAGGAACCACTGTCGGCTTCCAGATCCGTTTTTAACTCTTCGGTAACCTGCTCTATGGTTTTTTCAGGAAAACAATACGCGTGCAAATTCACCGCATCGCTTTCTTCAGCCGATCGTACTTTAATAGCTCCGATTAAGTTGAAGTCTTGATTTGCCATAGACCTTCTCCTTTGATTATCATTAGCGTGTGAGTCAGTACCTCCGCGTCCCGAACAGCAAGAATTTTATAGACATGGCATTCAGACGCGTCGGTTCCTATACTATTGTAATACACTTAATTTCTCATTACAACGACTTTCTTTCGAGCGTTGCAGAAATGTCGTTCCTTAGGAAAGTAGTGTTTTATTTTCGATGACAGAACCGTCTGTATGTTCAGAGTCCGTCGGCAGTGGATCTTCAGCATCGAAATCGTCCGCTGCAGCTGCGCCATCAAGACTTTCCTGTCCAATCCGCAATTGTCGTTCTGCGTCAACAACATCTCTGTTGATTTTTCCGATACATCGGTTGAGTTTATCAACGAGGGCGGTGTGTCCGCTCATCGCACGACGGATTTGGCGGAGTTGATCAATGACGAGTCGAAAAGTTCGGACGAAATCGCCGGGATCTACACGCGCATACTGTTCCAACTTGTCGAAAGAACAACCGCGACTCCAAGCGAGCATCGCAGTGCAAAGTCGAAGCTCCAAAAAAGGTGTGACTTCGGTCACCTCGTGCTCAACCTCTAAATACTGGATAGATGAAATCTCATTACTAACTGTATAGAGTATTTCAAGCAAGCGTTTGTCTTTGAGAGGTCTAAAATACCCATCCTTACGGGGTTCAGAGACAATCGCGACCATGAGACAGTTAATCTCATCTTCCGTGAGTCTTTCAAAAAACCCGCTAAAGAGCAAGTGGGTCAATTCGAGTTCATATCCATAGATATGTGCAGCGACGCTTCCACGCGGGAGAAGCGTTTGTGCTTCAACATAACCGAGTTCTTCAAGCACCTTCAGACGTGCTGCGATTTGCTCTCTGGGACTGTTCTCAATACTTGTTGTCCTCTCTTTGAGCTTTTGGATCCGGGCTTCCTCTTTACGGATGGCTTTGTATCTGCCGCTGCATGTGCTCAAATGCTGACATTCGTCACAAAGGCTCTGCTCGCGGCTTGCCTGAAAATGCGCTATCTTTCGTTGAACAACGTTTAATCTTTTAACTCGCTCTTTTTTTCGTTTCTTTCCCCGAGTTTGGGATTTGATTTGCGACCTCTCAGCACATAAACGCTGAAGATTCTTTTCATAATCCCGGTGCAGACGATAATAGTGTTCAATCTGAGTGCTGCCATCAATTCCTTCATGGATGCACTCAGGTTCAGGCAGCGTTTGAAGTTTCTGGGTATTGGTCTTAAGCTGTTCGTTGAGTTTGGCAACGTGAACATAGTTTTGATGATTGCTCAAACTCATGGTGTAAACATCGTAAATGTCATCTCCATACTTCTGATAAAGATTGAGAATACTGGAATAGGAGAGATTAAACTGGCTCTCAATCGGTTCTATTTTATCAGCGATAACACCCCGAATCTCTTTTGAATCAGCATAAGTGGGTACAATTTGGGCATAGACATAACCGAGGGTATCAATACCGCGTCTCCCAGCGCGCCCCGCCATTTGGTGATATTCACGCGCCTTGAGATAGCGGAACCCGACCCCATCATATTTTTCAAGACTGTCGAAGACGACAGTGCAGGCTGGCATATTAATACCGACAGCGAACGTTTCAGTGGTGAAGAGGAGCTGAATCAACCCAGAAGTGAACAACCGCTCTACGACCTCTTTAAGTGTTGGTAACATACCCGCATGGTGATAGGCAATTCCGCGACTAATTAACCCTCGAAAATCATTAATCTTCTTTTCGTCCACGATGTCAAATTGGGCACAGAGCGCGTCAAATTGCGCCAAAATTTGGGTTTTCTGTCTTTCCTTTAGGAGCTGCAGTTGCGATCCATAGGCGAGTGAATTCGCGTTTTGCTCACAGCCCTTCCGACTAAAACAGAAATAGAGACACGGAAGTTGCTTTTCACGGCACAGATATGGGATGAGCTTTGTCTCTATAAAGTCAGGCGGCAGCGTTATCGTGGCCTCATCGTCCGAGTCGGACTTCCGTTTACGTGCCTTATGTTGTGCTATCCGACGAATAGGCGAAATGTGATTTTGACGCCCGATACCGTAATCTTGAAAATAGAGGTAATGTTTTAAAGGCACGGGACGCTTCAATTCCTCGACTATTTCAATATTTATATCCCGCACGCTCTGCATCCACTCCGTAAAAGAGTCAATATTTGGGATTGTAGCACTCAGACAGACAAACTTGATATGTTGGGGGGCAAAGATCAGGCTCTCTTCCCAGACAGTCCCGCGCTCAATATCATTAATATAGTGAATTTCGTCGAAGATGACGTATGAGACATCTTGTAAGCGTTCAATATCATCAAAAATGGTATTTCGGAAAATCTCAGTGGTCATCAATAGCACTTGGGCATAAGGATTTATGACCACATCGCCGGTAACAATACCGATTTTGTCTCCGTATTCAGCGTAAAAATCCCGATACTTCTGATTACTGAGGGCTTTGATTGGGGCGGTGTAAATAACGCGACGGTTCTCTTCGATGCACTTTTCGACAGCATATTCAGCGATGACAGTTTTCCCCGCACCTGTCGGAGCGGTGACAATGACTGAAACATCGCGATCAATGGC
>JAJECD010000343.1 GCA_022822215.1 Candidatus Poribacteria bacterium | reverse complement strand
GATAGTGGGATCGGTGGGAAAGTGGCGAACGTGGTCGGTCAGAAGTTGAAAGAACTTTCTGAGTTCGCACAAGTGATCTGTATTACCCATCTTCCGCAGATCGCTCGGTTCGCAGATAGACATTTCCGCGTAGAGAAGAAGGTCATCGGCGACGAACGCGCCCTCATTACAGCGAAACCTCTGACACCAGAGGAGCAGATTAACGAAATTGCCCGAATGCACGGAGGTGAAGAGACTGAGATTGGACTCGCGCATGCGCGTGAATTATTGTTTGAAAAATAGGTAAAAAAATGGATGAAAGGTTTACACAAGCCAGCGGGGCACATGTTTATACGGGTTGTGAATTGTTAGTCAAAGGTGCTTTAGAGAGTGGGGTCAGTCTCCTTACAGGCTATCCGGGCTCCCCACTTGCTGAAGTGTTTGACGTTATCGAGCGGAATGCTGAATTGTTGAAAACCAACGGCATTGTCGCCCAGATAGCCAACAACGAAGCATTGAGTATCGCTCGACTAAACGGTTCGCAAATGGCAGACCTCCGCGCCATCACGTTTATGAAAAGCGTCGGATTACATGTTGCTTCCGACTCGCTTGCAATTAGTAATCTTGCTGGCACAACCGGAGGGGCTGTCGTTGTGATCGGTGATGATACCTGGTCGCATAGCACGCAGGTCCCGGCGGATTCCCGGTTTTTGGTGCGGCACGTCTACACACCGCTGCTTGAACCCGGCACATTTCAGGAACTTAAGGACTGGGTTGATTGCGCCTTCCAAATTTCCGCTGCTGCAAATCTCTATGTCTGCTATCTAACAACCGAGAATCAAGCGAGTGGTGGTGGTAATGTTGAACTTCGTCCTAACATTTACCCCGATATCAGCGATTTAAAACGCATTAATCTTGATACCGAACGCATTGATGCTGATAAGCGAGTCGTCTTACCACCACATACCGCTCGCATTGAAGTTGAAACGTTACGGGAACGGCTGCCTGCCGCACTTGAGACAGCACGCGCTTTAGCACTCAACAAAATTCAGTTTTTGGAAAAGGCTTCAACTGGAAAGAGACACGCTCTCGGATTTGTCAGCGCAGGTTTGGCGTATAGCTGCCTCCGCCACGCCCTTGAAGAGTTGAACCTCTGTGGCGATATCCCGATCCTCAAACTCGGGATGACCCACCCGATTGATTCAGACATCGTCCGAGAGTTTGCCGGACAGGTTGACGAAATTTGCGTTGTTGAAGAAAAACGCCCGCTCTTAGAAAACGAGATCAAAGCACTCCTTACCCGAATGTATCAAGAGGGCGACATCAAGCGGTACGTAAATGTCTGGGGCAAGCAGTTCCCTAACGGTCTGGCTGGCATACCGGTAGCTTCTGGCTTAGATGCCTCTATTCTCATTCAGAAACTTATCCCACTCTTCAGAGACCGTCTCGGCACAACAGGCACAACTCTTGATACCGATCACTTCGCCCGTGAAGAGGCACTCCAAAAACAGGTCTCCGAACAACAGATTGATATTCCACAACGCACACCTACCTTCTGCCCAGGCTGTCCACATCGCGACTCTTCGAGCGTCTTCCTTGAAATCACAGAACAATTTATGGATCCCGATTACATGAAAAAGCATCACGATTCGGGACCTGTGGATCTCGTCTTTCACGGCGATATCGGTTGTTATTCCATGCTCAAATATGAGCCATTTCCGAGGTTGATGCACAATCTCTCTGCTATGGCGTTAGGGGGTGGTGCTGGGGCAGGGATCGATCCATTTATTGAAAATAAGCAGGTCGTTTTCATGGGGGATTCGACCTTTTTTCATGGCGGTATGTCAGCAATTTCGGATTCAATCAAAAACGATCAAGACATCGCCTACATCATTTTAGACAACCAGACGACGGCCATGACGGGGCATCAACCGACCCCCGCTGATGAACGTGACCTGCTCGGTAATCCTACCTTTGCACAAGACATTGAGCAGGTCGCGCAAGGACTCGCTGGCAACTCTGGAATAGAAATTGTCCGCACCGATCCTGAAGATCGGGTCAACTATAAAAAATATCTTGAAAGAACTATTCTCAAATCTGGTGTCAAAATTGTCATTGCTGATAAGGAGTGTGCTATCACTTATCAGCGCCGTGTGCGTCGGGAACAACGAAAAACTATAGCCAGCGAGGGTTTCCTTAAATACGAAAAACATATCAATATTAGCCCCGAAGTCTGCGAATTTTGTCGGGAATGCACAACGGCTACAGGATGTCCGGGTTTGAAGGTTATTGATACCGATTATGGTGAGAAGATTGCGATTGACCGCTCAAATTGTGTCTCCGATGGGGCATGTGCACGCATTAAATACGCCTGTCCAGCCTTTGAAGAGGTTATCGTCACACGGAAACGTCCACCTCAAGAGATGGATGTAACGTCGGGGCATCGCGCGCTTTTGAGGGATGCGCCTTTACCGCCTCCACCTCCACTGAACTTTGAGCGGTGTTGGAACATCTACGCCGCGGGGGTCGGGGGTATGGGTATCGGGACGATTTCCAAAGTCCTCGTCGTTGCAGGGTATCTCCAAGGCTACGACGTGACGTTCTGCGACAGGAAAGGCTTAGCAATTCGTAACGGAGGGGTCTATACCCATATCGCATATACGCGTCCTGACGTTCACGCCTCACCGATGATTCCGTACGGTAAGGCGGATCTTCTGTTAGGGCTTGACATTTTAGAAGCCGTCCGCGGCATTACTGCCAATTCCGTTTTCCGTATCGCATCCCCATCGCGCACCGCTGCGGTGGTAAATACAGCTAAAACTGAAACTATAACCACACTCATCGGCAAGGACCATTTTGATCCAGAGACACTTGAAGATGACCTTCAGGCGTATACCAATGCCGATGCGTATTTCGGTATAGACCTCTTTGCGGTCTCTGAACAATTGTTTGGAAATAAGTTATATGCAAATATGATGCTCCTCGGCACTGCCTTCCAACGCCAGTTGATACCCCTCGAATTGGAACCCTTGCAGCTGGCACTCAAGCAGATGGTCCCGCATGCCGACTTGGATACCAACATGAGGGCGTTCACCGCTGGACGTCGCCTTGCACTCGAATTGCCAGAATCTTCTGTTAACGCACCGTCAATAAAGACGTTAATAACTTATACGGAGATGCTTGCGTCGAAACGGCAGATTCTGGAACAGAAATGGCGCGGAAAGCGTTTAGCGCAGGAATACGTGGTGCTTGTTGAGGAGATAGTAGGTGCATTGGACATCGGTTCGGACAGCGTCAATCGAATGCTGTCACTCTATATCTACGATCTCGTTCAGTTTGAGGATATCGATTACGCACGTAGATATGTTGATAAGATTAAGCAGGTTTATGCGCACGATACTGTTGATTACGACTATCGCGCCACAAAAGCCGCGATTAGATATTTGCATAAAGTCATGCTGATTAAGGACGAAGTCTACGTCGCACACCTCTTGACAAGCGAAGAGAAATTGCAGCGGGACAAGGAATTGTATAAGGTTGATACAGCGAACGGTGATAGCATTCAGTATGTTCATCTCAACCGGCCCCATTTCACTGTAATGGGATTTGACATTGAAGGAGATATTGATACGCGAAATTGGCAATTAAACCTGATGAAGCGTATGAAATTCCTCAGGCGATGGCTACCGCAGTGGCACGCAAAGGAAAAAGCGTTCCGGGAGTGGTATATCACCCGTGTGATTGACACTTTTGCACCCAACGGTGAAGAGACTTATGAAAAGCATCTCCAAGCATTGGCATGTGTTGAAGAGGTCCGCGGTTATCGGGATATCCGTTACCCCAAAATGGAAGTTGCGCAACAGACAGTTGAAGATTTACTCGCACACGAATAGTTTTCGGAGAAACGCACTACAATGCAGACACGATCCATGCTAACAGGACACACCCGCGTTGTTGGCGTTATCGGTGATCCGATTGAACACAGCCGTTCGCCGCAAATGCACAATGCCGCCTTTGCAAAAGCAGGTCTTGATTATGTATATGTGCCTTTCCATGTCCGATCTGATGCGTTGGCACAAGCGATCGCAGGATTCAAGGCACTTAATGTCGTCGGCATTAACGTCACGCTCCCGCATAAACAGGCTGTTATCCCATATCTCACATCGATTTCGAGAGAAGCCGAGCTTATCGGGGCTGTCAACACACTCACTTTTCTGGAGGATGGCATACACGGCGACAATACAGACGCACCAGGGGTCTTAAGAGCGTTGGAAGAGAACGGGGCGCTGTCTATACCGGTCGGTGCAGATGTCGTCGTCTTAGGTGCAGGTGGCGCAGCAAGAGCGGTTGTCGTCGCATTCGCCCTTGCAGGCGTTGCGTCTATAACAATTGCCAATCGGACAACCGAGAAAGCTATCGCATTGGCAGCGGAAATGCAACGAAAAACTAATGTGCCGATGCAGGGGATGGGACTTACAGATACACGAGTGCCTGCTGCTGTTCGCCAAAGCACGCTTCTTGTCAATACTGCAACGGCGAGTATGGATTTGACGCAACCACTGCTGATTTCTGTTGACTGGCTTCAACCGAATGCTATCGTTTACGACATTGTCTATACGCCTCCGGTGACGCCTCTCATGGCGGCAGCCGCTGAACGTGGATGTCAAACACTTGGTGGTATCGGGATGCTCATTCATCAAGGGGCTATCGCGTTTGAAAAATGGACAGGTGTTGCGCCATGTACCCAGACAATGCAACAGGCACTTTCTATATAGATATTGTAGCGCAATCTTAGAATCTCATAGCGTTCACTAAGAAATACTAAACTTTGGACAATTTTTAGATCCCACATTTCGCCCCGCTGGGGCTTGCGCCTGGGGAGGGATAACGCTTCTATAGACATGCCGCCCCTCTGGGGCTGCGCTTGTGTGCATCTAAGTTTCTTTTTTTGTGAGTTAGG
>JAJECD010000359.1 GCA_022822215.1 Candidatus Poribacteria bacterium | reverse complement strand
TGGTAGAAATGAAGATTCAACAGAAGACCCTTATGATGTGCATTCGCGCATTCCAGAGTCATCTTTGCGCGGTATGTTGCGTAGTGCTTATGAGGTAGTGACAAACTCCCGCTATGGAGCCTTCCACAACGATAACCGACTTGCCTACCGCATGAATCCACGGCAATCATTGGAGCTCATTCCAGCAATCATTGAGGACGGGAGTAAACCTGGAGAATTAAAGTCACAATTGTATCCAGGGACAAGTAACATCACGCCTCAAAGACCGGAAGGTCCAATGTACGCCGCAATGTTGGATGTGAATTCAACATATGTAGGCGGAGGCGAACCAAAAACTCGGGACGAAGTTTGGGCAAAGATTGATCGTCGTGAGCACCGGCGTTACCGATATTGGAAAGTAACAAAAATCTGGCTAAAGAGCAATCAGCCAACTAAACCCTCTGATCCAGGGAAAATCGTTAAGGGCAGCGTTTTGATTACCAACGAAAACATGGGGAACAAGCATGATGAGCGCGTTTTCTTCGTTGATGGTAAAAATGCTAAAAATCCGATTAAGCGTGATGTAACCCATCTCAAAGAGGCTTGGCGCATGCGTATCCAGAGCTACCGAGATGCACACCCTGAAAGTGATATTTTCAATAGAAAAGGTGCCATGGGGAAACCATGGAGAAAAATTGGCAGGGATCCCGGTGATACAGCGTGGTCGCCTCATTTATATGAGGACGGTAAGCACACAGACCGTTGGGGTAGACCATCTGAGGACACCCTTGAATTGCGAGCGGGGAATATGGTGTATGCTCGATGTAGATTTGATTCAAAAGGAAATGTCGAAAAAATTACAGATCTTTTTCCCGTCATGATATCTCGTGAGTTGTACGAGAACAGCCCTAAAGATTTACTTGATGTCTCGCTGCGACCTGCCAAAGAGTTACGCGAATTGTCTCCAGCAGATCGTTTGTTCGGGTGGGTGCCTCAGGAACAAGGAGATGATTCAGGTTATAAGAGTCGTATTCGGGTTGTCTGTGAAGGTAGTGAGGACACTGATATCGTCGAAGAATTTGAGGGTGGTCCGCTACCACTAACGATTCTGGGACAACCGAAGCCAGCACAAGGACGTTTCTATGTTGCGGGGGATGATAAAGGGAGTCCTCAACACGGAAAAAGAAAGCAGGACGCTGGGTACAAAGCAAGTGCTGGTAAACGGTTGCGAGGCCGCAAACAGTATTGGCACCATAAAGGGTTAGAGGCAGAACAAGCACCAGACTATTGGAAAGCGTCTTCCGAGGATCGGACGCAGCAGCAGACGAATGGTCGGTATCAGGAATATCGCCGTCCTGATAAGTTTAATAACAGGAACCAGCAGTTTGAACAGCAAATCGACTCTCAGAACCGTAGCATTAAAGGCTGGATTAAACCCGGTACTGTTTTTAAAGCAAGCCTGTATGTGCAAAATCTACAACCTGAAGAGATAGGTGCTCTGCTTTGGTTATTGTCGCGTCCTGAAGATTATTATTTCCGACTCGGATATGGAAAACCTTTGGGGTTTGGTAGTGTGCGAATAGAAATTGATACGGGACGATTGATAAAAGGTTGTTTACCACTTGGGACTCGCAAAGATTGGAAAGCGTATTATAAGGGCTTGAATGCCTCTTTGCCAGCAGAGTTGAATGATGAAGGGAAAGCAGATTGCATTCAGCAATTTAAGTCGAAGATGATAGAGGGTTACAAATCTCTGGTTTCCAATGGTGAAACCGATGACCTCCAGTCGTTTAATGATTTACCATTCATTAGTGGATTTTTACAAGTTCTCAGCGGACCAAAAAAAGACGAGCCTATTCATTATCCGCGGCTTGAACGCAAACCCAATCCAGAAGGCAAGAACTTTGAGTGGTTTAGGGATAATGAGAGTAATAGCAAACGGGCACTTCCTGGAGTTACAGACGAAGACAGCCTCCCTTATAATCCGTGATACTGGATTGTCTATCACTGAAATATACAAAAGGAATCTATATTGATGGGAACACAACTTATTTTCACCGTTGGAACAAATCCACTCCCTATCTGGGTGGCGTGGTATCACTTGAAAAATATATTAGCAGAACCTATTAATGTACGGTTGGTCCATACACAAGGAACACAGGATGAAACGAATAGGTTGAGGAAGTATTGTCACGGATCGAATTTTCTTAATCCTATTCAAACGTCGCCCGGTGCCCCTGGCGAGGTCCGTCGAGATGTTGAAGTTGTACTACAGGGTCTTAATGGAAACACTAACCTGCACGTTCACTATACTGGTGGGACTAAGGTGATGTCAGTAGAAACCGTTGCGGGTCTTGAATACGGCTTATCGGAAGATATTAATTTGAGTACGTCCTACTTAGATCCGCGTGGCAACTCAGGTCCGACTATCGTGGATTCGTACGGCGACACCTTAGTCCCAGATACCCGCGTTGGTATTCCTGCTGATCTCGGCCACGTCGCTCTCCTTAACGGCTTTACACTTGCCCCTTTCACGCACCGATATTGGGATAAGAATCACGGTGGATATGTGACGGAACAGTGCCCAGCTCCAGCAAGGCTTGACAATGACCAAGAAGCGGCAGGTAGAGACGTGTTGGGTAGAATGTCCGATGGGGTTAGACGTGGAATTCCCTGGATAGATTTTGAGTATGCTACGTATGTTGCTCTCAAGGAAGCACTGGAACGGATTGCAACCAGCAACGCAACCCGAAGTAACTATACAATTTTCCATAGCGTAAACGTCCGACGAACAGGGGCAAACCAAACAGATCCACACTTTGAACTCGACGTTGTAGCGGTATTGGGGTATCAAATTCTTGTGATTTCATGCACGCTTGAGACCGGAAACGCGCTGATTAAGACAAAAGGGATGGAGGTTATCCTACGGGCACGGCAACTCGGTGGAGACGAGGCACAAGCTATCGTTCTATGTGGAGGGAATCCCAATATCACACGACGCGTTGAAAAAGAACTGCATGATGAAGTGGGCAGTGCTGGTACGCCTTTGCAAGTGTGGGGAACAGATAAGTGGCACAATCTATCGGATAATTTTTATAACTATCTACGAAACGATCTGCACTGGATGTAAGAAAGCGAGGCTATAACATTAATGTCAAAACAATGCATCGCGGTTTTTGGGACTGTAAGTATTCAACGATACATCTTTCAGAGCAACCGCTTAAAAGAGAATATTGGGGCATCCTATCTGGCAAAACATTGGTTCGATGGCGGCCTGATTGACTCAATACAGCGAACCGACACAAGTGTTGATGTGAATATGTGGAATTCATACATGAAAAATTCGTCAATGCCTCGACCTGACGGAGCGGTTGATGCTGCTAAAGATGTCAATGTGATTTACATTGGCGGCGGAAATGCAGCACTTTTATGCAAAAGTCGTGAGATTGCCAATAAAGTCGTCAAGACATGGAGTCACGATCTACTTGAAAAGGCCCCCGGACTTCGGGTAGCTGTTGGGTATGGTGAGGTTACGGATTCATTTCAATCGGCATATCGTGCAGCGTTGGACAACCTGAACTTGTGTGAGGAAGCATTGCCATTTGGTGCAGCTTTGGGAAGTTTACCGGTTGTTCGGACGTGTCCTGCTACAGGACTGGCGGCGAGCGCGTTCAGCAGTGAAGATAATGATGTGAACGAGTGGATATCGCAGTCCGCAGCGAGCAAAAGAACACAGGTCGGCACAGGAAAAAATCCGGGGGATGCTCAAAATGCCATTACAACTGAATTCAAATCGGTTCTGAAAGATGAACAACGTTTTGCCATCGAACTTGACAAATTGGGAGGCAGTGAAGGACAATCACATATTGCCGTTGTCCATGCAGATGGTAATGGAATGGGTGAATTGCTCAATAATGTCATAGATGCTTCCCAAGATAATAATGAATTTCTTCATAACCTCCGGGCATTTTCAGTTTCTGTCGCACGTTTGTCTCAAAGTGCTTTGAAGGAAACGCTGCAATACTTCCAAGGTGCCTTGCCGAAGTTGAAAGAACTACACCTTTCAAAAAATATATTTCCACTTCGTCCTATCGTGTACGGCGGTGATGATTTGACGTTCGTCTGCGATGGGCGTGTTGGATTACATTTGGCTGCTTATTATTTGCAAAAATTCGCTGAAGGTAAGATACAAGTGTTGGGCACGTGCCAATCCATTGATGCTTGTGCCGGTGTTGCCATTGTACCGACGAAGTTTCCATTCGCCCAAGCTTACGACTTCGCTGATGCTCTCTGTGGATCGGCAAAAACACGCCGACGAGAGGAGAACATAAATAACGAAGAAAGAATCGGCAGCTGGTTGGATTTTCAGATTATCCAAGAGGGAGTCACACAATCAATTACCGGGCTTAGAACGGAACAATATCGCAGCCTTGAAGGTCAGAAATTGCACCAACGTCCATATCAAATCTCAGACAGTTGGGATAATTTTATCGCTATTTTGCAGAAATTCCAGTCTCAGCGATGGCCCCGCAGCCGTGCCAAAGGTCTCCTACACGCCCTGAAACAAGGTCCCACCGCAACGGAACGTTTCGTCAAAGGCACACAGTGGCGAAATGTTGCACTCCCAGATGTTTCAGGTATAGATGATAACGCAAAAAAAAGCGGTTGGACCGGTGGAGGACCTCAAGATAAAAGCACACCGTATTTCGATCCACTGGAAGCACTTGATTTCTATTTAAAGGGGTTTCTGCCAAACCCTTCGGAAGCCAGTGATGGCGGAAATGAAAAGGGAGAGAAACAATGATGGATTATGTTTTAGAGATTGCCCTGAAGTCTCCGCTGACCTCTGCTGCCGGCGAGGGACGCGTCGGACTTGTTGACCGTGATGTTGCCTTTGATGACATGGGTTTACCTATTCTCCCGGGGAGACGACTCAAAGGGTTGTGGCGAGAGGCGTATCGTGATGTTGCCGACGCGTGGCAGCAATGTGGACAGACACCAGCCTTGGTTGATCAGATTTTCGGTATCTCAGGACAGGGACCCGACAACGGTAGTGCCTCCGTATATGTCGCAAACGCGGAATTGAAAGAGGCACCATCCTTAAAAGAATGGTTGCAATATTTACAGCATCATAAAATTCAGAAACTTCACGCTGACGATGTACTTCATCATTATACCACGGTGCGTGCTCAAACAGCTATCGACCGTCGCACTGGTGCAGCAGAAGAGAATACCCTTCGTCTTACTCGGACCTTGAAATCAAATTTAATTTTTTATGCCCCTGTAAGATTTATGGAGACTCCAACCCAAGAATTGATAAACGCGTTAGCACTTGGGGCCGCCGCTCTACGACACATGGGAACAGCACGGACCCGCGGTCTTGGTAAGGTCAAATGCCGTCTGCTCGAACTTAAAAAAAATGGACATCCCTGTGATTTAACGCCTGATCTGAACCAAAGCACACTCCCATCAATCAGCTACTCGGGTTCTTCCAAATCAACTGCGGGTACCACAGGGCATCCAATTTCTGGATCCCGCTCATGCTTCGGCATTCCGACCCACTTGTTGCGTTACCGACTTACATTGACAGCATCCACGGTTATCCCCGGGGCAGATGGTGATCCGAATACTGTCATAACTCGACAGGATATCCCCGGAGGCCATCTATGGGGTGCTGCTGCATGGCACTATCTGAACCAAGATAATCATACACCGGTAGATAACGCGTTTCAAAAGGCTTTTCTTGATGGCGGTTTGCGTTTCTTAGCAGCTTATCCTGAAACGGTTGATACACAGCGTTCGCGCCTCATCCCTATTCCTCATTCTATACGTGGCTTCAAAAATACCGAAGGTTTCGTAGATTTCGTGGAATGGATACCTGAGAATGATCCTACAAAGCGACTTGACCGTCGATACGCCCAGATTAATTTAGGACAACTGGCGACGCAGACTGTCAAGACAGAGCGTAATTATCACCATGCGCGTGCTTCAAAAAACCGCCGCATAGGAAGGGCACTCGGTGCTGAGGTACCAGATGGCGGTGCTTTCTTTAGGTACGAAGCCATTCAAGCAGGTCAATCGTTTCAAGGTGCGGTCTTGGGTTCAGAATGCGATTTGAAGAATTTAAAAAAATGGCTGCAAGGTTTAAATACCGTGAGCATTGGCAGATCTCGCAGCGCACAGTACGGTGAGGCAGATTTTGAATGGGTAGATGAAGAACCGTTGGAATTGAGTGGACGTGTTGAGTGGAATGGGTTCAATACACAACAAACACCCGCTAACGCTAATGACTCTCTCATCATTACTACTTTATCTCCGTTGTTGACTGTTAATGCCAACGGACATCCAGATGGGCGTTTCCCCAATCAGGAATTGGCTAACGCCTTAGAGGTGGATGTCTCCAAACTCAAATTGTCAGACAGTTATACTCGAACAGAGAGAATAGGGGGGTATCATACTCACTTGAGGCTTCCACGACAACAGTGGCCCGCTATTGCTGCCGGTAGTGTTTTTGTATTTGAGTTGGGATCAGGTATCATCGAAAAGTGTCGAGCACATTTCATACGACTCGAACACAA
>JAJECD010000355.1 GCA_022822215.1 Candidatus Poribacteria bacterium | reverse complement strand
CTCTTAATAAGCGGGACAAGTTACGGCTATGAACGGGCAATTGAAGCAGAAGAAGCAGATGTTATTGAAGAACCAATGATCATTGATGATGATCCAGATGCTTCCGGTGGGCAATTTGTATGGGCGGAAGGCCCTCCCTTGACCGGTGGAGGGGACGCAGGTTCAGTAGAATTCATCATCCCTATCCCAGAAGCTGGCACTTACGCGCTTTGGGGAAAAGTTCTTGCATGGGATGGCAACAGTGACTCCTTCTGGGTGACTTGGCAACCCGCAGACCCTGACGAAAACGCACAAGAAACAGGGAATACACAGTTTCGCTGGGGGGTCGGTCAAGGCGAAGAATGGCACTGGGACCGCATTAACCACTGGTTAGACGGCGGTACATTTGAAAGGGAATGGGAATTGGAAGCAGGCGAGACAACGCTCCGTATCGCTGTCCGGGAAGATGCTACGATGCTGGATGTGATTTTTATCACCGACAATCTCTCCGAAGATGAAGCGGAAGTTGGTCCCCGCGACCCAATTCCATCGGATTCCTTAGTCCCGGTTGAACCGCAAGATAAACTTGCTACAACCTGGGGTAAACTCAAAGCAGCAAGATAATTAATAGTCGTCGGCTTTCGGCAGTCAGCAGTCGGTAGCACGCATGGCAGTTGCATCTTTGCTTACCTGCCACAAACATCTTTTTACCGATAGCCGATAGCCGATAGCCGACAGCCAATAAGAAAGGAGGTTACAATGAAATACGGCATAATTTTCATGCTGGTCCTGTTAACAGGATTCATATATGGAACAGCAAGACTTGATGCCGAAGTCGAAATAGCACTTGAGGCAGAATTAGCGAACGAAATTGTAGAACCGATGATTATTGCTGACGATAAACTCGCGTCGGATGGGAAATTCATCTGGGCGGAAGGGGCACCATTAGCCGGTGGTGGTGATAGAGGACACGCTGATTTTACCATTAATATTCCGGAAGCAGGTGACTATGCCCTCTGGGGACATGTCATTGCATGGGATGGCAATAGCGACTCCTTCTGGGTGACTTGGCAGCCCGCAGACCCTGACGAAAACGCACAGCAAACCGGTAATACAGAATTCCGCTGGGGTGTTGCACAAGGTGCCGCGTGGCATTGGGACCGTATCAATCATTGGTTAGATGGCGGCACATTTGACAGGGAATGGGAATTGGAGGAGGGCGAATCCGTCTTACGGATCGCAGTTCGAGAAGATGCCACGATGATTGACGCAATCTTCGTAACCACTAACGTGAAAGCGACAGCCCCAGATCAAGCAAACGTTCGTCTGCCAGACGATAATGATCGGAAGATACAAGTCGAGGGGCTTGCTGTAAGTGCCAAAGGCAAAGCCGCGACCACTTGGGGGACACTAAAACGGGCGTATCAATAAGAAATGGCGGAGAAGCAGAAGAATGGAAGAACGGAAGAATGGAAGGACGTTCTTTTCTCACATACTTCCACCCTTCCCTCTTCTCTTCCAGTCTTCCAATCTCCCAATCTCTCAGATAGATTAGTGCATCTGATGGTGTACCATCAAAGCAAAGCGGCGTTTTAAGAGGTTTTTCCTTTATCAAACGGTTGTTCCGAAATATATAGCACTGTTCCCGGTAATAGTTCACACGCCATAAATCGAATCCACGTTCAAACTGAACAACACGCGCAGGCGGGCCAAGATGGAGTTGTAATCGCTCCACTGCTCGCCTGTCGCGTTTAATAAGGGTGTATGTCGTGTATGCAAGCCCTGAAAGAACCCCAGCCAACGCAATTTTCCCTCTTAATTTGACTGAAATACTCTCCGCAGTCGGGGTCAACCCCCACATTAGACACAGAACAAGGGCAAAAGTACAGATTTTTTTTCTTTTCTCAGAGAAAATTTGACATAAATTTCGCATTTTTGTCTTAACCTTGACAAAAAGAACAGTTTTCGGGTATCCTAATAGGAACGATTAAAATTGACCTGGAGCGTACCAAAAAAATGACTGTTATACGTTCTAACGGAGAAACCCCTCAGGCAACAGATACACCGGATTGTACAACCAACCTCAGTATTGAGGACGTTAAGCAAGAATTATACAAGCGACACCATCCGAGTTTAACGTTTCTTGATATAGAGGCACATGCTAAGACGATTCACAGGATACGCACACTCAAGCAGAAGCATGACGTTGTGATGCTTGGTCACAACTATATGGAACCGCTCGTCTTCGGACTGTCGGAAAAAGAAGAACAAGGCGATTCACTCGGCTTGAGCATGTACGCATCAAAAACGGAAGCACCTTATTTAATCTTCAACGGTGTACCGTTTATGGCAGAAACAGCGAAAATCTTAAGCCCCGACAAGACGGTGTTAGTTGCAGATAAAACAGCAGGATGCTCACTTGCCGATAACTTCGGTGCGGCAGATGTCAGAGAGTTGAAAGCCCTCTATCCCGGTGCCCCAGTGATGATCTATGTGAACAGTTACGCCGATGCAAAAGCGGAATCAGATATCTGCTGTACATCGGCAAACGCGGCGCACATCGCAAAAACGCTACCTGGGGATACAGTAATCTTTGTACCGGACATCTTTTTCGCGCAGAATTTAGAGGAAGAGTTGAAAGACGAGAAAAAGGTCGTCTATCCCGGTAAAGATAACACTGCGCGCGGCGCAGTCTGTGAAGTTCATGAAAGATTCACACTCGCCGACCTTCTCAGCATCCGCGAATCCTTTGAAATTCCAAAGGGACATCCCAGCCGTAAACTCTATGCCCACTGGGAATGCCGTCCGAATGTTCTACAAGAAGCAGATTTTTACGGCAGTACGAGTCAGATTATGAAGGACATTGCGGCGCGTGTTGCGGCGAATCAGTTGGAACGTGCTTTTGTCGCCTCGGAGTGTGAATTAACCTCGAACCTGGCACAGGAGTTTCCAGGGGTCCAATTCTGGACAGCGTGTTCCATCCGATGTTCACACATGGCAAAGGTAAGTTTGGGCAAGATTGCGAATATCCTGGAAGCGATTGATCAGAACGCTGATCTCAGCGAATACGAGGTCACACTCAGTTCTGAAGTGATTGACAAAGCCCGCACACCGATTGAACGAATGCTTGAAGCGAGTGTTTAATAGCCGTCAGCAGTCAGGGCGGGTTGCTACGCAACCCGCTCAGCAGTCAGTAACCCCTTGGTGGCATTCAAAACGTCCGTAATGTTCACAACGTGTGACGGATTGCTGAAAGCGCAGCGACCTGACCGCTGACTGCTACTAAAACCTTGTAATGAAAGAGACGCGATGCGCATTACCGACGTAAGCATCCGGTACGAAAGCGTAATCGAATTGAAAATCAACATTCGCTAAGGCATCCTCACCGCTGCGTCGGACACCAACACCGAGTGATAGCCCGTCACTCGGATTCTCATTCATGCCGATGCGGTAGCCGATCCGTGCCGCCACACTGCCGTAGAACCAGCGCTCTGCCCCAATGTGAAAACTTGGATTTGTATCAATGAGCGGAAGGTGTGCATCGGCGACGAGTGCCCACATTTCACGTTCAGGCATCGATGCCTCCGACCCCGCTTCCGGCTCCTGCCACGCTCTATAAGCCAGACCTGCGCGGAGCGCCATCGGCAAGTTCTCCCCTCCATCTAAAACGCCAGCATTTTGGACAGCAACTCCGATACCGAGATGATTGTCAAGGAGCCGCAGAATTAAACCGACATCAGCGGCAGCACCGTAGACGTTCTGAATATCCAGTTGCTCCGAAATTATCTTCGCCGTACCACCGATAGAGATGGCTGCACCGAGCGGATAAGCGATAGATAAACCGGTAGCGAACCCACCGACAGTTACCGTGCTATCCGGGTCTTCCGTTGGTCCCTGCCGGCGCTCAATTTCTGTGAAACTGCCGAGGAAACTCGCACCCCAGACGAATCCATTGACCCGTTGTGCGTACCCGATAGACTGATTGTTAATCTCGGCGAACGAAAAATGCTGCATTGCCGTCAATTCCTGATCATGAACGGCGGTTAAGCCTGCAGGATTCCAAAAGATGGTGTTAACATCGTTAGCAAGTCCCGCAAACGCCCCACCCATTCCGACAGGACGACTTCCGCCTTCAATTTTGAGGAAAGCGGCACCTACAGTCCCAGCACCGTCGTGGAGATCAACTGCATAGGCAGTTGGGATCCCTGCGGTCATTATGAGAAGCACCATTACAATGAGAACGGCTCCCCTTTTCTCCATTATACATTC
The DNA here is from genome assembly GCA_022822215.1 of Candidatus Poribacteria bacterium. Taxonomy (GTDB): domain Bacteria; phylum Poribacteria; class WGA-4E; order WGA-4E; family WGA-3G; genus WGA-3G. Next base: position 22,243 of record JAJECD010000355.1, on the reverse strand, counting down.
TCCTTTCTAATAGCAGTCAGCCTTCAGCCCGCTACGCTTTCAGCAATCAGCAAAGACGCAAGCGTTACAAGAATGCCCTTCTTTACTGACCGCTGAAAGGTTTTCGCAGACGGGGAATGCCTACAGGCATTCATACCGTTGACTTCCGACCTGACCGCTGATTGCTATTTTCTCTGACAACTATTCCACAACAAGTACTTTGCCGACTGCGTTTGCGCTATTTCCAGCTGCGTTGATCGCTTCTAACCGGAAGATATAGAGCCCTCGTGCGACTTGGTTTCCCGCCTGGTTCTGCAAATTCCATTTCACCAACTGGTCGTTCCGCTGTCCCGATACAACATCTGGATAGGTTTGCGAGAGGACCATATCTCCACTCCAATCATAGATGCTCAAGGTAAGTTCAACAGTCTCTCCGAGGGGTACGTTAACATCAAAGGAAAAGAAAGCGACATCCCCTCTGGAAATCCTGAGTGGATTCGGCCAGCCAAACGTCGGTTCTCGGAATGTCAAAGATACCGACATGGTATATTCTCCGATGTCGTAAACTTCGTAGTTCCCCGCATTGTCGGTAACGCGGACATCCAAATCGTATTCACCAGAACGCGTCGGCAAGAAATCGATCGACCAAATGCTCCACGGTTCCTGTTCGGCGTTACTATCATCAACAGCGGGAACCGGGTCAATCGGTTGATTATCGGGTCCAATCCCAACGATCTCAACAAGCCAGACACCGGATGCCGGAACAGAGATTTCGCCCTCCGCGATTTGTTGGGTGCCGGTTGGGTCAGCGGCTGTACCTTCCAAAGGAAGTGCTGTATCGGTGAGTTCAGTCTCACCCCCATCACTTGTTACAGCGGCAGTAGGCACCGTCGTTTCATAAAGGAATTCCGTTGTAATAGAATCGGTGGGTGCGAATCCGAGGAGTTCAGAGTCGTTTCCAACACTAATCACCGTAACTTGATAAAGCCCTTGGGCTGTTAAACCATCAGATTTGAAGAGGAGCGTATCCACACCATTTTGTTGTGTGTTTCCCGAGAGTTCGGCACCATCGGGTCCCCTGACGACAATTCTTGACTGAGCGAGGTTAACACCTAAGCCTGTATCAAACATACTTGCTTGTATGACGACCCCACCGGTCGTAGAAATCGCTGTCGGATAGTCTACTGCCTCAATATCAAAAAGTAAGGGTGCGTCATTGAGAAGCAAGGTCCCGGTATCAATCATCGGTGGACTGGTGTCGTAGGTAAAGACCTTTTCATAAGACACATCACCGTTTCCTGCCTGATCTTTGGGAGTAACCGTAATTCGGTATTCACCATCAGCCGATCCGTTGTCTGCAAGTGGCACAGTGAGTACGAAACGGAGCATAGCTTGGTTGTCATCCTCAACACGTCCGTCAATTTTGGTTGGGTCGGGTGAAACGCGTTCAAGGACGAGCCACTCTTCATCAACGTTTTCCCAATCAATACCGGACTGTTCATCTGTAGGGTTAACCTGAATCTCTGTCAAAGAGTTATTCTCACCAGGAGAGGTGACAACGAGGCTAATCGCTTCAGGTTCAACCTCGGGAACTTCTGTGTCGTGAGTGAAGGTGAGGAACTGAACGTCTCCGGCTCGTCCGGACGCACTAATTGGCGTAAATTCAATGGTATAGATCCCGTCATCGGATCCGTCGATACCAAGCGGACGGACAAGGTCATAGACGAGTCGGTCCGTTTCTCGGAGTTGCTGACCAGCAATGACCTGATTCGCCGAATTCAGTAACCGCAGCGTTGAGAGATGGTTTTCATCATCTGTTTCAATCGTTACTTCAATCTGATCAATTTCTTCATTGGTAAACGCCTCATCCGCAGGCGCTGTCTGTGGAGATGTCGAAACAACAGCAGGCAAACGTCTTGAAAGTAAGAAACTCCGTTCAAAGACAGTCGCGTTTCCGTTACCAGCACGGTCAACGGCTTGCACGCGAATGATGTAGCGTCCATCTTCAATGAGTTGATTCGTATTTAACGTTAACTGTTCTACACCATCACTGACGAGTTCACCCGATAATTGCGAGCCATTCGGGTCAACCAACGTTATCGTAGTTCCCTCCCAGTCTATATCACTGCCTCCCTCATCGTTGAGCGTCACGATGACCTGTGTCCGATCCTCCGTAATCAAGGCACCGTCAGCCGGGACTGTACTCACAAGCGTCGGTGCTTGCGTATCATAGACAATGAGATGTTCAACACTGAACGTATTCCCGGATTTATCCGCCAATTCAACACGCACCGTATACTCTCCATCCATACTACCACCGCGGGATAAGGGCTCATCAAGCGTGAAAAAGATTTCGCTGTTGGTGTCATTCGTGAGTTGCGCTGGTACCGGGTTTCCACTTGCATCAAGCAGGCTAACTTGCTGCGCCGACAATTCGAGATCTGCAGGTCCAACATCCTGGACGCTGAAGTGAAACTGTGTCAAGTTGTCGCTGATATATGAAACAGGCTGACTTAAGTCCACAGGATCCGCAAAAGTTATCTGCGGTTCTTGGGTATCATAGACAAACTCACGATAGACGGTGTTTCCCTGCCTTCCAGCCTTGTCAATAGGTACGACATATACACTGTACCTGCCATCCGTGCTTCCGTCAGAGGTAAAGGCTGCCGGTTCCCAACCAATCAAATCCACCCCATTAGAACCGGTAAGTCCGGGAACAACGGCTCCATCAGGCGTTTGTACTTGGATGATTGAGCCTTGCGTGCCAAAGGTTAATCCGGTTTCTGTTGGATCAAGGAGCGCAGCAACTATAACCATATTGCTGGCATTGACATAAGCGACCCCTTCCTCCTGCTCACCGATAACCACCCTATCAACACTCGGCAGCGGTATATCAATAATGAATTCATAACTCGCTGCACCTGATGCCGCATTACCTGCTATATCCTGAGGGGTTACAGACAACGTATACGAACCAATCTCCGTCAATGCTAAAAAGTTAGCAACAACCTCAGACACACCATCACTTTCTAATGTGAGTAGAATTGCGGCTTCATCAGGACCGACCAACTCAATCACCGTATTCGAGAAATCAACCCGCGTTAATTCCTCAAATTTAAGCGTGATACTACTAATAGGCTCCAAAAGTTCAGTAGTTCGGTCCGGCACAAGTGCGACCGGCGGCTCGGTATTTACCATAACCGAGGTTAACCGAGGGGATCTGGAATCATAAACAAAGACATATTCCGAGTCCAGACGATTCTGTGCTTTGTCAACAAGCGATACTTTCACCGTATACTCACCATCCGCGCTCCCGTCCGGAAGGAATGAAGCTGCAAGCGTTAGATAGAGTTCACCCGCTAACGCATCAAACGTCAGTGTCGTCGGCACAACAGTCCCTGAAGCATCCACCAACGTAATCGCTTGGTCCTCAAAAAACAGATTCGCGGGCCCCCTATCTTCAATAGTAAACACAAATTGCCTGAAATCACCCTGGATGTAAGAGACGGGGTCCCTCAATATTAGCGGAGATGCTGCAGTTATCTGAGGCATCTCCGTGTCATAGATAAATTGACGATAGACCACATCTCCACGTCTGCCAATTTTATCAATAGGTGTAATTTCTACGGTATACCGTCCATCAACACTCCCGTCTGCGGGGAGAGATATAGGTTCCCATACCAGTTGGTCAATCCCATCTATTTGCGTCCGTCCGGGTACAGCAACCCCTGCAGCATTCGTCACAATGACACTTGAACCCTCACTATCCAAGGCTAATCCAGTGTCGTTTGGATCAAAGAAAGTAACACTTATGACGACGTTGTTGGCATTGACATAAGCGACATCCGCAGTCTGTCCATCTATAACAACGGAACTGACCCCTGGCAACCTGAGGCCCAGAGCAAAACGGTAATTAATAGCACCGGGGGCGACATTCCCTGCCACATCTTGCGGCGTGACAGATAACGTGTAGACCCCAACTTGATGTGTATCAAGAAAATTCGCTATGAGTTGAGATTTACCATTATCTTCCAATGTGAGTGGTATTGACTCGCCATTTGGACCTGTCAATGTAATCACCATATTGGCGAAATCGACTCTTGTCGCCTCTTCAAATTGAAGGGTGATTTTACTGATAGGTTCCAAAATTTCGGCAAGCTGTTGCGGTAGAAGTTCCATCGGCGAATCAGTATTTATCATTACAGAAGACAACCGCGGCACTTGCGAATCATAAAAAAGCTTACGCTCGGTATTAAGGCGATTTCCCGCTTTATCAACGAGGGAAAACCTTACCAGGTAGTTGCCATCTGCAGTACCATCTCTTGGAAAAGGCGCGTCAAGAGTGAAGTAAAGCTGATTGTTTATATCATCGACGGTAAGCGTCCCTGGAACGGGTACTCCGTTAGCATCAAGGAATTCCACGGCTTGATCTTCTAATTCTAAACCGGCGGGGCCGACATCTCCAACAGTGAACTGTAGTTGTGTGAACGTGTCCCCGATATAGGTGATAGGTTGCACCAAGGACACTGGTGTTGAGGTCGTAACGCGAGGCTCCTGCGTATCGTAAATTAACTGCCGATAAATGACTTCACCTTGTCTACCCGTTCTATCTACAGGTGTGACAGCAATCGTATAAGTTCCATCCACACTGCCATCGGTCGGCAGCGCTGCGGGCACCCAAGTCAACTGATTCGTTCCACTCGATGTTGTGACACCGGGAACCGGCAGCCCCTCCGCGGTGGTAACGGTGATAGTTGAGCCTCCCTCGCCTAAGTCTAATCCAACACCAGAGGAATCCCGAAGCGTCGCCATTATCGTAGCAGTAGCAGCAGCCACACCGTTGACGTAAACAATCGCACCAACTTCACCATTAATTAAAACAGAACTCACCATAGGCGGGGAAACGTCAATTTGAAATCTATAAACAAAAGCAGCTGTGCTTTGATTGCCTGTCAGGTCTTGCGGTGTAATTGAAAGCGCGTATTCGCCCGGCTGGGTCAAGGTTTGGAAATTCAGCGTTAAAGTCGTTCGTCCATTATCAAAACGATTGACCGGTATATTTTCGCCAGTTGGACCGGCAAGCGTAAAACTGGTATTCACAAAATCAACATCGCTCTTGGAAACTTGTAAATTCCGTGCTGTGCTGTCAGAACGTTCTTCAAAAGTTACGACGATTTGCGAGAAATTTGGCACAACGTCTATCGTACGATTCACAGACAACACCGGTTCGGAGCCGGCTGCGACACGAACGCTCTCAATTGCCGGAAATTGCGTATCCAAAAAGACTGGAAATTCTTGGGCAAAGCGGTTCCCACTAAAGTCAACGAAAGTTGCAGCTATGGTGTATTCGCCATCCGCGGTGCCATCACGTGGGATTACAGCATCGGTGCTCCATGTTAAGAGATTATTGGTCGTATCCGTGTCAACCCGTCGCTCTGGGACGACAACACCTTGTGGGTTTGTAACTGTAACAGTTGATTCATTGAAATTAATACCTGTACCAATATAGTTCGTAAGTTCGGCGACAACCGTATCTAAATTAGTGACGGTTGTCTGTTCAGGTATTGTTAATCGGACTTCTGTTCGGCTTTGGCTGACAAGATAGAATTCATGACGAGCCGTCGCGCCGACGTTGCCAGCACGGTCAGTCGGTGTAATTTCTATAGCGTAGGTACCGTCATCAGAGCCATCCAAGGCGACGGATTCCAAGACGGTTAGTGTGGCAGTGTCCGTACCATTATTTGTGATATTAACAGGCACCTCTACTTGCGTTCCGCCGACATCGCGGGTCAATCGGAAACTACTTTGAATGAAATCAATACCACTCGCTGTTTCATTCAGAACTATGCGGATTTGCGATAAATTATCAACGGTTTCATTCGCTGCGGGGAAGGTCGACACAAGGGTAGGGAGCTGCGTATCATAGAAGAGGAGGAAGATCTCCCTGTCCGAATTACCGAGTGTATCGGCGAATTGTACGTCAAGCCTGTAACTCCCATCTTGATTCACAAGCGGTTCATCCAAAACGTAGGTAATCTGGGTATTCGTTCTGTCTACAAAGGTCCGACCAGTGAGTCGTTCAGTCGTATTTCCATTCTGGATGGCACTAAACTCAATCCGCGTACCCTGCTCAAAATCGACACCAATCCCGGCACTGCCGTCGCTAAAGGCGGCAACAATCTGTGTAAGGGGTTGATTGTGATAAATGGTATCGCCAATTTGGTTAAAGGATCCACCATCCTGTGTTGGGCTTAAAGAGGTGAGCTGCGGTGGAAGGTTATCAAAAACAAAAGGGACACTAACAGCGCTGCTTTGATTCCCGGCGTTATCAATTCCAACAACTTCAATGGTATATTCGCCATCGCGAAGGCCATCTTTGGGAGACAACGGTGCTAAAAGCACCCATCGAATTCTATTTCGCCCCGGAAATGTCTGCCGTCCTAAAATTTCACCCTCCGGTCCGCTGAGACGAATCGTCGAACCAGAGAGATTAACACCGTTTTCAAAGTTGTCTGCAAGCGTAACTTCAATAAAATCTAACTGACGGTTAACGCCACTCCCCGGAGCGATAGTGCCGGTATTACCAGCAACACTCACCAAATTGGGAGCCACATTATCAAAGGTAAATTCCGTTGTCTCTTGAACGAGATTCCCGGCTTTATCAACAAGCGTAATTGTTAGCGTATAAGCTTCATTTTCGGCACGTATATCTAAAGGGTTTCCTAAACTAAAACTCAGCTGCGTTTCATAATTGAGATAACCGTTGCGTACGACCCCTCGTGCATTTTTTAGGACGATATTCGTCCGTTCCGCTCCCAAATCCACAGGACTTCCGTCATCAACGTCCGGTACGACAGTTATCGTCCGCATCGGCACATTTATAAAAGTGCCGTTAGTAAGCAATAGATTCGGGTCTTCGTTAGCAAATACGCTGGAGATGCGTGGGGGGCTGGTGTCTAAAATAGCGTCCCCGGATCTCTCCAATACTTCGCCGGGTGCAGCCTCCTTGTGGAGCGTAACGCTAATTGTGTAAGTTCCGTCTGGGAGCTGCCTATTGTTAATACGTCCGTTCCAACGGACACGAACCGACCCGTTTGCGGATACAGTTCCACGTCTAATCAGATGTTGATTTGCCGTAACAGTATAAGAATCTCCATCAGCAGCAGTGTTATCATCAACAGTAAAAACAATAGTTAACTGTTCCTGACCCCCCTTGAAAATCGTATCACCCTCTGCATCAAGTGATAAACTTGTGAGACCTGCCCAAACATCAGTAGACACCATCAGAACTGCAAGACAGATAAAAACCTGCCATTTGATAGCACGTTTCAGCTTGCAAGCTTCGCTGAAAGGAACTTTCGGCGATCGGTTCTCGGCAGTCGGCTTTACAAGAGCTGCTGACAGCCGACAGCTGACAGCCGACCCCTCTTTATTTTTAATTTTTGGCACTCGTTTCTCCCTGCTCGTGGCGAGCCAGATGATTGTTAACCCGATAACTCGCCCTGCATGGGATGCGTCGGTAACATCCCGGTATTTCTTTATTGCTTCCCACTATTTAGCTTTATGTTCTTTGGGTTACAGCGGATATGGCAATCCACAATAGAACAACCCGTTTATATCTGTTAGACGCAAAAATTTCAATTAGGTTGATAAAAATCACAGAAAACACAGAAAGAAATCGCACTTCATGGCAGCAGAAACATCTTATATAACCGACAACTAATAACCAACCACAAAAGGGATTTCCGAATACCGATCCTCAGCGTAGCTGTACTCAGTCGCCGGTTAAAAACCATCCTCAGGTCAGCAGCATATCTCATAACGGACAACTGATAACCACTTAACCAATGTCGCCATTAGCAACCATCGTCAACAACGCCGAATCATCCACTGTCAACGGTAAACTAATCTTCGCCCGTTGTCGGCTCGACTGATATGTTGCAAAGATAAGTTCAGTCGCCTGAATTGCCTTGCGCCCGCTGAGCTCCGGCTCACGTCCGGTCTTTACCCCGTGAACGAGATCCAAGACAGAGAGTATTGTTGCGTCGCGTTCAGCGACCAAGCCGGTTAAGTCCGGTTCTTCCCATCCGGTGCCACCCTCTCGGAGCATCCGCACTGGTGCCGCACCCCTGCTACCGACATCAATGATGCCTTTCGTGCCGATGAGACGATTCGCGAAGCCTCCTAAACCGGCACCCCCTGTTGCGAGCAACCCCTCTACACCATTCTTCCAGCGTATCCATGAAACGCCACTCGTCTCCACTTGAACACCGAAAACGGTTTTTTCCTCGGCTACGTCTATTTGACCGATAACCCAATCAACAGGTTCGTCATTATTGTAGAAAAAGAACATATCAAACCAATGGGTTCCCCAGTCCAGTAGATTCGGGCAAGCCGCTTCAAGGCGACGTAATTCCCCGATCGCGCCTTCGTTTACCAAACGTTTCGCTTTGACGAATTGTGCACCAAAACGGCGTTGATGACAGAACGTTATGACGATATCGTTATCAACGCAGGCTTGATAAAGTGCCTTGGCATCGCCCCATGTAGGTGCCATCGGCTTCTCACAATGGATGGCTCGAATGCCGCTATTCGCGGCAGCAATTACCATGTCCTTGTGGAGTTCAATCCAGGTGCAGACACTCACGAAATCAAGCGATTCGGTATCCAACATTTCTTGATAGTTTTCGTAAGTGTTAGGCACCTCAAACTGCTCAGCAAAGGCGTTTCGTGCGTCTTCAATAGGGTCGGAACAGGCGACAATATCAACATCTGGGGATGCCTGATACCCGCGAGCATGCGACCGCCCACGACCGCCACAACCGATAATACCTGCTTTAAAAGTAGTTTCCATTTTTTAATTATTCCTTGCGGTTCAGTCAAGTTAATTGATGGAGAAGTGCGTCATCTAAATGGATGCCAGAAACAAGGTGTGCCTCCCGCTGACGATACGCGCGTTCGCCAGGGATAAGAATTTCCTTAACGCCTGTCTCGCGTCGATTCTCCTTGACCTGTTGGATGAGTTTATCAACTTCTGTTTTAAATTGTGCCAGAGGCACGAAACTTGTCGGGTTCAGTGCGACGATGAGTAAGCCGTAGTCTGCACCAGGCGGTGGGACCGTTGCAGCGTTCACTAACGCACCAGCAAGAACTTGTATGATGAGTGCGAGTCCAAAGCCTTTATGCCCGCCAAAAGGACGCACACTCCCCTTCAATCCCGCATCGGGATCCGTCGTCGCTTCGCCATGCTGATCAAAAGCGAGTCCTTCGGCGATTTCAGTACCTTCTCGCATCGCGACGAGTAGATCGCCATTGGTAATCGCAGCAGTGGACATATCAAACAAGAGGGGGACTGTGTTAGACGGAATGCCGACAGCAAGCGGATTTGTGCCTAAAATAGCCTCAGTTCCGCCTTCAGGGGTAATGCGTGGCAAACAATCGGCAAAGAGGATCCCAATAATATCCGCCTTTCGCGCCATATCGACGTAGTATCCCGCCATGCCACAATGCGATGTATTGTAAACACCAACAATGCTTGAACCCGTTTGTTTGGCGCGTTCAATCGCGAGCTCCATTGCGCGATAAGCGACAAGATAGCCGGACTGGTTTCCACCGTTAATTCGTACGCACTGTCCTTCTTCCTTATCAATTTGGATGTCAGTCCGTTCGCCCTGTTCATAGCGGCTTTTAATGCCGGGCAATCGGATAAACCCGTGCGTCTTACGTCCGCGGAGTTCGGCTTCTAAGAGAATATCCGCAATAACGGCGGCATCTGTCGATGAGATACCGCTCTTCACTAAAAAGGTTTCAGCGAGTTGTCGTGCATCAACAATAGAAATATGCAAGTTGCTGCTCTACCTCTCTGCTATGATAGAAAATTATAGGTTAGATATTGACTTCTATTCCCGCGTTTGTTATACTGTAGCGCAAATTTGGTTGACTGTCAAGAGGCATTTGGCAAGGCACTTTTTTACCTTAGGTACTGTTAGGCGCGGCTTTAATCGCGCAGAAATACCCAAGGAGGTTCTACAGATGGCGAATCAAAAGCATGACCTGGTTGAATATTCTATCCAGGATAACGTTCGATTAGAGACATACTGGCGTGATGATGCCGGTGGACGCGGTCCCGCGGCTTCTTTGTTCGTCTACGACGATGAGATTATGCGCTTTGACTGCTTCGGCGGCGATAATGGGCACTGCCACTTCAACTTGCGACAGACGCGTGGTAGACGGTGGATGTACCCGGAAGGCTCTTTTCAAGACCACATTCATCAGAGCCTGTTCGACCTCCGCACAAATCTAAATTTCTGTCTCCAGACCCATCAAGACGAACGGGTTCAAGAAATTCAGATAGCGCGGGAGAGTTTAGAAGAGGCAATCCCACAAATGGAAGCACACCTGTTAGTGCTCGCTGACAAACTGCAGAGCGACACCGCATGAGGGTCGTGACTGCGGCGGAAATGCGCCAGATCGATCAGGACACTATTGAAGGTATCGGCATTCCCGGCATCGTTCTCATGGAGACGGCTGGGAGTGCCATCGTTCGTGCGATTGAACAACACTATCCGACATGCAAACGGATTGGTATCCTGGCTGGCAAAGGGAACAATGGCGGCGATGGTATCGTTATTGCCCGCCAACTCGCCCATATAGGATACGACGTTTATCTTTTTTTGGTCTCTCCGCCAGAAAGTTTCACTGGCGAAGCAGCGGTTAATCTCCAAATTGCGAAAAACCTGAAGTTGCGGATTGAGGAAATTTTAACGGACGCAACCCGCGAAACGAAAGAAAGCGTTTCTTTAAACCACATCATCCGCTGCGAACTCCTCGTAGATGCGATTTTCGGTACAGGATTGCGTGGCGAGGTGCGCGAACCCATCGCTCCGCTAATTAACACCATCAATAATCTTCCCATACCTATTCTCTCTGTCGATCTACCTTCAGGTCTGGATGCAGACACAGGGAATCCGTTAGGCACTTGCGTGCAAGCAGATCGAACTGTAACAATAGGCTTACCCAAAAGAGGTTTGTTAGTCCATCCAGGTGCCGAATTTGCCGGAAAACTGGAAGTTGTTGACATCGGTTTTCCCGAACAGGTTGTAGATGCCCAAAATATTAAGGTAAACAGAACAACGGCAGCAGAAGCGTCAGAATGGATGCCGTCGCGTCCATCCGCCTCTCATAAAGGGAGTTACGGACGGGTTCTCGTTATTGCAGGTTCAACGGGTATGACGGGTGCAGCGGCACTTGCAAGTAAGGCCGCTTTGCGGGTGGGCGCGGGATTGGTAACGCTCGCGACACCGAAGCATCTCAATCCAATTTTAGAAGGACTTTTGCCTGAGGTAATGACACTGCCGTTGCCAGAAACGGATGCAGGCAGCTTAGCGGTCTCAGCGGTCTCAACTCTCCTTGAATTCGCAGAAAAGACGAAATCCGTTCTTGCGATCGGTCCGGGACTCTCCCAAAACCCAGAGACGGTGACACTCGTCCATCAATTGGTTCGCGAGAATCAGGAGCAAGGATTGGGTCTACGGATGGTTATCGATGCAGATGGATTGAACGCGCTCGCCCAAGCGACGGAACTTATCCCATTACTCGGTAAGGACGCAGTGCTGACACCACATCCGGGTGAGATGGCTCGGTTAACGAATACCTCGGTTTCAACATTAGAATTAGACAGAATTAGCACTGCACAACAGTTTGCAAGTGAACACGGTGTAACGCTTGTATTTAAAGGTGCCCCGACTGTTACCGGAACGCCAAATGGAAATGTGTGGATCAATTCCACCGGTAATCCCGGTATGGCAACGGGAGGTATGGGGGATGTCTTGACAGGTATAATCGCAGGACTGATGGCACAAGGCGTATTGAGCGAACAGGCTGGCGCGCTTGGCGTTTACGTTCACGGCTTAGCCGGAGATATTGTATCAGAAAGATTGGGAACGCATGGACTCATTGCGAGCGATGTCCTGGAGGCGGTGCCGGAAGCGATTGCGTCGCTGATGGATTAGAATTGCATATATTCATTCAAAAACGTAAGGAGAAACTATGGAACTCGGATTGACTGGAAAAGTTGCCGTTATCACCGGCGGCAGCGAAGGGATCGGCAAAGGTATTGCACTTCGCCTGTGTGAAGAGGGGGCGAAGGTTGCAATTTGTGGCAGACGCGAAACAGTCTTAGAGGACGCTGCTGAAGACATTCGCACACAAACGGGTGGTGAGGTTCTCGCTATTCCCGCAGATGTAACGGTCCCGGGGACGTTGGAGAATTTTATTGGACAAACGGTAAATCACTACGGAAAGATTGATATTCTGGTGAATAACGCCGGTAGATCAGCGGGTGGTGACTTTGAAACGATGAGCGACCAAGCGTGGTACGAGGATTTGGATCTTAAATTGATGGGTGCGATTCGGTGTGCGCGCTTGGTGATTCCACACATGAAAGATAACGGTAGCGGCAGAATTATTAACATCACGCATCCGGGCGGTAAACAGCCGAGCGCCGGATCGTGTCCGACTTCGGTCAGTCGAGCCGCGGGGATTGCGCTGACAAAAGCACTCTCTAAAGAACTTCTACCGCACAAAATCTTGGTTAACACCGTCTGTCTTACCTCAATTAAAAGTGCCCAAGGGGAAAGGGCATGGAAAGCAGCGGGTTCACCCGGAACGCTTGAGGAGTATTGGGAAGCGCGTGGCACGGAGCATCCGCTTGGGCGTTTAGGTGAACCGGGTGAGGTGGGTAATCTCGTAGCGTTTCTTGTCTCGGACTGCGCATCGTTTATTACGGGAACGGCTATCAACATTGATGGCGGACTCTCTGCAGTGGTATAACGGCTGTCGGCTATCAGCAGTCAGCAATCGGTAACTTAACGAAGAACGCTTACTGATGCACCAGTGAGTCTCCTTTGCCAAGCACCGAAGGCCGATAACTGATAGCCACTCATGAGGAAAATATGGTTTACAAAATCTATCCTGTCCCAGCGGCGGATGCCTCGACCGCGTTCCAAGTAGAGTTGGATCCGCGGGCAATCGATGCATCAGAAGAACTCGAAAACAGCGGCGCGCAAGGCGCGAACAGAGAAGAAATCCTACAGAAACACCTCGGTTCCGACTATGAGAAAGGCTACCGAGGCACGGCGTGGGGTCTGCATGGCATTTCTGAAGGGTTGACACCAGCGCGCTTAGCAGTCCTCTTGGAAGCACAAGGCGAATACCTTGATCCGTGCGCCGAACGTGAAACGTTTGACCACAGCTTGATGGTTAACGTCGAAGAGGAGTTAGCATCGCAGTTGGAGGATATTCCTGAATCTATCTTGGCGGCGATTGTTGAAACATACAAGGCTGAATTGTTAGGTGCGTAGGATACGATCTTTATATTTTTTCGGAACTTTTCTGGAAAGGGGGTGTGAAATTCAATAAAAGTGTAGGTGCCAAGGAGATTTCAAATATGCTCAAAGTAATCTTACAACTGAAGATTCGCGATCCAAGGCCGTTCTTACTTCCGATAATCATAACCCTCCTGATCACGACTCTATTGATCTTGACTTCGGTTACTTCGGCCAACGAAAATCAACTTCTATTTCATCCAGAAGACATTAAAGATCCAGGCAGTTTAGCAGTAAAACTCCAAGACCCGCGCGCTGCGGTATCCAACGCTATAGCCGTCCAGTTTTCGGACGAAACACAGCAACAGCTAATGGAATATGACGGCATCAGCAGCCCGTCTTCTGCCCTCCAGAAAGCACTTCTTGCGGACCTAAATCGCCTCCTCCAAGCCTCTGCACTTTACAATGCCCACACTTTCACCAACATCGAACTCAGCGAACAGACCCAAATACTCCTTTCACAAAATCCACAAAGTGGAGAAACCCTGATTCGCCTGAATCGTCTCCTCCTATCAGATGCCTATCCTTATGAACTCGCATCACCTTCGGAAAAACAAAACACTGGCGATTCAAAATCGATTGAAACATGCCGAGAAAATCTCCGACAAATAAAATTGGCACTCGACAACCATCATGCCAAAGCAAATGTAGAACCTCAATGGCTTTCTGAACTCTCACCACAATATCTGGACGAAAAAATGCTCCGCTGTCCGGCAGATATAACAGTAGGAGCCCCCGGGGTTCTCACTGAAGGGGCATCTGACCCGACACTACCGTGCAGTTATCTTTATGAATTCCGCCCCGACCAGAAAGCAGGTCAGGAAATTTTATTGGAAATAGAAGGCGACATGCTACCGATGGTACGTTGCGAGCACCATCTGCTCAATCTAAGCGTCAGTGGGAAACTCTATCGAAATGGGCGGCAAAGAAATATCTACAACAAAACCGCAAAAATCGTAAAAAGGTTTTCTATACAACCGCACTTGTCGGCAGACTTGCCCGAAGAAGTCAGGAAGCAAATGGAAGAGCAACTTCACAAGAACAGTAATAAAGCGGCAAAAACGACGATCTTCCAAATTGACCCATCGGACGACTTACACGCGAAACTTAAAGAACAATTCGGCGAGGCATTTCTTGAATCGCCAGAAGGAAAATCACTACTTAAGCAATTAACACCAACATCCACAAAGCAAGAGGAATTGACCCATCTATTAGGCAAGTCAATGCCAGATGTGGCATTGATGAACCTTTCAGGGCAATCTGTCAAGTTAGAGACCCTCCGCGGTAAATTTACCCTTGTTAATATTTTTCCAACAGACCTTACCACCCACGGACCCAAATTAAAACATCTTGAGCAGCTGCTTGAAAACTATGATGCTTCCCAACTGCAAATCGTTGGTATTAGCACCAGTGATGCCACGGCAATTGAGGCGTTTAAGGAAAAACATCGCCTTTCAATGCCGATTTGGATTGACAAAAGCAGTCAGATACAAACGCACCTTAATAGAGATACCGCTGAACCACAAACCGAACTCATAACACTTTTTTTCAATCGAGAAATGATTGTTAAAGATGTGTTTATAGGTTTCGATCCGCAGCCCTTCTCGCAAAAGGTCAAGAAGTTACTTGAGTTCAAAGAGTAGCAAACAACGCGCCAGTCGGTGCAGATCGTGATAGTTGACGCTGTGAGTGTGGCGGGAAACCCCAAAGCGGCATTCCAACAAAACCCTATAAAGCTAAGGTGAGGCAAAAACATGCTACCAACACTAATTCAGAAAGAGATTATGCATCATATCTTGAGTGCCAGGTTCGTCGCACTCCTTTTGATGTGCCTTTTGCTCATCCCTCTCACCCTTTCCATCAATCATCGCACTTACCGCCAAGACCTCGTTGACTATCAAGAAGCCGTTAAATTAGCAAACATTGCAGAAACCACAGTAAACCCAAAAATGCCATTGGAAACAGATTTAGAAGTTTCTAAACTCTTTCTCAAACCGACGCCGCTGAGCGTATTCGCAAAAGGATTAGGGGATTCACTTCCAAGTTATCTTGGGATGACGCGCAACGGCATTACACAGGGTCCGCCCTCTGTGGTTTCTGCCCCTCTCTCCCAACTCTTAGGACATCTCGACTTTCTATTTGTCATAAGTACTGTTTTCAGTCTGCTTGCGTTACTGTTCACATTTGATGCGGTCGCTGGGGAGCGAGAAGCAGGCACATTGCGGATTACCTTAGCAAATTCCTTGCCGCGTGATCTCTTTTTGTGGAGTAAGTTAATCGGTGGGTATTTTGTGTTTGTTGTACCATTCTTGGTAGCGTTTCTATTCGGTTTATTCCTTCTTGTTTGGCAAGGGTTTCCGTTGGGTGAGTCAGAGATTTTTCCGCGAGTCCTGAGTCTGATGGCTGCCTCTCTACTCTACATCGCGGTGTTTTTTGTAATAGGCGTGGTGATTTCCACCTACTTAGACAGTGCCAAGACTGCGCTCATCGTGGCTTTCACTGTCTGGGTGTTCGCTGTGTTAATTACACCACGCCTCGGTTTTCTCGCAGCCAAGGTCATCGTCCCGACCCGAACTTCACAGAGCGTCTATATGGAAAAGAAGGCTATGCGAGACGATTTCGATGCAGCACTCGAAGAACAAAAAGTGAAATTCATCATGGAAACGCCGCCGGATGGAAGCGGACGGATTGTTATTATGGGAGATGCTCAGGAAAAACTCGATGAACGAATAAAACCCTTGGAAGAAGAATATCGCTCGGAATTTCAAGACCACGCTAATAAACTTGATCGAGATTACAAACGTGAAACAAAACGACAAGAACAGGTGGGTGAGACGCTTTCCCGAATCACGCCAACTTCTTCCCTCATCTATCTCACCACGAACTTGGCACAGACTGGAAAGGTAAAAAGGAACAAATACCTGCAAGCAGGCGAACGTTATTACAATATGCTTCATACAGATTTGTTTAGCAAAATTTCTGATCACGTTTCCCGAAGAATGTACCACTCAGGTGATATTGTCCAAATCACACAACCACCACCCTTGGAAACTACAACTTTAGCGGACGCTTTCCGTCAATCAGTCGTGGATGTGATGCTGCTCTGCTTTCTTGGGGTAGTGCTAACAACCATAGCGTTCCTGAAATTCTTTAGGTTAGATATTTGATGCCCATCGCACACCCAATTTTAGAGATAAAAAAAGAAGATTTTCCCCGAATCTTCTTTTTTTTTTCAGAATTATGCAACCATTTTCCCGTCGCTCGCGTCACTATAAACCAATTTGGAGTTAATGCGAAAAATAGGACGATTGAACCTATACGAAAATCCGCCCCAGGAGGTGTCCGATGCAAAATGATGCTGAATTAATTCGCCGCACACTTGATGGCGATGAAATCGCTTTCACTACGCTTGTGAGAAAATACCAGAAGCACGTTCACGCGCTTGTGTGGCGCAAAATTGGGGACTTCCATATCGCTGAAGACATTACGCAAGAGACCTTTCTGAAAGTGCATCAGAACCTGGCCACCCTGAAAGAACCGGAGCGATTTCCGGGGTGGCTGTATGTGATTGCGACCCGGTGCTGCATTGCGCGACTCCGGAAGAAACGGATGCATGCCCAACTCGTGGAGGACATTGACCTAATGACAAAAGGAAAAGATACGTATTCCCAACATGTCGCAGATGAACAAGCAAAAATGACAACTGAGGTGCAGCAAGAAGTCGTCAAAAAGTTGCTTGCCAAGCTACAAGAGAGCGATCGCACCATCATAACGCTATACTACTTTGGGGAGATGACGTGTGAAGAAATCAGCAAGTTTCTGGGGGTATCGGCAAACACGATTAAAAGTCGACTCAGCCGCGCACGCCAACGTCTGAAACAGGAAGAACCTCTGATCCAAGAGGCATTGGGGAACTACCAGATTTCCCCAAATTTGACGCAGAACATCGTCCAAGCCGTGAAAGAGAAAGGCGGCAGCATCAAACCTGTGCCACCGAAAGGGAGCAAACCCTTGGTTCCTTGGGCAGCAGTCGCGTCAACTGCTATTGTGGCTATACTGATCCTTGGGATGGGCAATGAATACATAGGTCGCTTTCAGCAGCCTTATAGTTTGGAGGCGACTTCGGAGATGAAGGTCGACATTGTAGAGGCACCTGCGACACATACGAAACAGGTCAAACCCGCCGTGAAAATCCAACAGTCAGCAATTAGCAATCAGCAGCCAGCAGTGTCCCGCAAGTCCACACGCGACGTGCATAGCAGTCGGAAAGCGGACGCTGGTAACAATCCATTGACCCCTGATAGCCAACAGCCAATAGAAGAAACACAGCAGACGCAGATGGAGGTATTGGACTTTTTTCGGATGCCGGAAAGCGGGCACCTGGACTACACCGTCGTCCATATTGATGCCACAGCGTTTGAAGACGGTGGGACGTTAACGATTGATATTCGCGTTGGCAGCGGTGAAGCAGCGGGTTCATTCGATCTATTTGATGGTGACAGGAAACTCCCAAGGGGAGGCATACGCAGATCAAGCGATGCCCTCGCACATCAGTGGGGAATTCCACCCGGTGGCACAGGAACAATCACCTATCAGTTTGATCAAGGTCAAGTTTTTCGACTGGGGGCTGCAAGTGATTGGCAGAGCGAAAAAGGAAGTACGAACGCGTTTTACGCGCAAATCTCCATTCGATAACCCCGACCTTACTTGTCGTTTCAATTTCTGTACGGAGGTGTGAAAATGAAAATATTAGGCATCGGAAACCTTCTGATTTTCGTACTGCTTCTGCAATATGGATTTGCAAACGAGACATCCACTCCCAACAGTATCGCTCTCACACTTGACAGCGACGCTAACGTGGTCGTTAAAGGCTTTATCGCCCCGATTGCCTACACCCAAAGCAACTTCCATGTAGAGTGGGAGGCATTGGCAAACCTGCAAGTCGCTGAGCCTGAAAAGCAGTATCCGACAGCGATCTTTCGGGCGTTTCTCCCGACAGAAGCAGGCTTGCGAAGAGGGAGGGGAGAAGGGTTTTTCCAGAGACTGCAAAGACTCCTCCACGAAAATCCGACATCCCGCGGAAATAGCGTCTCTGTTGGCGAAGTCTGGCAGATTGAACGCTCAGGATTATTGGCGTTGTTGAAGCAACTTCACCCGAACCCGCATCTGGATATGCACATCAATTGGGGAGATTCCCGGGGAACATGGGCGTGCCTCCGTGCTTACAATGCCGAAATAGCCCACATCGTGTTTCGCGTTCATGCAGAGTTTAGATTAGCGGACGGTTGGTTTACCCCTTCACAGTTCACCGGACATCTTATCGTTGACCGAACAGCAGGAAAAGTCGTCTTCTTCCAGATGTACGTTCCGCAGGGTACACTCAACTTCGATGTCAACCGATACCGTTACGGCGATACTACCTTTACGACGGATGCCGGCTTTTGCCCGCAAATCGAGCTGCGCGCCGGTACAGAAACTATAATTCAAGATATCCAATTTTCTGAAGCAATACCCCTATCAGAAGCCGAACGTCTCCTAACCCTACGTTTTTACAAATCACAGCACATTAACTGGGTATCAGTGGACGCAGCCTTGGAAATGGCACGGGCAGAACAGAAACCGATTCACATTGTTTCAACAGATGGCCCACTGACTGACGAAGCATGCTGAGGAAGCGGCAAGAGCCTGAGGGCAGTTGCTCTCTCTGATGACAAGAATATCACACTCTTGAACGAAAATTTTATCAACACGTGGGTGCTCAACACCGACATGGAACGCTTACGAAATGCCCAAACGCTTGACGAAATATCGGCTTTGACCCAAACAATCATTCAAAGTTGGAAGCGACACTCTCCGGTAGATTGTTTGATTGTCTCACCGGAACTTGAAATCATGGGTAGGCAGCCTGTTAACGAGCTGCCCTTGCGCAATAAGGCGAAGCAGTATCGGCTGTTCCTTTCAGAATCGTTGGAGGGAAAACGTCCCGGAGTCGGTGAGAGTGTCCCGATGCCACTATCAAGTCGCCGGGGAGTTGTCCTTGATCAGATACAACCCGCCGTAGAGGTATTGGACACTTTTCGTTATGCGACTGCCCCTGAAGACGACACTGTTATAAGAATTGATACGACTGCCTTTGAAAATGGAGGCACATTGACTATCGCCATTCAAGTCGGTAGGGGAGCCCTTGTCGGTTCGTTCGATCTGTTCCCTGGCGATAGCACCCGTCAGACAGAAGGCACATCTCAGGAGGCACTCGCCCAGGCATGGGGGATTCAACCCGGTGAAACGGGAACAATTACGTATCGGTTCGACAAGGGACAGGTCTTTCAACTCCGTGCCACCGGCGGTTGGGTTAATCAGACAGGAGGTATCAACGCTTTTCGCGCCCAAATCTCTGTTCAATAAGCTATCGGTAAACTTTTCGAGACATTATGCAACTTTTTCGTTCCAATATTGTATCTTTAATTATAAACACCTTCAATGGCTCTCGGCTCTCGGTTCTCGGCTGTCAGTTAAAAGGCTTGATGTAGCAATTCACGCCTCCCTGGAGTCCTCCAAAAGAGGAAAATTGTTACAAAGATATTTCTGACCGAGAGCCGAAGGCTGATGGCTGATAACCATGAATAATGAGGTTAGATTATGTTACACACCCTAATACGCCAAGAGCTCTTAGGTCATCTGATGAGTGCGCGATTCCTTGCCGCTGTCGTTATTACACTCCTGCTCGTCGTCGCCAATACCGTTGTGCTGATCGACGCGCACGAAAACCGGGTGGCGAGTTACAGCCAACAAGCGAAAGTTCATCGTGAGAAAGCGGTATCGGCAGAAACCTATTCGGAGTTGAAACTTTTTGTTGAACGCCCTCCGAACCCCCTTAGTCTTTTGAGTGCGGGATTAGAAAAGCGTCTCGGGACAACCGTTGAGATTTATCACGGCGAAGTGCCGACAATATCAAGTGTCTCCGCACGAAATCTGGAGAATCCCTATCTAAATCTTTTTTCCCAAATCGACCTCGTGTTTATCTTTCAAGTGGTGCTAAGTCTATTGGCACTGCTTTTCGCTTATGATGCAATCGCGGGAGATTGGGAAAGCGGCACCCTGCGTCTGGTTATCTCACACCCGGTGGGACGCGGTGCTATTCTGTTAGGGAAATATATTGCTGCAATGATATGCCTGCTGCTGCCCGTGCTGATGAGCCTGCTGATAGTGATGCTGCAGCTTTCTCTTGCGAGTTCAATTCAACTGGGTACAACAGATTTTCTCAGGATTGGCGGGATAATCTTCACAACAATTGTCTACTTATCTGTTTTCTACCTGATTGGATTGTTGATCTCTACGATGACCCGCCGCACGGCTACTTCCCTGATGCTCTGTATGTTCTTATGGGTCGTTCTGGTGCTTGTTTATCCGAACTGGAGTCGGTTTACTCTTAATCCTGTAGGCGACATGCGCGCAGAAAGACAATCCGCATATCAACAGATTGATCAGATTTGGGAAGAAGTTGACAGGGAAGAACAACGGTTCTTAGCCAACAGTCCGCTTGAGGGGGAACCTCCAAGGTTTAATATAGGTTATTCCGGGGGCTCTTCTTCCGGTGGCAGAAGATATGGGTTTAACATGACCAAAGTGAACGCCGATTCAGAACCGAGCCTTCCGCATTTTCAAGACTATCAAGCGTTCATTGGCACGACGCATATCCGCGCCGCAGAAAAGATTGGGTTGATAAACGAACAACGTTGGGCACGGACCAGCATTCGACAAGCAACATGGGATGAACGGTTGATGAAATTCAGCCCGGCCAGCCTCTATACCTTTGCCACTTCCGCCTGGGCAGGCACGGATATAAATGGCATGTTAGATTTCGTCGGCGCAGTCCAGGCGTACCGCCAGACGCTGATTGACTACTTGCACGATAAAGAGGCGTTTGCGAGTCGACGTTGGTTCGCTTCTGATCAAGGCCCCGTGGATTGGTGGGATTTGCCACAGTTTCGCTTTGCGCGGGTGGATGTCTCCGAAAACGCACAACGCGCCCTGACGGATGTGTCCCTCCTTTTCCTCATGAACCTGGTGCTGTTTATGGTAAGTTTTCTGATTTTTATCAAAGTTGAAGTGTAAAGGAGAAAATACAATGATAAGACATATCATTCAAAGAGAGTTCTTTGACCATCTGAACAGTCTCCGCTTCGCTTTGACTGTTATTATCATGGCAGCACTCATGGTCACCAACGCCATAGTGCATCTTCAGAGTCACCCAGACAAGGTTCGGAGTTATTCCGAGAACGTTGCCGGTGACCGCGACACATTGCAGTCGCGGACGGAGCTCTATGAACTGCTGAGGAAGGGACCCGGTAAACTTTATAAACAGCCATCCGCACTAACTTTCATTGCAGACGGTACGGATGCCTTTCTGCCGGATCGCGGAACGCAAAATTGGGGATCCTGGAGTAGAACTGTGGGATTCGGCACACAAGTCAAAAGCATCTGGTCGGCGGACTATCCCACCGCCAACCCGAATTCACGGGACCTACGCCCCAAGGCGATCAAGATAGATTGGGTCTTTATCATCACCTACCTGCTTTCTTTCATTCCGCTCTTGTTTACGTTTGATGCCCTCTCTGGCGAAAGAGAAAGTGGAACGCTTCGGTTGTGCCTTGCCAACTCAATTTCGCGACCTGCACTGTTAGTCGGAAAGTTTTTAGGCACGCTGATCGCTGTCCTTATTCCGTTCTATTTTGCGGTCCTGTTGAATCTGGCGGTAATTTCTACAGATAGTTGGACGCAGCTCGGGGCGGCAGACTGGGGACGCTTGGGGATGATTCTGCTGATTGCCTCAGGCTATGCGAGTATCTTTATTGCTGTCGGGCTGATGGTTTCCGCAG